>NZ_JBUZTL010000007.1:0-228195 GCF_055408345.1 Pseudomonas sp. B424 | reverse complement strand
CGGAACCGGCAGTGAAGTGATGAGTCGCATCGCCGCGCCAATGGTCGGCGGGATGGTCACAGCTCCCTTGCTTTCCCTGTTTGTCATACCGGCAGCCTACAGCTTAATGCGCCGTCGGAACCTCTCGGGTTGTATCCACTAACCCTTAAGGAAAAAGCCGTATGAAACTGCCGCGGGATCGAATGCATCGTTTCAGAGCAAGGTTTCGTACAACCACCACTCACCTACTTGATCCCAGCCATGAGGGCGATTCGGTAGGTGAGTTCACCATCCGCTTACCGTCATACAGACTTCACGCTCGGTACACTGGTCGTGCAAGGGGAATATTTCTTTCCTTTAACATTGTTTTAAGCCCTTAAGTGAAAGATTTCTTTTCCTTACGGCCAGATTAATTTTTTGAACTGTGGAGCCACTAACGCCACTTTTAAACCTGGGATGTCGTCTCCGAGCTCCCCGAGAAGCTCCTAACACAAGAAGGAACCAATAAGTCCTCCTACACTTCGGTGGTCGGAGGGTAAGTCTGTGCAATTACCCAAGCAGCTTTTACCACGAGTTTCATCCATTGTAATAGCGTGAAAGTCCCCCTGTGCTTCCATGTAATTGCACGGCGACGGTATCGTCAGTAGTACCTCCAATCACGCTCATTCGAATATCGATATAGCCAGCAGCGGGGATAACGGCAGACAAGAGAATCGGAAAGTAATTACGAGTTGCCATTCTATTAATATATGACATTTGAAGCGTTTTGAAGGGGTGCCGCACAGCTCTTAGGCCTTCAGCAGAGGAGCTCAAGTATTTTGTCGTCATCTTCTCTCGTTTAGTTGCGCTGCGCTGGAGGGTATTAGGTTCTGTTTTGTTAATCCCGACATATTCGTCAAACTTCCCCGTCATGACTGATGCCCCAAACCGCAGCGTGGGAAATAAGAAATGTCTGATCAGTTCTGAGCATGGTATTCGAACTGAGTAGTGAGAACCTTTGTAAAATATGTGATTAATGAGTTTCGTAAACGAGAGGTGGGGATCTTTTGCGCGGGAAATTTTTTTTATTACATCCTCTGTAGAGTGAGGCCGCCGACAGAGAACCAGTTTCGCCTGAGACGGGTTTACTGGACGTGTCTTGCACCATCTGAGCACCCCTGTTGCTCTTTCCCCGTTTTTCCAACGAGAGCCGGGTTTCACATGCTTGATGGCGGCTATAGGAAGATTCAGCACGCGGACGTGTTGCTTGGCTCGCGGCGGAGGATTCTCATCACAAAAGCAGAAAAACTGCAGGGAAAGCGCAGACGGATCTTCATCAATACAGCTTACTTCTCTGATCCCGAGGATTTCCCAGATGCGGGGGTCGTCGGCTAGCTGGGGGATAAAATTCACGTCGCTTCCAAAGCTTCATTATCAGATAAAAATAGAAATTATCATGCTTTGGTGTGCATTTGCATTTATCAATAGGTTTTACACCGCCGCCCACCAATGCCGGGCCGGAGGCAGAATGGTGCGGCTGGCGAAAAGGGCGCTGTGGCCAGCAACTCAACGGCACATGACTGGCCACCGACTGGATGGCCGCCACTTCCAGCGCCTCTTGCTCGTTGAGTGGCGGCAACAAGCCGGGCAGCCGGCTGGCCAGCAGGGTTTTGCCGGTGCCGGGCGGGCCGGTGAACAATAAATTATGGCCGCCAGCTGCGGCGATCAACAGCGCCCGCTTGGCTGAAAGCTGACCCTGGACATCGCTCAAGTCGGGGTAGGGCTTGACCACGTGCAGCAATCCGCTGGCGACATAGGGCTCGATCACCGAGCGCCCGGCGAAATGCGCCACCACCTGCAACAGATGTTCGACCGCGATCACCCGCAACCCGCATGCCAGGCAAGCCTCTTCGGCATTGGCCAGCGGCACCACCAGGGTCCGGCCCGCCGCCCGCGCCGCCAGTGCGGCAGGCAACACGCCCTGAACGGGCCGGATCGCGCCCGACAGGGCCAACTCACCCAGACACTCCACCTGTTCCAGCGCCGCAGCAGGCAATTGCCCGCTGGCGGCCAGAATGCCCAGAGCAATGGCCACATCAAAGCGCCCGCCGTCCTTGGGCAGATCGGCGGGTGCGAGATTGAGAGTGATACGCCGGGCCGGGAAATCAAGCGCGCAATTAAGAATCGCGCTGCGCACCCGGTCCTTGCTTTCCTTGACCGCAGTTTCGGGCAACCCGACCAGGGTTAACGCCGGCAACCCATTGGCCAGATGCGCTTCGACCGTAACCGCTGGCGCCTCCACGCCGACCTGGGCGCGGCTGTAAACGATAGCCAGAGCCATGACTCATTCCTTGAGTTTGCAAAAAATGCATCCTGCGCGAGTCGTCGACCAAGGTCAGGGGGGGAATGGATACGGGATGTGAATGGGTACGCAAAACACTGGGGATTCCGAGCTTGTTCGCGATACAGGAAACTTGATTCATCTGACGGTGCGAAGCGATGCCATCGCTGGCAAGCCAGCACCTGCAGGAATTACTGGGGGCTGGCTGATTTTTCTGCACATGTCCTATAGCGCTTTGGTCCCCAGGTCCTCGGCAAAGCGTAACAAGTAGCCATCCGGGTCGAGCACCAAAAAGTTGCGCTCGCCAAACAGCACGTCGTTGCTGCGATACCAGCGTTCTTCGAGGGGTTTGCGCAAGGTGTGGCCTGCCGCTTCAAGGCGGCCAATCAGGCCCGGGGCGTGCGGGCACTTGATCGAGAGGTTCATGCCGCGACCGAACGGCGGCTCCAGTGGGCCGACACGCCAGGACGACTCTTCAAGGTCGTCCTGCTCCAGCATCAACTGGCTGCCATGGAACGATAAAAACGCAAAATGATGCTCGGGCCGCTGGTACTCGATCTTGAAGCCGAGCACCTCACAGTAGTAGTGCAAGCTGCGGGCAAGATCCGAGGCGATCATCTCGGGCACCAAAGGGTTCATGACCAGCATGTGAAAACGTCCTTGTTTTTGTGATACGCACCGCCGTTGAGCATTACTCGGTCGGCGGCAACAGCCTGGCTTCCAGCTCGGCCACTTTGGCCTCCAGGCTTTCGAGGCGCGCACGGGTGCGGGCCAGGACCACCATCTGGCTGTCGAATTCTTCGCGGCTCACCAGGTCCAGTTTGCTGAAGCCACTTTGCAGCAAGGCTTTGAACTGGCTTTCGATTTCGTTGCGCGGCAGCGCGGTTTCGCCGCTGAACAAGCGTGAAGCGTGGCCACCAAGGGCGTCGAGAAGGTCTTTGGGCGCGAGCATGGGTAAGGTCCTTAAAACTGATGGCGCCGAGTGTATCACGGGGTATCAGGGCTCATTGCCGGCGGGCTTCTGCACATTTTTCGCGCACCCCCTGTGCCGGCCATGCACCATCTTCGAGCACAAATACCCCGGAAAATCAGGCCAAAAGCCATCAACTTCCCATAAATCTCTGTAATTGCTGACTTTTCCAGACATGGCAAGGTTTCTGCTTAGTCGTACATGACTCATGCACTGATGCAGCAGCTGTGACGAAGGCAGTGCGGCAGGTGGTTCAAGGAGTGTTTTCGTCACCAGCGATTTACGCACGTTGTGCAGCCTGAAGAAGGCTAACGACGCGTTACAAAGCCAGACACTGCGCTTAGACTTGAGCCGGGTTTGTTTTCCTGGGGCAAGTCCACCAATTCGGGAGAAGTTTCATGAAGCTAGTCACCGCCATTATCAAGCCGTTCAAGTTAGACGACGTGCGCGAGTCGCTGTCCGAAATCGGCGTACAAGGCATTACCGTTACTGAGGTTAAAGGCTTCGGCCGGCAGAAGGGTCACACCGAGCTGTATCGCGGCGCGGAATACGTGGTCGATTTTCTGCCAAAGGTGAAGATTGATGTCGCCATCGACGACAAGGATCTTGATCGGGTTATCGAGGCGATAACCAAGGCAGCCAACACCGGCAAGATTGGTGACGGCAAGATTTTCGTGGTCAATCTGGAACAGGCTATTCGCATCCGTACCGGCGAAACCGATACCGACGCAATCTAAGCCGCCAAACCCCAACGCCCCAGGAGAAAACACTATGACTCTGCGTAAAATCGCAGGGCTCGGAGCCCTGCTGTCCGTCGTAATGCCTGGCCTGGCCATGGCGGCAGACGAAGTGGCTGCTCCAGTCCTCAACTCCGGCGATACCGCCTGGATGCTGACTGCAACCGCTTTGGTGCTGTTTATGACCATTCCCGGCCTGGCGCTGTTCTACGGCGGCATGGTGCGCTCCAAAAACATTCTTTCCGTGATGATGCAGTGCTTCGCCATTACCGGTCTGATCAGCATCCTGTGGGTCATTTATGGCTACAGCATCACGTTCGACACCACTGGCATGGAGCAGGGCGTCACCAACTTCAATTCGTTCATCGGCGGGTTCAGCAAAGCCTTCCTGGCGGGTGTAACGCCGGCAAGCCTGACCTCATCCACCGCGTTGTTCCCGGAAGCCGTGTTCATCACCTTCCAGATGACCTTCGCCATCATCACCCCGGCACTGATCGTCGGCGCCTTTGCCGAACGCATGAAGTTCTCGGCCATGCTGATCTTCATGGGTGTGTGGTTCACCCTGGTCTATGCGCCGATTGCGCACATGGTGTGGAGCGGCAACGGCGGCCTGCTGTGGGATTGGGGCGTACTCGACTTCGCAGGCGGCACCGTGGTCCACATCAACGCCGGTATCGCAGGCCTGGTGGCGTGCATCGTGCTCGGCAAGCGTAAAGGCTACCCAAGCACCCCGATGGCCCCGCATAACCTGGGTTACACCCTGGTGGGCGCAGCCATGCTGTGGATCGGCTGGTTCGGCTTTAACGCAGGTTCGGCCGCTGCCGCCAACGGCACCGCCGGCATGGCGATGCTGGTGACTCAGATCGCAACTGCCGCTGCCGCACTGGGCTGGATGTTTGCCGAGTGGATCACCCACGGCAAACCAAGCGCGCTGGGCATCGCCTCGGGCGTGGTTGCAGGTCTGGTAGCCATCACTCCGGCTGCAGGCACCGTAGGCCCGATGGGCTCGATCGTGATCGGCCTGTCGGCGGGTGTCATCTGTTTCTTCTGCGCCACCAGCCTCAAGCGCAAGCTGGGCTATGACGACTCGCTGGATGCATTCGGCGTACACGGCATCGGCGGCATCGTCGGCGCTCTTCTCACCGGTGTATTTGCAGCCCCGGCACTGGGCGGCTTCGGCACCGTGACCGACATCGCAGCCCAGGTCTGGATCCAGTTCAAAGGCGTCGCCTTCACTGTGATCTACACCGCGATTGTGACCTTCATCATTCTCAAGGTACTGGATGCCGTGATGGGTCTGCGTGTGGCTGAAGAGGAAGAGGCTGTCGGCCTCGATCTGGCCCAACACAACGAACGTGGCTATAACCTGTAACTACCCCTAAAAAAAACCCGGCCTGCCGGGTTTTTTTTTGCCTGTAACAAGACGATATTCACGCCAATGAAATGATTTCTCCTACGCGTTACAGGGGCCGACAAGTTCTACGCTTGTTTATGCGACAGTCACTTGCAGCGCAACTCGACTATTAGCCGCTTTGCTTTTTTCTTCAGCACGCTAGAATGCGCGCCGAAGGGCAGAAAACAATGCTCGAGTACGACGAAGGCGAGGATGATCTCCCGACGCTTTCAAGGCCCGTGTCCCGTGCTGCTGGAGCATCTGGCACTGGGCGCCTGGCAAGGTGTTTATTCAGGCGAACACCGTGATAATGGCGGTGTTCACCAAGCCCTCTTCGCGTTACAACGATGAAGAGGCGTGAGCCGCGGTTTGCCCAAGGCTACTTTTTCACCAGCGGTGGTCGACAGTTGGCCCAGCTGGTCTATAACTAATCTGCTTTACGTATGTCATGGGGTAGAACATGAGCGACGATGATCTGGAAAATGATGACCTCGAAGTAGGCGAAGACGACGATACCGAAGAGGGCCTGGAAACGGCCGCTGAGGACGTTGCTGACGACGACGGTGGCGAAGATGCGCCGGCCCCTGCGGCCAAAGGCAAATCCAAGGCTGCGGTGTCGGTTGATGACCTGCCCAGTGTAGAAGCCAAAAACAAGGAGCGTGATGCTCTGGCTCGCGCCATGGAAGAGTTTTTGTCCAAAGGCGGCAAGGTGCAGGAAGTTGAGGCCAACGTGGTGGCTGACCCACCCAAGAAGCCTGACAACAAGTACGGCAGCCGCCCTATCTAAGGGCAGCTTGTTCGCTTGAAGAAAAAACCCGCCGTCGCTGCGGGTTTTTTTGTGGGTGATGGGAATCTTGTAGAAACCTGGAGGAACAAAAGCTGCGATCGGCGTGATGCGGCACCCCGACGAAGCCGTCGAAGATCGGACACCCCGGTGTTTCAGGGCAAATGAGTACTCAGGGTTTACGACTGCTACGCAGCCTCGCGCTGCTCATCAGCGGCTACACGATGGTTGTTGGCTCTAACCGAGAGCTTTCAACACCGCCGGCAACTCACTCAAGCAGCCAATCTCGGCGTCCGGGGCCTTGTCGCCGTCCCAGTGTTTGCCGCCCGGGTTGAACCACACCGCGCGCAAACCCGCCTGCTGGGCACCGGCGATATCGTCGCCCGGATGATCGCCCACATGCACCGCCGAACCCGCTGCCACCCCACCACGCACCAGTGCCTCATGAAACAACCGCACATCCGGCTTGGCGATGCCGATATCTTCGGCACACAACACAAACTTGAAGTGATGCCCCAGACCGATTCGCCGTACATCGGCATTGCCGTTGGTGACCACCCCCAAGGCGTAATCCCGGGCCAGGGTGATCAGCATCGGCTCGACCTGCGGGAACACTTCCAGGGCGTGGCGCGCCTCGATGAACACGGCAAATGCATCATCGGCCAGGCTGGCAGCATTCACGTAACCCGCCCCCTGCAGGGCATGAAACAGGATCTGCCGGCGCAGCGCACTGATCCGGTGCCGCAGTTGCGGCTCGTCACTCAAGACCTGCTGGCGAACGGCCTGAAATGCCTCAACGTCTAAAGCGCCCACTTTTGGTGCATTAACAACCAGCCATTCGCGCAGCACCGCTTCGGCACTCACGATCACCGGTGCGGTATCCCACAGGGTGTCGTCCAGGTCGAAGGTAATCAGCTCAATCGTCATTCACTGTCCTTACTGCGTTTGGCCCGTGGGTGGGCACTGTCGTAGACCGATGCCAGATGCTGGAAGTCCAGATGAGTATAGATTTGCGTAGTTTTGATGTCCGCATGCCCCAGCAACTCTTGCACGGCGCGCAAATCCTGGGAGGACTCCAGCAGATGGCTGGCAAATGAATGGCGCAGCATGTGCGGGTGCAGGTTCTGCCCCAGCTCGCGCTCTCCGGCTGCCTTGACCCGCAGTTGAATGGCTCGCGGCCCAAGACGCCTGCCGCGCTGGCTGACGAACACGGCGTCGTCCTCGGGGTTGGCCAGAGCCCGCAAGGGCAACCACGCCTGCAGCGCCTCCCGGGCCTTCTTGCCCACAGGCAGCACGCGGGTCTTGCTGCCCTTGCCGAGCACTTCCACCAGCCCGTCTGCCAGGTCCAGTTGCTCCAGATTGAGCCCGGTCAGCTCCGAAAGGCGCAGCCCCGAGGAGTAGAACAACTCCAGAATGGCCTGATCGCGCTGGGCCATAAAGTCGTCCTCAATGGCACCCTCCAGCAATTGCAGGGCACGGTCGGTATCCAGGGTTTTGGGCAGGCGACGCTCACCTTTGGGCGGGGCCAGGCCGTTGGCCGGGTCGTGGTCGCACAAACCTTCGCGATTGAGATAGTGATAAAGCCCGCGCACCGCCGAGAGCAAACGCGCAATGCTGCGCGATGATTGCCCTTGCTGATGCAGACGTGACACCAGCTGGCGCAGGCGCTGGATATCCAGCGCAGTCCAGCTGGTGATTGATTCTTTGGCGCAAAACCCCAGCACCTTGTTCAGGTCGCGGCGGTAAGCCTCCAGCGTATGGGGCGACACCTGGCGCTCACTGCGCAGGTGAATGCAGTAAGCGTCCAGCTGACCTTGCATCTAACGTACCGAACGCAGGGCGTTGGTAAAGCGCGGCAGCATCCGGCCCAGAACTTCGGCGACATAACCCAGGAACAGGCTGCCCACCGAGCTCTTGTAGTGCTGCGGGTCGCGACTGGCAATCGCCAGTACGCCGTGCAAACCCAGATGGTTGAGCGCCACCACGGCCGTCGAACCGATCTGCTTGCGCTGCTCTTCGCCAAACAGGAAGTCCAGCTCATGCTCGCGCAGGCTGCCGCTGACCGCTTTGCCTTCCGTCAGCAAACCACCCAGCGCGCGTTGCGCCTCGGCACTGTTGACCCAGCGGCCGACCGGCATCGGGTTGTCGCCAAACAGCACAAGGCTGACGAAGGGGACCTGAAAGTCCTGGCGCAAGCTGTCTTCGACGGCAATCACCAGTTCATCAAGGCTGGTAGCGTCCATCAAGGCGAGGTTGAGGCGCCGGGTTTTCTCGAACAGGCGGTCGTTGTCGCGGGCCACGTCCATCAACTGGGACAACCGATGACGCATCTCGATGTTACGACCACGCAACAGCTCCAGCTGGCGCTCCACCAGCGAGATCGTGTCGCCGCGCTGGTGTGGAATGCGCAGCGACAGCAACAGCTCATCGCGCTGGTTGAAGAAGTCCGGATGCGCCTGCAGGTAGGCCGCAACAGTGTCTGCCTGCGAGTTATCCACAGATGCGTCGAGTTCCAAGGGCTGCGTCTTGTCGGTCATCGGTTGCGCTCGCTCATAAACGGACTTGTCCTTCGTAAACACGCATCGCCGGGCCGGTCATGATCACCGAATGGCCTGGACCGGCCCATTCGATGGACAAACGGCCACCGGGCAAATCCAGGATCAGCGGCGAGTCCATCCAGCCCAGGCTGATGGCGGCCACAGCAGCGGCACACGCGCCGGTACCGCAGGCCTGGGTTTCCCCGGCGCCACGTTCCCAGACCCGCAGTTGCCCGCGCTGGCGATCAATTACGTGAAGAAAACCGACATTGACCCGTGCCGGGAAGCGCGGGTGATGTTCAATTTTTGGTCCCAGCTCATGCACCGGCGCGGCGTTGATATCGTCGACGCGCAGCACCGCATGGGGGTTGCCCATCGACACGGCCGCCAACTCAACGGTCTGCCCGTCGACATCCAGCTCATAGCTCAACGCCTGGGCATCGGCCACAAACGGAATCTCGGCAGGAATCAGACGCGGCGGGCCCATGTCGACGCTGATTTGCCCATCGCTGCGCACGTTCAGTTCGATGATGCCGCCTTTGGTTTCGACCTTGAACTGGCGCTTGGTGGTCAAGCGTTTGTCGAGCACGAAGCGCGCAAAACAGCGCGCACCGTTGCCGCATTGCTCAACTTCGGAACCGTCGGAGTTGAAGATCCGGTAACGGAAATCCACCTCCGGGTTGCTCGGTGCCTCAACCAGCAGCAGTTGATCAAAACCGACACCCGTGTGCCGATCACCCCATTGCTTGGCATGCTTGGGCAGGATATGCGCGTGCTGGCTGACCAGGTCGAGAACCATGAAGTCATTGCCCAGGCCGTGCATTTTAGTAAAACGCAGCAACATGGGTTTACTCCGCCAGCAGGCTTTCGCCAGCAAACAACTCGGCTACGGTCTCGCGACGACGCACTTCAAATGCTTGGTCGCCATCCACCAGAACTTCGGCAGCGCGGCCACGGGTGTTGTAGTTCGAACTCATGACAAAGCCATACGCGCCAGCCGAGTGCACCGCCAGCAGATCGCCTTCGGCCAAGGCCAGTTGGCGGTCCTTGGCCAGGAAGTCGCCGGTTTCGCAGATCGGGCCGACGATATCGTAAGCACGGGCTTCGGTGTCACGCGGGCGAACCGCGGTCACGTCCATCCAGGCCTGGTACAACGCAGGGCGGATCAGGTCGTTCATCGCCGCATCGACGATGGCGAAATCCTTGTGTTCGGTGTGCTTGAGGTACTCGACCCGGGTCAGCAGCACGCCCGCATTGGCCACGATAAAGCGGCCGGGCTCGAACACCAGCGCCAGGTCGCGACCGTCAATGCGCTCGCGCACGGCCTTGATGTAATCGCCGGCCAACGGCGGCTCTTCGTCGCGATAACGCACGCCCAAACCACCACCCAGATCGATATGGCGCAGGTAAATGCCGCAATCGCTCAGACGGTCGATCAGCGCCAGCAGGCGGTCGAGCGCATCGATGAAAGGTTCGAGGGTGGTCAGTTGCGAGCCGATATGGCAATCGACGCCAACCACTTCCAGGTTCGGCAATTGTGCGGCGCGGATGTACACATCTTCGGCGTCAGCGATGGCGATACCGAACTTGTTTTCCTTCAGGCCGGTGGAAATGTACGGGTGCGTGCCCGCATCGACGTCCGGGTTGACCCGCAGCGAGACCGGCGCGCGAACGCCCATTTCGGCGGCCACAATCTGCAGGCGCTCAAGCTCTTCGGTGGACTCGACGTTGAAGCAGTGCACGCCCACTTCCAGGGCGCGACGCATGTCGTCACGGGTTTTGCCCACACCGGAGAACACGATCTTGTCAGCCGAGCCGCCAGCGGCCAGCACACGTTCCAGCTCGCCACGGGACACGATGTCAAAACCGGCGCCCAAACGCGCCAGGACATTGAGCACACCCAGGTTGGAGTTGGCCTTGACCGCGAAACACACCAGGTGCGGCACGCCGTTCAGGGCATCGGCGAAAGCGTTGTATTGCGCCTCGATGTGCGCACGGGAATACACATAGGTCGGCGTGCCAAAACGCTCGGCAATGGCCGTCAGCGCAACACCTTCGGCGAACAGCTCGCCGTCCCGGTAATTAAAAGCGTCCATGGTGTTCCCTTATTGGTGCTTGTGCGATTGCGATTGCGACGACTTCGCTTGGTCTTCCGGGGATTTGCTGTCATCGGGCAGATACAGCGGTCCTTTTTGACCACAGGCAGAAACAAGGCAGGCGACCGCGAGGAGCGCAGCAATAGAAGAGATCAGGCGCTTCATGGCGAAATCCTTTGAAAAGTATTAATTGCGCCCGAGTATACCCAGCGCCTACCAGCTTGCCTATGCAGCAGAACGCGCCGCGCGCAAGGCCCTGTGTGGATAATCAGTAGTGGTTGGCGGCAGGTGTCATGGGGTTTGCAATCGGCCTGGAGCGCCCGTATCTTGCGAGCTCCGAGCATGACTAGACATTACGAGGTTCCACCATGAGTTTGACTGAAGCCCGTTTTCACGATCTGGTCGATGCCACCCAGGAAAATCTGGAAGACATCTTCGACGACTGTGATCTGGACGTAGATGTGGAAAATTCCGCCGGAATCCTGACGGTCAAGTTTGAGAATGGCAAAGCCCTGATCTTCAGCCGCCAAGCCCCCGTGCTTCAGCTCTGGCTGGCCGCTCCCAATGGCGGTTTCCACTTTGACTACGATGAAAAGCGCAGTTCGTGGAAGTGCGATAAAACCGACGAGTTGCTCAGCGAAATGGTTCAGCGCCTGACCCTGGAACACGCTGGCGCCGAGCTGGAATTTGAAGAGATCTGATAGTGACCGCTCCTGTTAAACCCGCAAAACCGCTCTACAGCAACGTCAGCCCGGCAGTGCCGTCCCCATGTATCAGCACCTGCCGGCTGGATGAGCACAAAGTCTGCCTGGGCTGTTTTCGCCACGTCGAAGATATCCGCGAGTGGCGCTCGGCAGACGACCAGCGGCGACGTGTAATCTGTGAACAGGCGCAACTGCGGCAGATGCTCCCGTAGCAACTGCCGCAGGCTGCGTCCGATTGCGCAGCAATCGTAAACCTCAGTCCTTTGCTCAACTGACACACCGCGCAACCTGACTTTACGACCACTGCGTCGCCGATCGCAGCCTGCTGCAGCTGCTACGAATAATCTCCCGTTGCAATCCGTTCAGGGGCAAACAGCAAAACCCCACATGGCTTGTGTATTTATTTTGCTGTGGTAGTGTCCGGATACGCCTCGCACTAACGAGGTTCGTCAAAACCCCGCCATTTTCCGGCGGGGTTTTGCTTTTTCGTGCAGAAAAAAGGAGTCTGCCAGGTCATGAGCACCCCAACCCCACTCATTCTTACCCGCCTGGACGTTCAGCGTCTGGAGCACCTCATTGACAGCTTGCCAGAAACGACTCCTGGCATTGCTGCCCTGCAGGCCGAGCTCGATCGCGCCGAAACCATCGTCGGCCACGAAGACGTGCCTGCAGGCGTTGTGACCATGAACTCGCGTGTGCATTGCCGCGAAGAGAGCAGTGGCAAGGACTACCGTCTGACACTGGTGTACCCGAAAGACGCCAACGCCGACGAAGGCAAGATTTCGATTCTGGCACCAGTCGGCAGCGCGCTGCTGGGCCTGCAAGTCGGTCAGCACATCAACTGGCCTGCGCCGGGCGGCAAGACCCTCAAGCTCGAATTGCTTGAAGTGGAATACCAGCCAAAAGCCGCCAGCGACTTCAGTGCTTAAGATCGCCTGATGGCAGCTCGTCACGGGCAAACTGACTCAGGGACCGATAGCTGACACTCAGCTCACGAGCCAGGGCCCGGCGCTCATGGCTGACCTGCTGCGCAGCCCACTGCGAGCGATTGTCGAGCATCGCCAGGTGATGCTCATCCCAGCCCCATTCGGCGGTCAATCGCTGCAGTAGCCGACGCTGCCATTGCATGCCCTGTGCCGCCACGCTACCGGTCAGCTTGTGGTTGACCTTCAGGTACAGGCTGCGGCGGACCAGCTCCAGTCGCTGCCGATCACCGCGCGCTTCGAGGTAACGCTCGATGCGCCGGTACACCACCACGTAGGGGTCCAGTTCATCGAGGTCCAGCTGGTTGGCGTACACCGCCTGCTTGAAGCACAGACTCAGACAGCTCACCCGCGGGTGTTCGCTGGCATATACCTCAATCAGCAACAGCTTGAGTACCGACTTGTACGGTGACTCCATGCCCTTGAACAATTGCCACAGCCCCGCGCCCAGCAGCTCGCCAGGGGTGATGTGCGCCAGATGCCCAAGGTCAATGCTCTCGTGGCAGCCAATCACCTGGCGGGTCAGCAGCATGCCGGCAAACTCGTCGTACCGGGCCTCCTCATGCGCCGGCACCCACCACCACATCGGCGTGTGCCCCGCGAGCCAGATGGCCGTGCGATAAAACTCATCGAGCAACAGCATGTGCCTTGGCGCCCCGCCATTGTCCGTGTGCAAACGTGCGTCCGCTTCACCCTGGGCGAAGCGCTGCGCATCAATCAGAAAGAAGTGCGCCTCACCGCCCTGGCTCGCCGCCCAGGCCTCCAGGCGCCGGCATTTTTTGCGCAGTGCCGCCAAAGCAATGTCGCCCAGCCCCGGGGCGAGGCAAATCCACACGTCCATGTCGCTTTGATCGGTCTGGGCCAGGGTACCGAGGCTGCCCATCAAAAAAAGCCCGTGCACCGGCTCCGGCAGGCTGGAGCTGCACGTATCGAAAGAAAAGTCGGGGACCAGCTGCCGCGCTGCCGCGAGCGTGGGCGCATCGGGTTCATAACCTGACACTCCGGCCGGGGTGCAGTCCGACACATAACCGGGCAGCAACGGGTGATTCACATGAAAGAACAGCGCCAACAAGCTCAGCAACCGTTGCTGGCGTGGCGCCAGGCCTTCCATCGCACGGGCCAGACGCCCCTGGTTGACGGTCAAAAACCGTCCACGCAACTGCTGGAGCACCTGTCGCTCGATTCCCTCGCTCAGCGTGGAAGGTGTTGCAGGAGGGCGCGTCATTTCAAGCTCGGCACGCGAGAAAAAGAAGGTAGGAGTCTACAGACAGCCGTATGAAAGGCTTAGGACGAAAACGCTTTTCGTCAGCAGATTTTTTACGAGGCTAAAAAAATGTGCCCGCGGAATCGTTGAACACTCAGATCCCGAGGGCGCGGCGTGACATCAGGCGGTTTCTGTGGATTCGACGAGAATCGTCAGCAGCACTTGAACACTCTGGGCAGCATCACGGCCCAGGCTGGTCAGATAGCCTCCATCGGGCTGATCAATCAGCTTTTTGTCATACAGACGGCGTGCGGCAGCCACTTTCTCTGGCGCGGCATGTTGATGGATTTTCAGGCCCTCAAGGGTACTTTCCAAGTCAAACAGTGCAAGGACTTCCAGTTCGGCAACCAACTCAGGGGTAAACGACATAAAGACTCCAGACTATGCAGGAAAAGACGACAGCTGCTCTAAGGTGATCCCACTGACGCTGACTGTCCAGTGACAGTTCCTACCTTTATAAAACAGCCTGTCGTGATAGGGCATTTGGAGTGTAGTCCAACTGTGGGAGCGAGCCTGCTCGCGAACGGCCTTCGCGAGCAGGCTCGCTCCCACTGGGGATATCTGCCCGGCAACAGAGTATCTACAGGTTTTTGCTGGTCGCGGGATCGGTATGACTTTTCAGTTATATAAACATTCTTAAATAGTATTTTTAAGAATATCCGCTCCTCACTACTATTGGCCCTACGCCAGCAGGCACCCCATATTTTCAGGAGCAGCACCATGAGCGCATCTCTACGTAGCGTTGACGGCCAGGACGAAGCAACCATTCTGCGGGAAATCCAGAGTGCGCTGCGGGACCTGCGCTTTGGTGCCGTTGAAATCACGGTGCATAACGCTCAAGTGGTTCAGATCGAACGCAAAGAGAAATTCCGGCTGCAAAACCCGAGTCAAAAAAGCAGCTGACTTGCACACAGCGCACTCGCCTGAAGGCGCTTATAAAAACTAAAAATACCCGCTTGGAGCCTCACCTATGTCCCTACGCCGTTACGCTTTGGCCGCGCTGGCCAGTGCCATTTTTGCTGGCTCCGCTGTGGCAAAAGATTACGAATTGCTCAACGTTTCCTACGATCCTACCCGTGAGCTGTACCAGGATTACAACACTGAGTTCACCAACTTCTGGAAAGCCAGCCACCCCGGTGACAACGTCAAAATCCAGCAATCCCACGGTGGCTCGGGCAAACAGGCTCGCGGCGTAATCGACGGCCTGCGCGCAGACGTCGTGACCCTGGCCCTGGCCGGTGACATCGACGAAATCGCCAAGCTGAACAAAGGCTCACTCCCGGAAAACTGGCAAACCCGCCTGCCGGACGCCAGCACCCCATACACCTCGACCATCGTGTTCCTGGTGCGCAAGGGCAACCCTAAAGGCATCAAGGACTGGGGCGACCTGACCAAAGACGGCGTATCGGTGATTACCCCGAACCCTAAAACCAGTGGCGGCGCCCGCTGGAACTTCCTTGCAGCCTACGCTTACGGCCTCAAGGCCAACGGCGGTAACGAAGAAAAAGCCAAAGAATACGTAAGAAGCCTGTTCAAACACGTGCCAGTGCTGGACACCGGCGCACGGGGTTCGACCATTACCTTCGTCAACAACGGTCAGGGTGACGTGTTGCTGGCCTGGGAAAACGAAGCGTTCCTGGCACTCAAGGAAGACGGCGGCGGTGACAAGTTCGATATCGTCGTGCCTTCGCTGTCAATTCTGGCCGAGCCTCCGGTGGCTGTAGTCGATAAAAACGCCGAGAAAAAAGGCAACACCGAAATCGCCAAAGCGTACCTCGAGCACCTTTACAGCCCGGCCGGTCAGGAAATCGCGGCGAAGAACTTCTACCGTCCGCGTGACGCGGCAGTAGCGGCCAAATACGCACAGCAGTTTCCGAAACTGGAACTTGTGACTATCGACAAAGACTTCGGTGGCTGGAAGACTGCGCAGCCGAAATTTTTTAATGACGGTGGCGTGTTCGACCAGATCTACCAGGCGCAATAACCTGCGGGGCGGGCCTTTGGGCCACGCTTAAAGCTAGAACATCAGGCCCGCAATTGGTTGCGGGCCTCGTGCGTTAACCCAAGGACTTTTATGTCGCGTCGTATCTCCCCCGTCATACCCGGCTTCGGGCTGACGCTGGGCTACACCTTGGTGTATCTCAGCCTGATTGTGCTCATTCCACTGGCGGCAATGTTCGTGCATGCCGCCCAACTGACCTGGGACCAGTTCTGGGCCATCATCACCGCTCCCCGGGTGTTGTCAGCGTTGCAGCTGAGCTTTGGCACCGCCTTTGTCGCCGCCATCATCAACGGCATCATCGGCACCGTGCTGGCCTGGGTTCTGGTGCGTTACACCTTCCCGGGACGCAAGGTCATCGACGCCATGATCGACCTGCCGTTTGCCCTGCCGACCGCCGTGGCCGGTATCGCCCTGACCGCCCTGTACGCCCCCAACGGCTGGATCGGCCAGTTCGCCGCCGACCTAGGCTTCAAAATCGCCTACACCCCGATGGGCATCACCCTGGCACTGACCTTCGTTACCCTGCCGTTTGTGGTGCGCACCGTGCAGCCGGTACTGGCCGACATCCCCCGCGAGATCGAAGAAGCCGCCGCCTGCCTGGGTGCCAAGCCCCTGCAAGTGTTCCGCTACATCCTGGTGCCGGCCTTGTTGCCCGCCTGGCTGACCGGTTTCGCCCTGGCCTTTGCCCGCGGTGTCGGCGAGTACGGTTCAGTGATTTTCATTGCCGGCAACATGCCGTTCAAAACCGAGATCCTGCCGCTGTTGATCATGGTCAAGCTGGACCAGTACGACTACACCGGCGCCACTGCCATTGGCGTGATGATGCTGGTGGTTTCCTTCATTTTGCTGCTGATCATCAACTTGATTCAGCGGCGCATCGAAAAACCGTGAAGGAGGCCTGACCATGTCCAGTTCAACACAGAGCGCCTCATCCGTAGCCAACGCCGCCCGCCGTGGCAGCCCGCTGTCGCGACGCTTGCTGATCGGCTTCGGCTGGTTGTTTTTCACCTTGTTCCTGTTGCTGCCGCTGCTGATCGTCGTGTCCCAGGGGTTGAAGATGGGGGTGGGTACGTTCTTTGACGCCATCCTCGAACCCGACGCCCTGTCGGCCCTCAAGCTGACCATCATTGCGGTGGTGATTTCGGTGCCGCTTAACGTGGTGTTCGGCGTCAGCGCCGCCTGGTGCGTGAGCAAATACAGCTTTCGCGGCAAAAGCATCCTGGTGACCCTGATCGACCTGCCGTTCTCGGTATCGCCGGTGATCGCCGGTCTGGTCTACGTGCTGATGTTCGGCGCACAAGGCTTCTTCGGCCCGTGGTTGCAAGACCACGACATCCAGATCGTCTTCGCCCTGCCGGGCATCGTGCTGGCGACCATCTTCGTCACCGTGCCGTTTGTGGCCCGTGAGCTGATCCCGCTGATGCAGGAGCAAGGCACCCAGGAAGAAGAAGCCGCACGCCTTTTGGGCGCCAACGGCTGGCAGATGTTCTGGCACGTCACGGTGCCCAATATCAAATGGGGCCTGATCTACGGCGTGGTGCTGTGTACCGCGCGGGCGATGGGTGAGTTCGGTGCGGTGTCGGTGGTTTCCGGGCACATTCGCGGGGTCACCAACACCCTGCCGCTGCACGTCGAGATCCTCTACAACGAATACAACCACGTTGCCGCCTTCGCTGTGGCCACCCTGTTGCTGATCCTGGCGCTCTTCATCCTGCTGCTCAAGCAGTGGAGCGAATCCCGTATTAACCGCCTGCGCGCCAGCGCCGCGGAGGAATGAACCATGTCGATCGAAGTCCGTAATGTCAGCAAGAACTTCAACGCCTTCAAGGCGCTGAACAGCATCAACCTGGATATTCACAGCGGCGAACTGGTGGCTCTGCTCGGTCCTTCGGGCTGCGGCAAAACCACCTTGCTGCGCATCATCGCAGGCCTCGAAACCCCGGACGAAGGCAACATCGTGTTCCACGGTGAAGACGTTTCGGGCCACGACGTGCGCGATCGCAACGTCGGTTTCGTGTTCCAGCATTACGCGCTGTTCCGCCACATGACGGTGTTCGACAACGTCGCCTTCGGCCTGCGCATGAAGCCGAAAAAAGAACGCCCGAACGAAACCCGCATCGCCGAAAAAGTCCACGAACTGCTGAACATGGTGCAACTGGACTGGTTGTCGGATCGTTACCCCGAGCAGCTCTCCGGCGGTCAGCGCCAGCGTATCGCCCTGGCCCGCGCCCTGGCGGTGGAACCTAAAGTGCTGCTGCTGGACGAACCCTTCGGCGCGCTGGATGCCAAGGTGCGCAAGGAGCTGCGTCGCTGGTTGGCGCGCCTGCACGAAGACATCAACCTGACGTCTGTGTTCGTGACCCACGACCAGGAAGAAGCGATGGAAGTCGCCGACCGCATCGTGGTGATGAACAAAGGTGTGATTGAGCAGATCGGCTCACCGGGCGAGGTTTACGAAAATCCGGCCAGCGATTTTGTGTACCACTTCCTGGGTGATTCCAACCGCCTGCACATCGGCGAAGACCAGCACGTGCTGTTCCGCCCGCACGAAGTGTCGTTGTCACGTCACGAACTCGAAGACCACCATGCCGCGCAGGTACGCGATATCCGCCCATTGGGCGCGACCACCCGGGTGACATTGAAGGTTGAGGGGCAAAGCGAGCTGATCGAAGTTGAAGTGGTCAAGGACCATGACAGCCTGACCGACCTGGCGCGGGGCGAGACATTGTTCTTCAAGCCCAAGGTGTGGCAGAAGGCTTAAGCCCACTGCCCTTGTGGGAGCGGGCTTGCTCGCGATGCAATCGACGCGGTTTGTCTTGAAACCACGTTGTTGCCATCGCGAGCAAGCCCGCTCCTACAGTTTCAGAGTGGATCTAAGGCTTTTTCAGCTTCGGATTAGGAAAGAACTGCACCGCCTGCACTTTAGGGTCCGGTGCTTTTTTCAGCGCCGAGATATTCACCCGCGTACCCAATTCCTTGGGCACCGACAGCCCTTGCTCATTCAACGTATCCGAATAACCGCAGGCCACGCACTCGCGGTGCGGTACTTCGTCTTCGTTCCACATCATCAGCTTGTCAGGCTCGCTGCACGCCGGGCAGACAGCCCCGGCGATAAAGCGTTTTTTGGTCACGTTCACAGGTGCATCGCTCATGCTGGCGAATCCTCGCTCAGGCCGCTGTGACGCAACAGCGCGTCGATCGACGGCTCACGGCCACGGAAGTCCTTGAACAACTCCATCGGCGCCAATGACCCGCCGCGGGCCAGAATGGCCTGGCGGAACGCCTTGCCGGTTTGCGGGTTGAACACGCCTTCTTCTTCAAAGCGCGAGAACGCATCCGCCGACAACACTTCCGCCCATTTGTAGCTGTAGTAACCCGCCGCGTAACCGCCCGCAAAAATGTGCGCGAAGCTGTTGGGGAAGCGGTTGTAAGCCGGTGGACGCATGACCGACACCTCGTCGCGGATGCCGTCCAGCACCTGCGCCACGCTGCGACCGTCACCGTGGGTGGCGTGCAGTTCGAAGTCGAACAACGAGAACTCCAGTTGGCGAACCATCATCAGCCCGGACTGGAAGTTCTTGGCCGCGAGCATCTTGTCCAGCAGGTCTTTTGGCAGCGCTTCGCCGGTTTCGTAGTGGCTGGAAATCAGCGCCAGGCCTTCAGGCTCCCAGCACCAGTTTTCCATGAACTGGCTCGGCAACTCGACCGCATCCCAGGCCACGCCGTTGATTCCGGACACGCCTGCGTGCTCGATCTCGGTCAGCATGTGGTGCAGGCCGTGACCGAACTCGTGGAACAGGGTGGTGACTTCGTCGTGGGTCAGCAGCGCAGGCTTGCCTGAAACGGCCGGGGTGAAGTTGCACACCAGGTTGGCCACCGGGCTTTGCAGAGTGCCAGCTGCCGTGCGACGACGATCGCGGGCGCCGTCCATCCACGCACCGCCACGCTTGTTGGCGCGGGCATAGAGGTCAAAGAAGAAGCGCCCGATGTGCTGGCCGTTTTCCTTGATTTCGAACAGGCGAACGTCCGGGTGCCAGGTATCGAAGCCTTTGATTTCGGCGATTTCGATCCCGTACAACTTCTGCACAATGGCAAACAGGCCGCCCAGTACCTTGTCGATCGGGAAGTAAGCGCGCAGTGCTTCTTGCGACACGCTGTAACGCTGTTCGCGCAGTTTCTCGCCGAAGAAACCTGTATCCCAGCTTTTCAGTTCCGGGGTGCCTTGTTCGGCGGCGTAGGCTTGCAGCTGTTCCAGGTCACGGGCAGCAAATGGCTTGCTGCGCTTGGCCAGATCGCGCAGGAAGGTCAGTACCTGATCCGGGGTTTCGGCCATTTTGGTGGCCAGGCTCAGTTCGGCAAAGCTGCCAAAACCCAACAGCCTGGCCAGCTCCTGACGCAGGTCGAGGATTTCTTCCATGACCGGGCCGTTGTCGAACTTGCCGGCATTCGGGCCCTGGTCCGACGCGCGGGTGCAGTACGCGGCGTAGACTTCTTCGCGCAGGGCGCGGTCTTCGGCGTAGGTCATGACCGGGAAGTAGCTCGGGAACTCCAGACTGATCAGCCAGCCGTCCAGACCTTTGGCCTGGGCCGCAGCGGCCATTTGCGCCTTGGCCGATTCGGTCAGGCCTGCCAGCGAGGCTTCGTCGGTGACGTGTTTGGTCCAGGCCTGGGTTGCGTCCAGCAGCTGGTTGGAGAACTTGCTGCCCAGCTCCGAGAGCTTGCTCTGAACTTCGGCATAACGCTTTTGATCAGCCTCTGGCAGGTCGATACCCGACAAGCGGAAGTCACGCAGCGAGTGCTCCAGAATGGTTTTTTGTGCCTGGTCGAAGTCAGCCACTTGCGGGCTGTGGGCCAGGGCTTCGAAGGCCTGGAACAGTTCGCGGTTCTGGCCCATCTCGGTGGAATAGGCGCTCAATGCAGGCAGGCAGGCCTCGTAGGCTTCGCGCAGTTCGCTGCTGTTGCACACGGCATTGAGGTGGCTGACCGGGCTCCAGGCCGCGCCCAGTCGATCGTTCAGCTCATCCATCGCCAAAACCAGGCCGGCCCATGTCGGGTTCTGGCCCTGGTCTTTGAGGATGTTTTGAATGCCGGCGCGGTTGTCGGCGAGGATCTGCTCGATGGCCGGCTGTACGTGCTCAGGACGGATCGCCGAGAACGGCGGCAGGTCGTAGGGCTGCAAAAGAGGGTTGTTCTCGCTCACGTTGGCACCTTGGCTTAAAGAAACATTGGGCCATCTTAATTACAATCGCCGCTAACCGCAGCACTGCAACGCCCTATTACTGCTAAAGAAGGAAGCTATAGGTGTCCATTCGTCCGTTCCAGCAACACACACCGACCCTGGGTGAGCGCACCTTTGTCGACCGCTCGGCGGTGGTGATCGGCGACGTCGAGATCGGCGCCGACAGTTCGATCTGGCCGCTGACCGTGATTCGCGGCGACATGCACCGCATCCGCATCGGTGCGCGCACCAGCGTGCAGGACGGCTGCGTGCTGCACATCACCCACGCCGGCCCCTTCAACCCCGAAGGTTTCCCGCTGTTGATCGGCGACGACGTGACCATCGCCCACAAAGTGATGCTGCATGGCTGTACCGTCGGCAGCCGCATCCTGATCGGCATGGGCAGTATCGTGATGGATGGCGCCGTAATTGAAGACGACGTGATCGTCGGCGCGGGCAGCCTGGTGCCGCCGGGCAAGCGTCTGGCCAGCGGTTTTCTGTATGTGGGCAGCCCGGTCAGGCAAGTGCGTGAACTGAGCGAAAAAGAAAAAGCCTTTTTCACCTACAGCGCCGGCAACTACGTAAAACTCAAAGACCAGCATTTGGCCGAAGGCTATCACCTGCCGGTTTAAGCTCATTTTTCAGGAAGCCTTGCATGCATTACCAAAACGTATTGTTCGACCTCGACGGCACCCTGACGGACCCGCGCGAAGGCATCACCCGTTCGATCCAGTTTGGCCTGGGCAAAATGGGCATCGATGAACCCGACCTGAGCAAGCTCGAACACTTTATCGGCCCGCCCCTGCTGCAACAGTTCATGGCCACCTATGGCTTTGACGAGGCACAAGCCTGGGAGGCGATGGGTTTTTACCGCGAGCGTTTTGCGGTAACTGGCCTGTATGAAAACCAGGTATTCGATGGCGTGACAGCGCTGCTCGAAGAACTGGCAGGGCAGGGTCGCCAACTGTTTATCGCGACGTCCAAACCGCACATCTACGCGCGCGAAATCGCCCGCCATTTTGATTTCGCCAAACACTTCAACGTGATTTACGGCAGCGAACTGGACGGCACGCGTACCAACAAGGTTGAGCTGATTGCGCACCTGATGAACGAGCAAGGGCTGGACCCGGCGCAGACCCTGATGATCGGCGACCGCAAGCACGACCTGATCGGTGCCCGCGACAACGGCATGGACGCGGCGGCGGTGGGTTATGGTTTTGGCAGCTTTGAAGAGCTGAGTTCGTTTAATCCCAAGTACCACTTTGAAACCCTGGCGCAGTTGCATCAGGCGTTCAAACACTGACCTGCCCTTGTGGGAGCGGGCTTGCTCGCGATTGAGCCGGCGCGGTGTGACAGATTCACCGCGTCGTGGCCATCGCGAGCAAGCCCGCTCCCACATACACTAACCGGCGCGCAGCTCCATCTCCCGCTGCAAATCCTCGCGCCAGCCCAGCAAAAAGCCCAGTTCCACCACCACAAACAGCGGCCCGATAATCAGCCCGGTCACGTCATCGATAAACGCCGGTTTGCGCCCTTCGTAGTAATGCCCCACAAACTGAATCACCCAGCCGACCACAAACAAACCAACTCCCCAGCCCAGCCAGGCGCCGGTACCCAGCACCGCCAGCGTGTGCCCCAGCCACACCGCCAGCCCCAGCAGCACCGTCATCAACAACCCCAAACGCAGCTCAAGGCGCACATAAAAAATCGCGCTCGCCAGCATCACCAGCACCGCTGGCGAGATCCCCGCCCACTGTGGTCGCGAGAGCAAGGTCGCCACGGCGATCACAATCAAGGGGACGCCGATGAAGTGGCTGGCAATGTTGCGTCGGTCACGGTGATAGGCAGCGTATTGGCTCAAATGATCGACCAGGCTTTTCATGGACTGAACCCTCAGGAATTACTTTTTAGTTATAAACAAATAGCTTCTTATTCCTTAGAGAATCTAAAAACCGTCCCTATACTGACTCGGTAACACACATACCGCTGGAGGCGCGCACCCATGGGCAACGATTCGATTCGCTATTTGATAGTGCCGGGCTGGCAAGGTTCGTCCGACGATCATTGGCAAACCCACTGGCAAAACAGCTTGCCGAACAGTGCCCGGGTGGAACAGGCCGACTGGTTGACGCCTCGCTGCGAAGACTGGATCGCTGCCCTGGCCGAAGCCATTGTCGCCGACAGCACGCCTGTGATTCTGATCGCCCACAGCCTGGGTTGCATTACCGTAGCCCACTGGGCCGAGCGTGCGCCAGAAAGCCTGTTGCGCCAAGTGCGCGGTGCATTACTGGTGGCCCCGGCCGATGTCGAACGTCCGGCCTGTGCGCCCGCCCTGCGCAACTTTGCACCGATCCCGAGCCGGCCGTTGCCGTTCCCGAGCCAAATTGTCAGTTCGGACAACGATGCGGCCGTCAGCGCGCCACGAGCCATGGAGTTCGCCCGGCAATGGGGCTCGGAGGTCGGCATTATCAGCGGCGCCGGGCATATCAACGTCAAGTCCGGGCATCAGCGCTGGGAGCAAGGCTTCGCCTTTTTGTACCGCCTGCAAACCCGTATCGAACATGGCGCCCTGCGCCGCGCATGAATTTCTGTAACGCCCGCGCCCACCTTTAGGCGGCGGGCGGGAGCCTGCCATGAGCCTGCATGAAACCTTTGGCCAGCCATTGCTGACCTTTCCCGACGCTGAAAAAAGCCCGCTGAGCATTCGCGCCAAGGCGCTGGTATTTGTCGACCCGCGTTCGCGCGAGCTGCGCAACGATCTGGAACAGCTGGCACCCCGGGCCTTGCCCGTATTGATTCGTGGCGAGACCGGCAGCGGCAAGGAGCTGCTGGCCCGGCACATTCACCGCGCCAGCGACCGCTGCGGCCTGTTTGTGTCCGTCAACTGCGGGGCGATCAGCCCCACCTACGCCGACGCCGAACTGTTCGGCTACGCCCCCGGCGCGCACAGCAGTTCGGCCAGCAGCCGCGCCGGGTGGTTTGGTTCGGCCAATGGCGGCACCTTGTACCTGGACGAAATTGGCGACTTGCCCCTAGCGATTCAAATCAAGCTGTTGGCCGCACTGGAAACCCACGAAGTCACCCGTGTGGGTGCCCATCAGCCCAGCCCGGTGGATGTGCGCCTGGTTGCCGCCACCAGCATCGACCTGGCGCAGGCGGTGAGTGCCGGAAAATTCCACGAGCGCCTTTATCGCTACCTCAGCGAAGGGCGGCTGGAGTTGCCCGCATTACGCGAGCGGCCCGGGGACATCCTGTCTCTGGCGGAATATTTTTTAGGCATCTACAGCCAGCGCCTGAACCTGCCCGTGCCGTTTATCAGCGACAGCGCGCAACGGGTACTTGAGCGCTACAGCTGGCCGGGCAACACCCGGGAGCTGGAAAACGTGATTCATTTTGCGCTGTTGGTGAGCTCCGGCGAAGAGATCCTTCCCGAGCACTTGAACCTGCCCGACGCACTGAGCCAGATTGAGCTGTTTATCAAGGGGGCAACAGAACAGGAGTTGGCGGCACTGAAAAAAATTCTGACTTGAGCAATCCACCCCGTAGCCGCTGCCAAAGGCTGCGTCCGACGACGTAGTCGTCGCAAACTCGGGTTGCCCTTTTTCCAGGTCAACCGCACATCCGGGCTTACGAACGCTTCGCGTCCGGACGCAGCCTTCGGCAGCGGCTACGGATTATGAGGAGGCGGTAAAACTCAAGCGAACAAAATGGCATAAGAAGCTGAATAAATATTATTGTTCGGGAATAAAGAAACTCGGTATTGTCCGTTTCGTCTTCCAATAAAACCGTCATCCGAACGGTCACACACTTAAGGGTATTGCATGAAAAAGGTTCTGTTGTTTACCGCATTGGCGGCTGCTTTGACGGCAGGCCTGGCACAAGCCGGCGAGAAACTGGTGGTCGCGGCAACGCCGATCCCGCACGCCGAAATCCTTGAGCTGATCAAACCAACCCTCGCCAAAGAAGGCGTGGACCTGGAAATCAAAGTGTTCACCGACTACGTGCAGCCTAACGTGCAGGTCGATCAGAAGCGTCTGGACGCCAACTACTTCCAGACCCTGCCGTACCTCGAAAGCTTCAATAAAGGCAAAGGCACCAACCTGGTTACCGTGGTCGGTGTTCACGTTGAACCGTTCGGTGGCTACTCGAAGAAAATCAAAAACCTGTCCGAGCTCAAAGATGGCGCCACAGTGGCTATCCCGAACGAAGGCAGCAACAGCGGCCGCGCTCTGATCCTGCTGCAAAAGGCCGGCCTGATCACCCTCAAAGACCCGTCCAACGCACTGGCGACCCCGAAAGACATCGCCAGCAACCCGAAAAACCTCAAGTTCAAAGAACTTGAGTCGGCCATGCTGGCCCGGGTACTGGACCAGGTTGACCTGGACATGATCAACACCAACTACGCGCTGGAAGCGGGCCTGAACCCGGCGACCGACGCACTGGTCATTGAAGGCGCCGATTCGCCTTACGTGAACTTCCTGGTGGCTCGCCCTGACAACAAGGACAGCCCTGCCATCCAGAAGCTGGCCAAAGCCCTGACCAGCCCTGAAGTGAAAGCCTTCATCGCTGAAAAATACAAAGGTGCAGTGTTGCCAGCGTTCTAAACAACACTCGCCCCACTGAAAACGCCGACGGCTATTAAAGCGTCGGCGTTTTTATTTGTCGGGCCAATACCAGGCGGGCTGATCCAGCAAACGCTGGCCGACCACTTCAGTCTGGCCGAAATTTTTTTCCAGCACGATGCAGTTGCACTCCGGGTCTTGCTGCAAGGCCGCGATCAGGCGCCGGGCATGGGACACAACCCATACCTGAGTGTGCTGCGAAACGCTGATAATCAACCGCGCCAGCGCGGGCAGCAGGTCAGGGTGCAGGCTGGTCTCGGGCTCGTTGAGTACCATCATGCCCGGCGGGCGCGGGGTGAGCAGGGCGGCGATCAACAATAGATAGCGCAGCGTACCGTCTGACAACTCGGCGGCCGACAATGGCCGCAGCAGCCCCTCCTGATAAAACTCGATATGAAAATGCCCGCCGGGTACGCACTCGATTTCCAGCCTGGCGCCGGGGAACGCATCGCAGATCGCGGCATGCAGGGCTTCAGGATTGCCAACTTCAAGGATGGTTTGCAACGCTGCCGCCAGATCACGGCCATCGTGATGCAGCACCGGCGTGCGTGTGCCTAGCTGCGGTTGACGCACAGGAGCGTCGGGGTCGGTGCGAAAGTGATCGTAAAAGCGCCAGCCACGGATGGACTCGCGTAACGGCAAGACTTCAGGCGACGCCTGCAAGCTGCCGACCTGATCAAACAGGCTGTCGAACAACGGCGTGTGCTGTGCCAGCACCTGCCAGTTGCGCCCGTCACGAGCGCGGATCATGGGCCCTTTGCGCTCCACCAGCTCACTGGCCGGCCGGTAAAAAGGCCCCGCCCAGATACTCTCGTGCTTGATTTGCGGATCGAGGTTGAACTGCGTACGCCCCGGTATCGGCAAGCCCAAGGCGATGGCGTAGCTGAAATCCTCCCCGGCAAACCCAAGTCGCAGCCGCTTGGCCCCCTGATGGACGCTGGCATTTATATCGACTTCGCCCTGTTTCATGCGCCGGGAAATCACCTCTGGCCCGGCCCAGAATGTTGAACTCAGGCCACCTTCGCGGGCCAGGGCATTGACCACTCCGCCCTGGGCGGTTTCGGCCAATAACCGCAGCGCGCGGTAAAGATTCGATTTGCCACTACCATTGGGACCGGTAATCAGATTAAGTCTGGCCAGCGGGATCACCAACTGGTTGATCGAGCGGTAGTTGGCCACGGCCAGTGTGGTGAGCATAAAACGCCTCGAATTGGGATAAAGAAACCTGTGGGAGCGAGCCTGCTCGCGAAGGTCATCAAAGTGCCGCGATTACCCGGTAAATACGCGCTATCGTTACCAACCTTCGCGAGCAGGCTAGCTCCCGCAATTAAGAAACCAAACGGCGCATAGAGTCCCACAGACGGTAAACCCTGTTCTACGCTATCAACCGTATCCGAATGTTAATTGGCATCACGCAAAGGAGCTTGCATGGCGGGTCCACGAAACACAGGTATTTTGGGCTTGAGCCTTTTGGTGCTTCTGACCGCGTGCGGCAAAGAGGGCCCACAAGAGCCTTTGTCCCCTCGGGTGTATGTGCAGCAGGTCAGCAGCCGCGAATTTGCACCACCGATCCAGCTCAGCGGCGATATTCAGGCCCGGGTCGAAACCCAGCTTTCGTTCCGGGTAGGCGGCAAGATTATCGAGCGCAAGGTCGATGTGGGAGACCACATCCAGGCCAATCAGATGCTGGCCCGACTCGACCCCAAAGACTTGAAAATCCAGGTCCAGACAGCCCAGGCCAGCGTCAACGCGCAACAGGCCCAGGTGGTGCAGACTCGCGCTGCGTTTGTTCGTCAGCAAAAACTGTTGCCAAAAGGCTACACCAGCCAAAGCGAATACGACGCCGCCAACGCCGCCCAATTGAGTGCAAAGAGTGCTCTGGATGCCGCGCAGGCACAGCTGGCCAACGCCCGTGAACAACTGAGCTACAGCAACCTGCAAGCCGAAGCACCCGGCATCATCACTGCGCGCCAGGCCGAAGTGGGGCAAGTCGTGCAGGCCACCATGCCGATTTTCACCCTGGCCCGCGACGGTGCCCGGGACGCGGTGTTTAACGTGTATGAATCGCTGTTTATCGAACCGCCCAAAGACCCCACCGTGCAGGTCACGCTGCTGAGCGATCCGACGATCAAGGTCAAAGGCCAGATCCGCGAAATCACCCCCACGGTGGCAGCACAGAGCGGCACGCTGCAAATTAAGGTGCAACTCGATGCACTGCCCAAAGGCATGGACCTGGGGTCGATTGTCAGCGTCAACCTGACCCCGGCCCCCAGCCGCAGCATCGAGCTGCCGTGGTCGGCCCTGACCAAGGACATCAGCGAGCCCGCCGTGTGGATTGCCGACGAGCACAGCAACGTACGCCTGCAGCGGGTCAAGGTCGGGCGCTACCTGACCGGCAGCGTGATCGTCAGCGAAGGCCTCAAGGATGGAGAGAACGTCGTGGTCGCAGGCGGGCAGTTGCTACACCCCGGCATGAAGGTTGAAATCGTCCCCGCACCGGCACAGGGGGTTCAACTATGAAACGGCTATTGATAAAACGCATGGGGCTTCTGCCCTTGGCCGCCGCCCTGCTGCTGGTGGGCTGCTCTGAAAAAAAGCCGCCCGAACCCGTCAGACCGGCGCTGTATGTGGTGGCCCAACCTGAGCTGGCACAAAACCTGGGACGCTTCGCCGGCAATATCGAAGCGCGCTATGAAAGTACCCTGGGCTTTCGCGTGCCGGGGCGCATCGTGCGCCGTTATTACGATGTGGGCGCGGTGGTCAAACAGGGCGACATTCTGGCCAACCTCGACCCGACCGATCAGCAAAATCAGCTGCGCTCGGCCCAGGGCGACCTGGCCAAGGTGCAGGCACAACTGATCAACACCCAGGCCAATGCCCGTCGCCAGCAAGAGCTGTTCGACCGCGGCGTGGGCGCACAGGCGCAGCTGGATATCGCACAGACCGACCTCAAGACCACACAAGCCTCGATGCAACAGGCCGTCGCCGCCGTCAATCAGGCCCAGGACCAGCTCAGTTACTGCAACCTGCGCGCCGACCATGATGCGGTGATCACCCAGTGGCAGGCCGAGGCCGGCCAAGTGGTAAGCATCGGCCAGGAAGTGGTCACGCTGGCACGCCCTGAAATCAAAGAGGCGGTGATCGACCTGCCGGGGCCGCTGGCCGAAGCGTTACCCAAGGGCATCGAGTTCCGCGTAGCCGGTCAGCTCGACCCGAGCGTCAACACCAGCGCCCATGTTCGCGAGATTGCCCCGCAAGCCGACAGCGCCACCCGCACCCGGCGCACCCGCCTGACCCTGGACCAGACCCCGGCAGCGTTCCGCCTCGGCAGTTCGGTCAGCGTGACCGTCAGCAACCCGATTGCCGAGCATTTCCAGCTGCCCCTGACCGCCGTGCAGGAAACCGGCGGCCACAGCCGGGTGTGGGTCATCGACCCCACAACCCTCACCGTTACCCCGCGGGACATCACCGTGGTGAGCCGTGATGCGCAGAGCGTTCTGCTGGCAGGCGGCATAAAAGCCGGCGACTACGTGGTCAGCGCAGGCGTGAACAGCCTCACCCCCGGACAGAAAGTCAGACTTGATAAGGAAAGCTCGCAATGAATGGGAAGTTCAACCTGTCCGAGTGGGCTCTGAAGCATCAGTCGTTCGTCTGGTACTTGATGTTTATGGCGGTGGCCGCCGGCATCTTTTCGTACATCAACCTGGGACGCGCAGAAGACCCGAGCTTTGCCATCAAAACCATGGTGATCCAGACCAGGTGGCCCGGCGCCACGGTGGATGAAACCCGGTTGCAAATCACCGACCGCATCGAGAAAAAGCTCGAAGAGCTGGACTCCCTCGACTACGTGCAAAGCTATACCCGACCCGGTGAATCCACGGTTTTCGTGTTCCTCAAGGACACCACCAAGGCCGATGCCATCCCGAATATCTGGTATGAGGTGCGCAAGAAAATCGGCGACATCCGCGGCGACTTTCCCCAAGGTATTCAAGGCCCAGGGTTCGACGATGAGTTCGGTGATGTCTACGGCACCATCTACGCCTTTACCGGCGATGGCTTCACCATGCGCCAGCTTCGCGATTACGTGGAGCAGGTACGCACCGGGATTCGCGATGTACCCAATCGCGGCAAGGTGACGACCATTGGCGAGCAGGAAGAAACCTTCTACCTCGATTTTTCAACCCGCAAGCTGGCAGCGCTGGGCCTTGATCAGCAGCAGATACTTGAAAGCCTGCAAGCACAGAACGCCGTAACCCCCGCCGGGGTCATCGAAGCGGGCCCCGAACGCATGTCGGTCCGCACGTCAGGCCAGTTCCACAGTGTTGAAGACCTGGCGGCGGTAAACCTGCGGGTCAACGACCGCTTTTACCGGCTGGCCGACATTGCCGACATTACCCGAGGCTACGTCTACCCTGCTGCGCCGATGTTCCATTACAACGGCAAGCCTGCCATTGGCCTGGCGATCGCCATGATTGATGGCGGCAACATTCAGGAGTTCGGCAAGCAACTGCAGGAGCGCATCGATGAACTGACTGCGCAGTTGCCGGTGGGTGTGGGCGTACACATGGTGTCCGATCAGGCGCAGGTGGTTGAAGAAGCCGTGAGCGGCTTCACCAGTGCGCTGTTCGAAGCCGTAGTGATTGTACTGGCGGTGAGTTTTATCAGCCTGGGCCTGCGAGCCGGCTTGGTGGTGGCGATTTCGATCCCGCTGGTTCTGGCGCTGGTGTTCGTGTTTATGGAGTTCACCGGCATCGCCATGCAACGGGTATCTCTGGGGGCGCTGATCATCGCCCTGGGCCTGCTGGTGGACGACGCCATGATCACGGTGGAGATGATGATCACGCGCCTGGAACTGGGGGAAACCAAGGAGCAGGCGGCAACCTTTGCCTACCACTCCACGGCCTTCCCGATGCTCACCGGCACCCTGGTGACGGTGGCCGGTTTTGTGCCCATCGGCCTGAACAACAGCTCGGCGGGGGAGTACACGTTCACCCTGTTCGCGGTGATTGCCGTGGCGATGCTGGTGTCGTGGGTGGTGGCGGTGCTGTTCGCGCCGGTGCTGGGCGTGCATATCCTCAGCGCCAAGGTCAAACCCAAGCCCGAAACACCCGGGCGCCTGGCCCGCTGGTTCGACACCGGCCTGCTGTGGTGCATGCGCCATCGCTGGGTGACCATTGGCGCCACGGTGCTGATGTTTGTGCTGGCGGTGTTCGGCATGGGCCTGGTGCAGAACCAGTTCTTCCCGGCCTCCGACCGCCCCGAAATACTGGTGGACCTGAACCTGCCGCAAAACGCATCGATCCAGGAAACCCTCAAAGTCACCCAGCGCTTTGAAGAATCGCTCAAGGGCGACCCGGATATCGTGCGCTGGAGCACCTATGTGGGCGAGGGCGCGATTCGTTTCTACCTGCCGCTGGATCAACAACTGCAGAACCCGTTCTACTCCCAACTGGTCATCGTCAGCACCGGGCTGGAAAGCCGCGACGTCTTGATCGAGCGCCTCAACAAGCGCCTGCGCGAAGAGTTTGTGGGGGTAGGCAGTTTCGTCCATACCCTGGAGCTGGGACCGCCGGTTGGCCAGCCGTTGCAGTATCGGGTCAGCGGCAAAAACATCGATCTGGTACGCAAATATTCGATCGACCTGGCCTCAGTGCTCGACGCCAACCCCAACGTCGGCGAAACCATCTTCAACTGGAACGAACCCGGCAAGGTACTGCGCATCGACATTGCCCAGGACAAGGCCCGCCAGTTCGGGCTGTCGTCCGAAGACGTGGCCCATGTGATGAACAGCATCGTCAGCGGCGCAGCCGTCAGCCAGGTCAAAGACAATATCTACCTGATCAACATCGTCGGGCGGGCCGTGGGCAGTGAGCGCGGCAGTCCGGAAACCCTGTTGAACCTGCAAATCACCACACCGGGCGGTACCTCGATTCCGTTGCTGGCCTTTGCCACCGTGCGCTACGAACTGGAGCAACCGCTGATCTGGAGCCGTGACCGGATACCCACCCTCACGCTCAAGGCCTCGGTGCGCGGCTCGATGCAACCGACAGATCTGGTCAACCAGCTAAAACCCGAGGTCGACAAGTTCGCCGCCAGCCTGCCACAGGGCTACACCCTGCAAACGGGCGGCACAGTGGAGCAAAGCGCCAAGGCACAGGGCCCGATCGCCAAGGTCGTGCCGCTGATGCTGTTCTTGATGGCGACGTTCCTGATGATCCAGCTGCAAAGCGTGCAGAAGATGTTCCTGGTGGTGAGTGTCGCGCCGCTGGGCCTGATCGGCGTGGTACTGGCTCTGGTGCCAACCGGCACGCCAATGGGCTTTGTGGCGATTTTGGGCATCCTGGCCCTGGTGGGCATCATCGTGCGTAACTCGGTGATCCTGGTGACCCAGATCGATCAGTTCGAGCGCGATGGCTACGACCCGTGGCACGCGGTGGTACAAGCCACTGAGCACCGTCGCCGGCCGATCCTGCTCACAGCGGCGGCGGCCAGCCTGGGCATGATCCCGATTGCCCGTGACGTTTTCTGGGGGCCAATGGCCTACGCCATGATCGGCGGGATCATCTCCGCCACCCTGCTCACGTTGCTGTTCCTGCCATCGCTGTACGTGGCCTGGTACAAGATCAAGGAGAGCAAAGAGCCGCCGCCGGCCCATGTTTGATTACCCCACGGAGGTAAAGATTGTTGTGATTATCCGAATACCGGTATCAATCCAGCAGTCTTTATCTGCCTGAACGCACATGTGAATCTAGCCCCACGCCTTTCCACTATGGAGTGTTGCCATGAGTTCTTCACAACCTGACGTCGCCATTATCACCGGCGCCTCGCGCGGTATCGGTGCCGTTATCGCCAAACAACTGGCCAGCGAGGGCTTTGCGGTTGTCATCAACTACGCCAGCAGTGCCAACGAAGCCACCGCCCTGGTTGCACAGTTGCGTCAGGACGGGCACCAGGCAATTGCCGTGAAAGCCGATGTGGCCAACGCCGCCGACGTGAAACGCCTGTTCGATGAAACCGAGCAGCAACTGGGCAAGGTCGATGTATTGATCAACAACGCGGGCGTACTCAAAGTACTGCCGCTGGCCCAGCACAGCGACGAGCTGTATGACCAGACCTTCGACATCAACACCAAAGGCACCTTCAACACCCTGCGCGAAGCCGCCACCCGGCTGAACGGCGGCGGGCGCATCATCAACTTTTCGAGCAGTACGGTGGGCATGAACCTGCCCGGCTATGCGGTGTATATCGCCAGCAAAGCGGCGGTTGAGTCGCTGACCCAAGTGTTTGCCAAAGAACTGCGGGGCCGGCAAATCACGGTCAACGCCGTGTCACCCGGGCCGGTGGCCACGGAGCTTTTTTTACAGGGCAAGACCGCGGAGCAGATCCAGACGTTCTCCAAGATGCCGCCTCTGGAGCGCCTGGGCCAGCCGCAAGACATCGCCAATATCATCTCGTTTCTGGTGAGCCCGGCGGCGAGCTGGGTCAATGGGCAGATTTTGCGGGCCAATGGGGGGTTGGTGTAGGCAAAAGCAAAAAGCCCTCACCCCGACCTTCTCCCGGGGGAGAGGGTTGGGGTGAGGGCTTCTTTTGGCTTTTGACCCTTAACGCTGAGCCTGCCCCTGCTGCATCACCCACTGCACCACTTGCGGCATCAGGGTGTCGCTGGCCTGTCCAAACCCTGCAACCACCCCCGGCACCATGGGATTACTCAGCGGCTGGCGCGCTTCAAAGCGTTTGGAAGCGATCACACGCTGGTCGCTGCTGCGCACCAGGCGCGCGTTGTACTGGATCAGCACTTCAGGGCTTTTGCCGTTGTAGTGCGTCTGGAACGCCAACAACTCTCCACCCAACTCATAATCGGCCTGCACGGTGGTGTCATCGGTGCTCAGCCCCTGGATCCGGCCATCCTGCAAGAACGCATCGAGCAGGCGATTGCGCAGCAGCACCGGCGCCGGATCACTCCAGCGGGCACCCTTGTAGTTGCTGATCAGGTTGCCCTCAGGCACCACCGCAATGTTCTGGCTGTTCAGCGCGGCACTGGCCATCGGCTTGTCGAGCCGCAACGACCAGTTCACCGCAGCGCTACGGCTGGCGGCGATGGGCGCTTGCGCATACGGCAACCAGTACACGTCGACCTGCTCGGGCTTGGGCAAGATCGAGCAGGCACTGAGCAAGCTCAGGCTGGCCGCCAGGATGAGGGAACCTGCCAGACGATAAGTAGGCTTCATGGGGTGAATTCCTTGTTCTGTTCGCGGCCCAGCAAGTAACCGCTTGGGTTGGCTTCCAGGCGCCGCGAGATCGAGCGCAGTGTGCCGAGGGTTTCGCGCAGCTCATTGACCGCAGGGCCCAGTTGATTCAGACCTTGCAGGCCGCTGTTGAGCGATTCCTCATTGTTGTCGATCAGCGTGTTGATGGTTGCGCTGCTCTGTTCCAGCGACTTCATGGCGCGCTCTGCGCTGCTGAACATCTGTTTGCCGTCGGTGCTCAACAGCCCGTTGGCGTTGCGCATCAGCACCGTGGTTTGTTCCAGAGTGCTGCTGGCTTGCTTACCGACCTGGACCAGTTGCTTCATCATCTGGCTGATATCGTCACGCTGGCTGGCAATGGCCGTGGTGGTCTGCTCCAGGTTGTCCAGGGTCTTGCTGACACGGTTGACGTTCTCGCCAGAGAACAGGCGGTTAGCGTTGTGCAGCAGAATGTTGACGTTGGCCAACATATCGTTGCCATCGGTCAGCAGCCGGGCGATCGGGGAAGGCGAGGCGATAATCTCCGGCAGCTTGCCGTCCTTGCCCTTGAGATCCGGGCTGTTCGGGTCGCCGCCACTGAGCTGGATGATCGAAGTACCGGTCACTCCGGTCAGCGCCAGCTTGGCCTTGGTGTCGACCTTGACCGGGGTGCTGGCGGCCAGACGAATGCGCGCCAGAACACGGCGCGGGTCTTTTACGTCCAGGCGCAGCTCGATGACGTCACCCACCTTGATGCCGTTGTATTGCACCGAGCTGCCCTTGGACAGACCGCTGACCGCTTCGTTGAACACCACTTCATAATCCTTGAACGTGCTGTCCATGCTCGCCTTCGCCAGCCACAGACCGAACAGCATGGCCCCGACGACAACCAGGACGCTGAACAGGCCGATCAATACATGATGGGCACGGGTTTCCATGTCATTGCTCCTTAAGCTGGGTTGCCGCTTCGTATGCGGCGCGGCCACGGGGGCCATGGAAATATTCATGAATCCACGGGTCGTCGTAGTCTTCGACCTCAGTGATGGGGGCTGCTACCAGCACCCTTTTTTGCGACAGCACAGCCACCCGGTCAGTGATGGTGTACAGCGTGTCCAGGTCGTGGGTGACCAGGAAGACGCTCAGGCCCAGCGCATCACGCAGGGTCAGGATCAGCTGGTCGAACGCCGCCGCGCCGATCGGGTCGAGCCCGGCGGTAGGTTCATCCAGAAACAGGATGTCCGGGTCCAGCGCCAGCGCACGGGCCAGCGCAGCGCGCTTGACCATCCCGCCCGACAGCGAGGACGGATATTTGTCCGCCGCCGACAGGGGCAGCCCGGCCAGCGCCAGCTTGACGCACGCCAGATGCTCGGCGTCAGGGCGGCTCAGCCCGGCGTGCTCGATCAAGGGCAGGGCGATGTTTTCAGTCACAGTCAGCGACGAGAACAACGCTCCACGCTGAAACAACACGCCAAACCGTCGCTCGATCAGCGAGCGCTCGGCCTCATGCAAGCTCAGCAAGTCCTGGCCGAACACCCGCACTTGCCCTTCAGTGGGCCGGCGCAGGCCGACGATGCTGCGCAGCAATACGGATTTACCGGTACCGGAGCCGCCAACCACCCCCAGAATTTCGCCCTTGTACACATCAAGGTCGAGGTGTTCGTGCACGCTCTGGCTGCCAAAGCGGTTGCACAGATCACGCACCTCAATCACTGCCTCGCCGGGCTTGCGCAGGGAAGTACTCACCAGCCCATCTCCATAAAGAACAACGCGGCCACGGCGTCGAGAACGATCACGATAAAGATCGATTGCACCACGCTGGACGTGGTGTGGGCACCGACCGACTCGGCACTGCCGCTGACTTTAAAGCCCTCAAGGCAGCCCACCGCCGCGATCAAAAAGGCGAAGAACGGTGCTTTGACCATGCCCACCAAAAAGTGCTGCACGCCGATATCCGAGTGCAGCAGCGAAATAAACATGTCCGGGGAAATGCCCAGCGAGACCACGCACACCACGGCGCCGCCCAGGATGCCGGCCATCATGGCCAGAAAGGTCAGCAGCGGCAGGGCGATCAACAGGGCCAATACCCGTGGCAGCACCAGCAAGTCCATCGGATCGAGGCCCAGCGTGCGGATCGCGTCGATCTCTTCGTTGGCTTTCATCGAGCCGATTTGCGCCGTAAAGGCACTGGCGGTACGGCCCGCCAGCAGGATGGCGGTCAGCAACACGCCGAATTCACGCAGGAAGGAAAACGCCACGAGGTCGACAGTGAAGATCCCCGCGCCAAAGCTGGCCAGCACCGTGGCGCCGAGAAATGCCACAACAGCGCCCACCATAAAGGTCAGCAACACCACAATCGGCGCGGCGTTGAGGCCAATCTGCTCGATATGCGCCACCACCGGTGTGATGCGCCATTGCCTGGGGCGCAACAGGTTGCGCGCCAGGGTTTGCAGGATCAGCCCGATAAAGCCCAGCAGTTGCAGGGTGTCCTGCCACAGCTTGTCGACCGCGCAGCCGATACGGCTCAACAACTGGATGCCGACGTTCTGCTCTTCGGCTTTGACCGGCACACAGAAGTCGCGCATTGAGGCGTAGATCGTTTGCAGCAAGGCGCGATCCGCGGCGGGGAGCTTTTGTGCGGTCCCGGTCAGCTGGTTGACACGCTCGGCACCCAGCAACTCCACCAGCAGCGACGCACCGGCCGTGTCGATACTGGTTACATCGTCCAGGCTGATGGCGGTCTGGTCATCGTACTGTCCGACCAGTTGCTCGGTCTGCTGCTTGAGGCGGGTGTAATGGGCAAGCGTCCAGTCGCCGCTGATCAGCAGCCGCGCCGGGTTACTCGAGGTGTCTAATTGGGCATTGCCCGCCATGGCCGTAATAATCGTAAGCTCCCAGCTCAATACGTTTAAACGCAGACCTTATGTAATAGCACAGTCCTGCAAAAGTGCTTCAGTTTGCCGGAACAACCACTGGCGGCGCTTGATCTGGGTTAACCCGGAAGCGTAAAACGCCGATCAATTGCCCATCCTCGGTCAGCACCCGGACTTGCCAGCGGCCCAGGGGGTCAGGCGGGAAATTCTGCTTGTGGGTCCACGCACGATAGCCCTCCTTGCGACCGCCATGAATGTCCAGGGCGATACGGTCGACCTCCTGGCCATTGAGTTGCCACACATGGTAAATCCGCTCGTTCAAGCCCCGTGGCGCATTGATCGAGGTGTACGCATACAGGCCACGGCTGCGCAGTTCGCTGACGCTGATGTCTTTGATGCTCTCACCCGGTGTGCGGTCTTGCAGCTGGGTGGTGACGGCCACTTCGGTCATCCACAGCGTGGCCGGCGGCACCCAGGAGCGCAGCAGCCAGCCGGTGCCGCCCAGCGCGAGCACGATCAAGGGCAACACCAGCCAGCCGCGCCACGTTTTGAGCGGCAGGCTTACGGCAAGGCTGGGGATGGAAAGCAGCACGGCGGTGCCCAGTGCCAGCTTGTAGCTCTGGGCGGTGGTCAGGTTGAGGATGATCGGCAACGCAGTCAGCATCGCCGCGAACAGGGCCAGGGTGTGCAGGGCCAGGTACAGCCAGCGCCGGGGGGCCAGCCATTTGTAATACAGCGGGTCAGTGATCGTGACCAGCGCGCACGCCCCCAGCAGGCCGGTAAAGACAAGCTGGCCGCTGTTCCAGGTGGTGGTGATAAAGAAAAACGGCAGGACGAAAAACAGACTTTCCTGATGGATCATCTGGGTCGCATAGCGCAGCAGCGGTGGCGGGATTTCGCGTTTGAACACGCGGGTAAACAGCTGGGTAAAGGTGTTTTCCAGCATCAGCCAGACCCAGCTCACCAGCAGGATCACGGCGATCCAGCGGGCCATGCCTTGCTGGCGGTCCACCAGAATAAAACTGCCCACGCCCGAGCAAAAACCAAACGCCGCAATCAGCCCTGGATAACGCTTCATCAATTCAAGGATGCGCTGTACGTAGTGGTTCCAGTTCGGCATTCGGCGGTTCACATTCTGTATAGGAATAATCCTCGACAGAATAGCGTTTTAGGCGCTCCGCGTCCGGGACTTCATGACGCTGTGGGGGCGGGCTTGCTCGTGATGGCATCACCTCGTTTAACTGACAGACCGCAGTGCCTGCATCCGGTCAGTTGCCCCCACATCGGGTTGTGCAGGTCTGGCTTAGCGCACGCTGCTTTCGAAGCGGCTTGCCCCCGTCAGCTCCAGCACCAGTTCATCGCCCACATTCAGCGGACCAACGCCCACCGGGGTGCCCGTCATGACCACGTCGCCGGCTTGCAGCGAGAAGCACGCCGCCATGTGCTGGATCATCGGCACAATCGGGTTGAGCATCAGGGCACTGTTGCCGTCCTGACGCACTTCACCATTGATGGTCAGACGAATGCCGATGTCGGCCAGGTCAGCAAAGGTGCTGCTCTGTACGAACGGCGCGAGCACGCAGGCGCCATCGAACGACTTGGCGATCTCCCATGGCAAACCTTTGCTTTTAAGCTCGGCCTGCTTGTCACGCAGGGTCAGGTCCAGACCGGGGGCGAAACCGGAGATGGCGTCCAGCACTTCTTCAACACTCGGGTTGTTCGACAGCGGCTTGCCGATCAGCACCGAGATTTCTGCTTCGTAGTGCACCGAGCCGCGCTCGGTCGGGATCGCAAAACCACCGTCCAGCGGCACCACACAACTGCCCGGTTTGATAAACAGCAAAGGCTCGGTCGGGATCGGGTTATCCAGCTCTTTGGCGTGCTCGGCATAGTTACGCCCGATGCATACCACTTTGCCGATAGGAAAGTGAATTCGGGTACCGTCGACATACTGGTGCTGATAGCTCATGGACCGACTCCGCTGTTGGCTAGTGACTCCGTAGCAGCCTCCGGCAGCTGCTACGGGTTTTGTATGGTTAGTTAAACCGCAAAAATCTTGCCCGGGTTCATGATGCCGTTCGGGTCGAACACGGCCTTGAGCGCTTTCATGTACTCGATCTCCACCGGCGAGCGGCTGTAGGTCAGGTAATCGCGCTTGGTCATGCCCACGCCGTGCTCGGCAGAGATCGAACCGTTGTACTTCTCTACGGTTTCAAATACCCACTTGTTCACCGTCGCACACTTGGCAAAAAACTCGTCCTTGCTCAGGTTTTCAGGCTTGAGGATATTCAAGTGCAGGTTGCCGTCACCGATGTGGCCAAACCAGACAATTTCGAAGTCCGGGTAGTGTTCGCCGACAATCGCGTCAATTTCTTTCAAGAATGCCGGCACTTTCGACACAGTGACCGAAATGTCGTTTTTGTACGGAGTCCAGTGGGAAATGGTCTCGGAGATGTATTCGCGCAGTTTCCACAGGTTTTGCAGCTGGGTCTCGCTCTGGCTCATCACGCCATCGAGCACCCAACCTTCTTCCATGCAATGTTCGAAGGTTTCCAGCGCCGCGTTGGCCACTTCTTCAGTGGTCGCTTCAAATTCCAGCAACGCATAGAACGGGCAATCGGTCTCGAATGGCGAAGGCACATCACCACGGCCCATCACTTTGGCCAGTGCCTTGTCGGAGAAGAACTCAAATGCCGTCAGGTCCAGCTTGCTTTGAAACGCATGCAGCACGGGCATGATGGAATCAAAGTCCGCAGTGCCGAGCACCATCGCGGTGAGGTTCTTCGGCGCACGGTCCAGGCGCATGGTGGCTTCCACCACAAAACCCAGAGTACCTTCAGCGCCGATAAACAGCTGACGCATGTCATAGCCGGTGGCGTTTTTGATCAGGTCCTTGTTCAGCTCAAGCACGTCGCCCTTGCCGGTCACCACTTTCATGCCCGCCACCCAGTTGCGGGTCATGCCGTAGCGAATCACCTTGATCCCGCCGGCATTGGTGCCGATGTTGCCGCCAATCTGGCTGGAACCTGCCGAGGCGAAATCCACCGGGTAGTACAGGCCGTTTTCTTCGGCCAGGTTTTGCAAATGCTCGGTAACCACGCCCGGCTGGCAGACCACGGTGCGATCGGTCAAGTTGATGCCCAGCACCTGATTCATGTAGTCGAACGACACAACCACTTCGCCATTGGCCGCCACTGCCGCGGCGGACAAACCGGTACGGCCGCCCGAAGGCACCAGAGCCACGTTATTGGCGTTGGCCCACAGCACGATGGCCTGCACCTGCTCGGTGGTTTTGGGGAACACAATGGCCAGCGGGGCCGGGGCGAAATGCTTGGTCCAATCCTTGCCGTAAGCATTAAGGGAGTCGGCATCGGTCAAGACCTTGCCAGGCTCTACCAGGGTCTTTAGCTCATCAATCAAGGCAGGATGGGTCATCAACAGAACTCTCGAACAATTCATGGTCATCCTGAGAACGCTTCACGTCGCAGGAATGGGTGTTTAGCGGGGCGCTTATGCTAGCATACGACCCCCCCGTAGAATCGAGCCGTAGGACGATTCTCGGTGCCGGTCTTCACGCCGGCCAGGTCAGCTCTCGCTGTCCATTCCCTGCCATTTTTTCTCTGGGACACAGGTTTACGCAGATGAGCAAGACTTCTCTCGATAAGAGCAAGATCAAGTTCCTTCTTTTGGAAGGCGTCCACCAATCCGCTGTTGAAGTGCTCAAATCTGCCGGGTACACCAGCATTGAGTACATCACCAGTTCCTTGCCTGAAGCCCAGCTGAAGGAAAAGATCGCTGATGCCCACTTTATCGGCATCCGTTCTCGTACCCAGCTGACCGAAGAAGTGTTCGACTGCGCCAAGAAGTTGGTCGCTGTTGGTTGTTTCTGCATCGGCACCAACCAGGTCGATCTCAACGCTGCACGTGAGCGCGGTATCGCTGTTTTCAACGCCCCCTACTCCAACACCCGTTCGGTGGCCGAGCTGGTACTGGCTGAAGCGATCCTGTTGTTGCGTGGCATCCCTGAGAAAAACGCTTCCTGCCACCGTGGTGGCTGGATCAAAAGCGCAGCCAACTCCTTCGAAATCCGCGGCAAAAAGCTGGGCATCGTCGGTTATGGTTCGATCGGTACTCAACTGTCGGTACTGGCTGAAGGCCTGGGCATGCAAGTGTTCTTCTACGACACTGTGACCAAGCTGCCATTGGGCAACGCGACTCAGGTCGGCAACCTGCACGAACTGTTGGGCATGTCCGACATCGTGACTTTGCACGTGCCTGAAACCGCCGCCACCCAGTGGATGATCGGTGAGAAAGAAATCCGCGCCATCAAAAAGGGCGGGATTCTGATCAACGCCGCACGTGGCACCGTGGTTGAACTGGACGCCCTGGCTGACGCGATCAAGGACAAGCACCTGATCGGCGCCGCCATCGACGTATTCCCGGTTGAGCCGCGCTCCAACGACGACGTGTTCGAAAGCCCGCTGCGCGGCCTGGACAACGTGATCCTGACCCCGCACATCGGCGGTTCCACCGCTGAAGCGCAAGCCAATATCGGTCTGGAAGTGGCAGAGAAGCTGGTCAAGTACAGCGACAACGGTACTTCGGTATCGTCCGTGAACTTCCCGGAAGTGGCCCTGCCGGCTCACCCTGGCAAGCACCGCCTGCTGCACATCCACGAGAACATTCCGGGTGTGATGAGCGAGATCAACAAGGTCTTCGCCGAAAACGGGATCAACATCTCCGGCCAGTTCCTGCAAACCAACGAAAAAGTTGGTTATGTAGTGATCGACGTCGACGCCGAGTCCTCGGACCTGGCGCAAGAGAAGCTGCAGACCATCAAAGGCACTATCCGTTGCCGCGTGCTGTTCTAAAACGCGCCTCAATAAAAAGGGAGACCCTCGGGTCTCCCTTTTTTATGACCGTGTTGAAAACTACTTCACATTGACGGTGATTTTTTTCGAAACAACGGCAGGCTCAAACGGTACGTGGTTTTTGTCGCCCAGTTCCAGTTGCAGAGTGTGCTTGCCCGGTGTCAGGGTGACTTCGGTTTCGACCTGGCCCTTGCCGAAGTGCACGTGGTTGGCGTCCGCCGGGATTGGCATGGCGGCGGCGGGCAGAGTGTCGACATCAATCAGCAGATGGTGGTGGCCGGTGTTTGCGGTTTGGTCGCCAGCCGGGGCGATGGCGACATTTTTGGCGCCGAATTTAACGGTGAAGGTTTTATCCACAGTGGCACCGTCTGCAGGGGACACGATAAACACTTCGGCGCCCTTGGGGGCCGGGGTGGTCGGCATACCGGCGGCCGTGGCCATAACTGAAGCGCCCATCAATACAGAAGCCAACGCAACACGAGACAGTAGAGCTTTCATTTTTTTCTCCGGTTTTTGCAAAAAACTCAGGCCCCGGACAACTTTGAGACAATCTGTTGTCCAACGCCGCAATTGACCAACATAAAGCAAAGCGCACACCAGTTGCGAATCGCTTGCATCAAATTCAAAGGAGTGACCATGCGTTTTCTGCCAGGCCTGATGCTTTTACTGCCACTGGCGAGCCCTTTTGCTCAAGCCGAACTGATCGACGACGTAAACGACCGGGGTGAACTGCGCATCGCCCTGGAGGCCGATACCCCTCCCTTCAGCTTCAAGCAGGACGGACGTCTGGCCGGCTTTGAAGTGGAACTGGCCGAGCTGCTGGCCCAAGAGCTGGAAGTGCATCCCTCCATCCTTGTGACTGACAGCAATGACCTGCTGTCAGGTGTCGAAAACGGTAAATACGATGTGGCCATTAACCACATCGCTTTGACCCCCGAACTTCAGGATCGTTTCGACTTCAGCGAACCTTACAGCTACACCTCGGCGCAGACGATCGCCCAGCCAGAAAAACCGCGCCCGGCCACTACCCTTGCAACACTTCAGGGTCAGTACTTAGGCGTAGCCCAGGGCAGCCAGTTTGTCGAACGTCAACCTCTGATGACCGTAGCGCCAAAGCCGCCGGTCACGGACGAAGAGGTGGCGCTGGCGATTCCCTTCCAGAAGGGCAACCCGGCGTTCCAGGCCAGCCTGGACAAGGCGCTGCAACGGATCAAGGCTGATGGGCGGCTGGAGGCGTTGTCGCAGAAGTGGTTTGGGACGGGTGCAAAACAACCCTGAATACCCACTGTGGGAGCGGGCTTGCTCGCGATGGGATCGAATCGGTAATTCAGGCATACCGAGTCAACTGCATCGCGAGCAAGCCCGCTCCCACCCAATACTCAGGGTGTGCGAATCGCCTTAACATCCCCGGCCTTCACTTCCCCGGCCTGGTTGCCCCAGCTGGTGCGGATGAAGTTGACCACATCGGCCACTTCCTGATCCGACAAGCGCCAGTCGAAGGCAGGCATGGTGAAGGTCGACGGCGCCGTATGCGTCGCAGGCAACGTCCCACCCTTAAGCACGATATGGATCAGCGACGTCGGGTCGTCCGACTGCAACACCGGGTTGCCCGCCAATGCCGGGAACACGCGGGTATAGCCGTGACCGTCAGTGCGATGGCAAGCCGCGCAGTTGTCGATGTACACCGCCGCGCCGCGCTTGCTGTCATCACCGTTCCACAGGGCATCTGCCACTGCCGGATCGTACTGGTGCGGCATATCCGCCGGGTTCACAGCAGGCAGAGCCTTCAGATAGAGGGCAATGGCCGTCAAGTCGGCGTCAGACATGTACTGCATGCTGTGCACAATCACATCGCTCATGCCGCCAAATACCGCACTGCGATCACTGCGCCCGGTCTTGAGGAATTGCACCAGCTGCTCTTCGCTCCAACTGCCCAGTCCGTCCTTGTGGTCGCCGCGCAGGTTTTTCGCGATCCAGCCCTCCAGCGGAGCGCTGCCTGACAGGAATGCACTGCCGTCGCTCGCACCCAGGGCCTTTTCCTGCATGGTCAACGCCCGTGGCGTATGGCACGCGCCGCAATGGCCAAGGCCTTCCACCAGATAAGCACCGCGACTGACCACAGGGTCTTGTCCGGCCTCAGGCTTGAAATCCTCAACCGCCGGGGCAAACAGCCAGCGCCAGATTGCCAGCGGCCAGCGCATGCTCAGCGGCCAAGGGATATCGGCCTCCTTGTTCTCCTGCTCGACGGGTTTTACGCCCCGCATAAAGTAGGCATACAAGGCCTGCATGTCGGCCTGGTTGACCCGCGCATAAGACGGGTACGGCATGGCCGGGTACAGCGTGCTGCCGTTCTGGGCAATGCCATGGCGCACAGCCTTGTCAAAATCTTCGAAGCTGTAACTGCCAATGCCATTTTTGCCCGGCGTGATGTTGGTCGAATAAATCGTGCCGATCGGGGTTTCCATCGCCAGGCCACCGGCGAACGGCTTGCCGTCCTTGGCCGTGTGGCACGCCACGCAGTCACCGGCGCGCGCCAGGTATTCACCTTGCTTGACCAGGGCCTGCGGGTCGCTGTCTGCGGCCACCGCCGAGAAGCTGGCGAACAAGGTCAGGGTCGCGATAACAAATGCTTTCATGGTCATCGCTCCTTATGCCTGAACCAGTGGGCCGGGGTTTTTCAGGTACTGCTCACGGATCGCCCGGGCCGACCAATAGGTCAACGCGGCAACCAAGCCTGTCGGGTTGTATCCCAAACCTTGCGGGAAGGCAGAAGCACCCGGCACAAACACGTTGTGCACGTCCCAGCTCTGCAAGTAGCGATTCAGGGCGCTGGTCTTAGGGTCGGTGCCCATGATCGCGCCACCGTTCAGGTGAGTGGTCTGGTAGGAGGCCGTGTTGAAATGGTCACCGACCTGCTTGCCAATTCGGGCGATGGCTTTGGGGTTCATCGCTTCGGCGATTTTGCCCATTTTTTCCATCATGAAACGGTTCATCTTGATGTCATTTTCCTGCCAGTCGAAGGTCATCCGCAGCAGCGGTTGGCCGTAGGCATCGCGGTACACCGGATCAAGGTCGAGGTAGTTACAACGGTAGGACTGATGCGCACCGTGTGAGTCCATCGACACCTGGTGGGTGTAGTAATCGGCGGTTGCACGCTTCCAGGCGCTACCCCAGGCCGGAGTACCCGGCGGGTTGGAAGTGCCGGCAATCGGTCGGCTGCCAGCCTGGTTGACCCACATCGGCGAGCCCCCGACAAAGCCATGGGGCCCGTGGTCGAAGTTGTCCGCGTTGAAATCATCGACCGCTACACCATTGCCGCCCGCGCCGATGAAGTTGTTGGTGTGCACGTCTTTATCGAAGTAGGCCTTGATGGTGCCCATGTTCTGGTAGGCGAAGTTACGGCCCACCACACCTTCATTGGTGACCGGGTTGTAAGGCTTGCCGATGCCCGAGAGCAGCATCAACCGCACGTTGTGCAGTTGAAATGCACCGAGAATCACCAGATCGGCCGGCTGTTCGATTTCACGGCCCAGGGCATCGATGTAAGTCACGCCGGTGGCCTTGGTTTTAGTGCTGTCCAGGTTGACCCGGATCACATGCGAATCAGGGCGCAGCTCAAAGTTCGGCAGCGGCTTGAGCGCCGGCAGGATGTTTACGTTGGGCGATGCCTTGGAATACATGTAGCAGACATAACCGCTGCAGAAGCCGCAGAAATTGCACGGGCCCATTTGTGCACCATACGGGTTGGTATAAGGCCCGGAGGTGTTCGCAGATGGCAGGTTGTAAGGCTTGTAGCCCACGTCATTGGCCGCTTTTTGAAACAGTTGCGCGGAGTAAGTGTTCTTCTGCGACAACAACGGGAAATTATCGGAACGATCGGGCGCATAAGGGTTGCCGCCTTTGCCTTCGCCCACCAGTTGACCGTTGACTGTCCAGGCCTGGCCCGAAGTACCGAACACTTTTTCGGCATAGTCGAAAAACGGTTCCAGCTCTTCATAGCTGACGCCGAAATCCTGAATGGTCATGCCTTCAGGGATAAATTTTTTGCCGTAGCGCTCTTCGTAATGGCTGCGCATCCGCAGCTCCATCGGGTCTACCCGAAAATGGACGCCCGACCAATGCAAACCTGCGCCGCCGACACCGTTGCCGGGCAGAAATACGCCCAGCTGGCGATTCGGCAGGGCCACGTCATTGATGCTGTGACGGATGGTGACGGTTTCTTTGGAGACGTCCTGAAACAGCTTTTTGCGTACGCTGTAGGTCAGTTCATCAATCACCTGTGGATAGTTACCGTCCGGGTAGGTGTCCTGCATTGGGCCACGTTCGAGGGCCACAACATTCAGGCCAGCTTCGGTCAGTTCTTTGGCCATAATCGCGCCGGTCCAGCCGAAACCGACGATAACTGCATCAACTTTTTTCATAACGGTCGACATGCTCAAGCCCTCTCGCCGCGGATGGATACTGCCGGGAAGGGGTACTGCTCGTTGCGCTCAACCCAGTCCATGAAATCTGCGCGCGCGCCAGGAAAGCCGATCATGGTCCAGCCGACCATGCCTTTGTTGCCACCGTGAATCGGGTCGCAAAAGAAACCTTCCTTAGTGTTTTGCAGCAAAAAACTGAAAAACATCTTGGCCGGGACGTTCTCGAATTCAGGCGTGCCTGCCTCCAGTTTTTTGAGCACTTCGTCTCGGGTAGCGCTGTCTAGCCCAGCAAACGTTGAGTTATAGGCTTTTTTGCACAGTGCCTCCGTGGCAGCGATGCCCAGGCGATAGATCTGTTTTGGCACCAGTTTGCTCTGCCAGCCCATTTCAGGTGGCGCGTCGGCATTGAACGGACCTTGCATGAACCACAGGGCGCCGCTGGCGTAAGGCGTGTTCATCTGGCGGTCGATGTATTCCGGAACGCCTGCTTCCAGGGCACCGGGGCCTTGCTCGTCTGCCGGGATCAGGCGCGCCACAGCAGCGTTCACGAATGCCCACTCTTCGGCGGTGAAATAAGTGGGTTCATACGCTGTGGCAGGGGCCGGCGTGCGCTTGTCAGGTTCGGGCGCGGCAGCCGCAGGCGTGGCCATCAGCACAGAACCACCGAGGCCGGTGCTGGCCACAGTGACCACTGGGATCAGGGTCAGGGTTTTGCGCAAAAACTCACGCCGGGGATTGTCTTGCTCAGACATGCGGGGGCACCTCATCAGGCAGTCGCGGATTACAGCCGCTCATTGGCAGCTTTCGTTTTGGCAGCGGAACAGGTCGAACGAACCGAAAGGAACAGGACGCGCAGCAAACATTAGTTACAAATTCTAACAGGCCTTTCGGTCAGGTGAATCGTTTCATGCGTAATTTTGCCGCACCGTCGACGGTACTGAGCGATCACACATTTTTGACAACTGACTCACAGAGTTTTGATTCGGTTTCGCTCAATCTGGCGACCTACCCCTCAACCCAACTCAATACGGTCGACCTGACATGCCGAGATCCCGCCTCTTTCCTGCTTTGTGCCTGACGTTGCTTGCTCTGTTTGCGTTGCCACAGGCCCAGGCGGATGAAGCGTCTGCATCTCGCCCCGCGCAGTGGGCTCAGCCTGTCGCGACACCGTACAACCTGTACCAGATGTCACCGACCCTGTACCGCAGCGCGTTGCCGGACAGCGCAGCGCAACCGTTGCTGGAAAAGCTCCACATCACCACCGTGATCAACTTTTTGCCCGAAGCTGACAGTTCCTGGCTGAAGACGCCCGGCGTCACCCAGGTTCAGTTGCCTTACCGCACCAATCACGTGGACGACGCTGATGTGCTGGCCGCATTGCGCGCTATCCAGACGGCACAAGCCAAGGGCCCGGTATTGATGCACTGCAAACACGGCTCGGATCGCACGGGCTTGATGTCGGCGATGTACCGCGTGGTGATCGAGGACTGGAGCAAGGAAGACGCACTCAAGGAGATGACCCAAGGCGGCTTTGGTGAAAGCTCACACCACAAGGATGGCGTGAGCTACATGATGAAGGCGGATATCCCGCAGTTGCGTGCAGCCTTGAGCAGCGGCGCCTGCAGCACCAGCGCGCTGGCTTCGTGTGCGGTGATGAGCTGGTTCAAGCCCGTCAGGTCCTGAGGCAGTCAAAAACCTTCGGGCGGTTTGCCCATGAAGATCTCGAAGGACTCCAGCAGCGGGCGCTCAGCGCCCGGTGTGTAAAACGCCTCGCGAAATTCCCGGCCAGTGTCTGCGTTGAAAACGCCATCGCGTTCGAACCGTTCAAACACTTGCCGGGCCAGGCTTTGGGACCATTGATAGGCGTAATACCCGGCGTCATAGCCCGTCACCATATAGTCGAACGCCTGGGCAAACCGGTCAGTCTCTGGCCAGGCCAGCGGTTGCACCACCTTCCTCGTACTGAGCAGAACCTCTTGCACGCTGCGACCATCGCCATAGGTTCGGTGCAGTTCAAAATCAAACAATGAACGCATCAACTCATCTGCCGTTCTGAGCCCCGAGGCGACTTCTCTCGCTTCCAGAATCTGATCAATCTGCTCGGTGCTCAGCCCTTCATCTGTCTTATGGTGACGGGCAATCCAGAGCAGGCTCTCCCGGGACCAGCACCACTCTTCCAGCATCTTGCCCGCGAACTCGCTGGCATCAACCCCCAGCCCCCTGATACCCGACAGCTCGCGCAGCGAACTGCGCGTGAGGACTTGTTGCAAACAGTGCCCGAACTCATGAAAAAGCATGCTCAGCTGCAAATGACTGAGCAAGGACGGGGTATCGGCGCTGGGGGCGCCAAAGTTGCCATGAAAAATCGCCACCGGCAGTGTGACCCGCCCCTGGGCATCGACCCGGCGGTTGCGTGCGGGTTGAGTCCAGCAACCGTCCATTTTTGGGGCGCGCCAATAGGGGTCGACAAAGATATGCCCCAGCAGGCTTTCACCCTCCCGCACTTCAAATAACTGTACGTCGGGGTGCCAGCTGCTGAAGTTTTTTTGCTTGATCAGGCGCACGCCGAACAGCTGTTGCACCACTAAAACCAAACCTTCCAGCACGCGATTGAACGGGAAGTAAGCGCTCAGCTCAGCCCCGGAAATATCAGACTGACGGGCACCCATCATTTGCGCCAAATAGGCGTAGTCCCACGCGCCAAGGTCGGTATAGCCCAGTGATGCTGCCGCATCACGGAGTACCTGGGCCTGACTGTCGAGCAAGGGTTTTTCGCTGGCAATACGCGATTTTATAAAGTTCAGAACCTGCGCCGTCGACGTAGCCATCCTGGTTTGCAGGCTGTACTGCGCATGATTTTCGTAGCCCAACAGGGCTGCTCTCTGCTGGCGCAACTCCAGCAACTGCTCAAGTACCGGCCCGTTGTCATACTCAAGGGCGTTAGGCCCCTGATCCGAGGCACGGGTGCTGTAAGCGGTGAACAACTCCTGGCGTAATGCCCGATTTTCACATTGGCTGATGACGTCGGTGTAAACGGCCTCTTCTTCAAGGGTCAGCAACCAGCCATCACGCCCGGAAGCCTTCGCCCGCAATGCCAGCTTTGTTTTGAGGTGGGCACTGAGCCCGGATAACTGGCTTTCGTCGGTGATGTGTTTTTCCCAGCCGCTGTTGGCGGCGTGTACGTTGTCCTGGAATACCCCTTCAAGCGTACCGATCGTGTCATTGAGCGTGGCAAGCGCCTTCATCTCAGCGGCAGGCAAATTCACGCCAGATATACGCCAGTCGTTGAGTTTTCTGGTCAGCAACGTTGTTTGGGCCGCACTGAATTGCGCCGCAGCCTCGCTGTTGGCGAGGGTCTGATACGCCTGGAACAGGGGCATGCTCTGTTTCACTTCGGAGTACCACGAGCTGATTTCCAGGCGGCATGCACCGACGGCGGCATGCCATTGCGAGGGTCTTGGCAATTGACTCAACGTCTCGAGCGCATCGCCCGCTTCGTCCAGCCGGGCCTGTAGTTCATCCATCGCCAGCACTAACCCGTCCCAGGTGGGGTTCAATGACTGGCTGGCAATGATGTCCGCCATGGCCTTGCGGTTGTCGGTGACTATTTGAAGGATGGCCGGCTGCAGGTGCTCAAGCCATATGTCCTCATACGGCACGAGATCATGGGATTGTAAAAGTGGATTTCGATCGCTCAAGTTCAAACCTCCTGTCTGTGCGTCGTGGCGAATCGCGCCAGACGACGCGGGAGCACAGACTAAAAGTCAGGTTGAGGACCCATGTCATACCGGGGTACCGCACACGCCTGGCCGTGTGCGTTTAAAGGCGTGATGATTTCGACCGCCATGGGGGCAGCCCTACAGCCCGCATAGGGCATCAGGCAGAGCCCATGCAGTAATCTCTGACCACCAATAAAGCTTAATCACACGCCCTCACGGTGCATGGAGGTACGCACCGTCATCTTTCAGGATCTGTTGTGTGTGCAGTATTTTCACATCTGGCACCGTCAGGCAGGCGGCGGTGCCACCCATTGCTGCAAGGCCGCCTTGCGCTGAACCATTGGCAGTTTGCCCAACTGCTCAACCTGGCCATAAAACACCTGCCAATCACCGCCCGAGTGCTTGAACAGCGCAGCAAAGGCAGGCACCCATTGATCGTAAAGGCCAAAGGGCAAGAGTTTGGCGTTATTCATCGGTGCATTGATCCACGCATCAAAGCGGTTATTTCCCGCCCATTGCTGATCACGCATCTGACGATAATCGCGGCGCATTCGGTCGAATTGCGCAGCTTTGCGCTGACGCATCTCTTGAGCCGGCAAAGGCTGAGCATAGAGTTTCTGCAGGCGCTGGCGAGTGTCCAGCACCAGTGCGGTGAATTGCTCGCGTTGCTGCAGGCTGTTGGCGCTGGAGGGTGGCAGGCCTTGATAGGCGCGCCATTGGCGGGTGCCTTCCTGTTCGACGAAACTGGCAAAAGACTCGTTGAATTCGCTGTCGTCTTTCACATAAAAACGTTGATGCGCCAACTCGTGAAAAATCAGCGTGGCCAGGCGCTCGTCGCCCCAGGTGAGCATGCTGTTGAGGATCGGGTCATCAAACCAGCCCAACGTCGAGTAGGCCTCAACCCCGCTGACCAGCACGTCTTGGCCTTGCTGACGTTGCAGGGCTGCTTCGCCTCGCGCCGCACCCAGGCTGTAATAGCCACGGTAGGCCACGCACCCGGCAATCGGGAAGCAATGGGTGACAGGATTGAGGGAAAACTCTGGCGTGGCGAACACATTCCACACCACATAAGGCCGCTTGAGGTCGACGTACAGGCGATAGCTCTGGTTGTGCGGCAGGTGCAAGTGCTCGCTGGCAAAGGTTCTGGCGGCCTGGGCTTTTACCAATTGCTCACGCAATGCCGCCGGGCGCTGCGGGTCGGTAATGACCGTGCTCACCGGCTCTCGGGCCTGCAGTAACTGCCATTGCCCACCTGCCAGTTGCGAGTAATAACCGGCACTGGAGCAACCGCTGAGCACTATCGACAAGACAAGGGCCGGCAGGCAACGAACAGGCGGGGTCATAGAGCAATCCAGTGGGCGAGTGACAATAGTGTGGGAGCGGGCTTGCCCGCGATACAGGCACCGCGGTCCTTAAGGCAAACTTCATCGATCCTATCGCGGGCAAGCCCGGCTCCCACAGGGGGCTAAACTGCGAAGCGGCATTGCGCGCTATGCTTATGTAACAAATTTTCTGGAAATCATCATGCGCACTTTATTGCTTGTGTTGACCACTTGCCTGCTGAGCGCCTGCGCCAGCACGCCATTGCCTTCGGCGGACCCGAAAATGGCCTGGGTCGACCTTGAAACACAAACCGGCAAGCTGGTGATGGCCGAGCGCCTGGATAACCGGCGCATGCCTGACGGCCGCTATTTTCAAGTCACGCCCGGCCGGCATGAATTGGTGGTGCGTTTCGATTTCGAGATCTTTGTCGGCGGCATGGGCATGTTCAGCGATCCGCAAGAACGCCTGTGCTACGTCACCCTGGATTACGACAACTTCCAGCCCGGCCAGCGTTACAGGCTCCAGGCGCGCTCACTGGGCTTCAACGCCTACGCCCGGCTGTACAACGCTGCGGGCAAGGTGGTGGCCGAGGAGCGGCAGGTCAACTGCTTACCGTGAAGCCTGACCATTGTTTTGATAGATGATCTTTTTGCTGCCGTACTCGCACGACCCGACCACCATATTCTCGTCATGGACTTCTTCATTGGTCACGATTTCGAGCGTGTAGGACGACACATTGTTGGCCTGGATCTTGGCCTCGATTTCATCCTTCAGTTCTTCACACGCCTTGGGGGCCGCCAGTGCCGAGGTGGCCATGGAGCAACAGATAACCGCTAGAGCAAAACGTTTCATGGTGAGACTCCCTTGAGGCAGTACGCAAAGTCATGATCTGACGCCAGTGGCGTGCATTCGATCACATTTGCCACAGCACAGGACTGATCTGACGCAGCCAGGGTCAAACTGTTCGGGCCAGCGCCGCCTCGCTTGCGACAAGCGGGGCGGCGTACAGGGTCAGCTCACCAGCGTGGCATCGAGGGTGATTTTGGCGTTCAGCACCTTGGACACAGGGCAGCCTTCTTTGGCCTTGGTGGTCAGTTCGTCAAATTGCGCCTGGGTTGCGCCGGGCACCTTGGCTTTGAGCACCAGGTGCACGGCGGTAATCGCAAAGCCGCCGTCCACCTGGTCCAGCGTCACTTCAGCGCTGGTATCAATGCTGTCGGCCTTGAGCCCGGCATCACCGAGGATCATCGACAGCGCCATCGAAAAGCAGCCTGCATGGGCTGCGCCAATCAGTTCTTCGGGGTTGGTGCCCTTGCCGCCTTCAAATCGCGCCTTGAAACCATACGGCGCTTCGCGCAGTACCCCGGTTTCAGTGGAGATGGAGCCAATGCCGGTTTTAAGGTCGCCTGCCCAATGAGCCGATGCTTTCTTTTTAATACTCATGCGTGCCTCCTGAAGAACGGCGCGAAGGATTCACGCCCTGACTAACGTTGTGAGGGTAGTCGGCTCCACAAAGTTCATCTTGTCGGACCAGTCGTCTTTTTTAATCGCTCAATTCCCCGCCTGCCATTGAAACTCGGGTATATGCCCATATTGCTGTAGTCACTGGCGGGCCAAGCGAGCGCTTGGACCTGCACCCCACCTGGAGTAGCCGGCTGATGAAACGACTGTCTGACATCAAATTCTCGACCCTCGATCTGGTACCTGTGCGCGAAAATGGCAGCGCAGCCCAGTCGTTGCGCAACTCGCTGGACTTGGCACAGCACGTTGAAAAGTTCGGCTACAACCGTTTCTGGGTTGCTGAGCACCACAACATGGACGGCATCGCCAGCTCGGCGACTTCGGTGTTGATCGGTTATCTGGCCGGTGGTACCTCGACCATTCGCGTGGGTTCGGGGGGTGTCATGCTGCCCAACCATGCGCCGCTGGTGATCGCCGAGCAGTTCGGCACCCTCGAAAGCCTGTACCCGGGGCGTATCGACCTGGGCCTGGGCCGTGCGCCGGGCTCCGACCAAATGACCGCCCGCGCCCTGCGTCGCGAACGTTCGGGCAGTGCCGATGAGTTCCCTGAGGACGTGGCCGAGCTGATGCGTTACCTGGGGCCACGCACCCCGGATCAACGGATTATCGCCATGCCGGGTACCGGGACCAACGTACCGGTGTGGTTGCTGGGCTCCAGCCTGTTCAGCGCGCAACTGGCGGGGGAGCTTGGTTTGCCTTACGCCTTTGCCTCGCATTTCGCACCACGCCTTATGCACGAAGCGATTCGCGTGTACCGCAACCACTTCAAGCCGTCGGCGACCCTCGACAAACCCTACGTGATGCTAGGCATTCCGCTGGTAGCGGCGGATACCGATGAACAGGCCGAGTATCTGGCCACCTCGGTTCAGCAACGGATTCTGGCGTTGATGCGCGGGCAAAGTCTGGTACAGCGTCCACCGGTCGACTCAATGAACGGCCTGTGGCTGCCCCACGAAAAAGAGGCTGTGATGAGCTTCCTTGGGCTGGCGATGGTCGGCAGCCCGCAGAAAATCAAGGCTCAGTTGGATGTGCTGGTCGAGCAAACCCAGGCGGACGAACTGATCTTTACCTGTGATTTGTATGAACACGCAGACCGCATTCACTCGTATGAATTGTTGTCGCAGGTGATGAAAGAGGCTTAACGCAAAAACAAATGTGTGAGCGAGCCTGCTCGCGATGGCATCGACGCGGTTCAACTGAAACACCGCGCCGTCTGACATCGCGAGCAGGCTCGCTCCCACCGTTTTTGCTGCGCGCAAGACTTAGCCGCGTTTGTAGATGATTTCCTTGGTACCGCCTTCGCAGGTACCCACCACTTTGCCGTCAGCCGAAGTGCCTTTATCCACAGCAGTCAGCGAATAATGCGTGGCGCCGTTAGCCTCAATCTTCGCCGCGATTTCGCTTTTCAGCTCTTCGCACGGCTTGCCCGCTGCGAACGCTGTTCCTGCCAGACTCAGCAAACCTACAGCCAATAAAATCTTTTTCATCGGTGACATTCCCCGGTCAAAACGAAAAGGGTGCAACGCGGCATGTGCCGTGCTGCACCCAGACGGTGTAGCCGAGTTTATGGCAAACGGCCAGCCAGTAAGTTCAAAACGCCATCACCGTGTCAGCTACTGGCTATCCGAAAACCGACCTTGAGCGTCACCTGATAGTGCGCAACCTTACCGTCTTTGATGTGCCCACGAGTATCGATCACTTCGAACCATTCCAAGTGTTTGATGCTTTTATTGGCCTCGGCCAGTGCATTACTGATGGCATCTTCTATGCTGCTCGGGGACGAGCCTACCAGTTCAACTTTCTTGTAGGTGTGATGGTCAGACATAACGTTCTCCTTTGTCGTAGATCAAAGCCTAGCAGCGATTGTGCTAAATACTTTGTAGGCAATTTGAGAGGAAAAGTTCAGGCCAACTGCACTTTCTGAAATCTCTGTAGTCCGACTTAACAAGCACCTCACTCATCAATGCAGGAGAGCCCTAATGGCTAGCAACTCTTTACGTAAAGCCTCATTGCAAAGCATGGAAGCAGAGATCGAGAGCCTGCTCAAGTCTCTGGAAAGCCTCAAGCACGACGCTTCCGACGAATCCAAAAAGACCCTGGGTGTCCTCAAGAACAACGCCGAGAACGCGCTCAAGCACTCGCGCCATCTGCTCAGCGACGCCTATGAAGAAGTGAAGGACAAGACCCGCGAAACCGCTATCGCCACTCGCGAATACGCGCAAGAGCACCCGTACGCCACCGCTGGCGTTGCCATCGGCGCACTGGGTCTGCTGGCCGCATTTCTGTTGTGCAAACGCGGTAACTAATCGCGCGCAAGCTCAGCCTTGAGCCATTGCGCCAGTTGCCTGGCGCGCCCGTCTGCGGCGCGCTTGGGCAGCCATAACGCCAGTTGTGCCGGGGTTTGCTTGAACCCCCACGGCGCAACCAGGCGTCCCGCTTTCAGGTCCTGCGCCACCAAGGGTTCAGGAGCAATCGCCACACCCAGCCCCGCGACGGCGGCTTCAAGCATGTAGTACAAGTGCTCAAACCCTTGCCCGTATTTCAATTCCTTAGGCTCGATTGCGTTCTGCTGCGCCCAGCTCGGCCATGCCTGGGGCCGCGAGGTGGTATGCAGTAACGGTTCACCCGCCAGCACGCCGGCAGGTGCCTGACGCAGTTGCTCATAACGGGCATAGCGCGGGCTGACCACCGGGCCAATGCGCTCGCTGGCCAACTCGTACACCTGCATATCGGCAGGCCATGGCGGCTCGGCAAATACCAGCAAGGCGTCTAGCCCGGGGCGGCGCGGATCGAGATCGCCTTCACCGGCGGACAAGTGCAAGCGCAGGTCCGGCAAATCTGCATTCAACCGCCCCAAACGCGGGATAAACCAGCGCGCCAGCAAACTGCCCGAACAGCCGAGCACAAAAGGGGCATCGACCTGACCTTTAGTGAGTTCTGCGCACAGGTTTCGCAGACGGTCAAAGGCTTCGCTACTGGTGTCACGCAGACGGATGCCGGCGTCCGTGAGTTTCAGGCCGCGCCCTTCCTTGACGAACAGGCTCACGCCCAGGTGCTCTTCAAGTACTTTTAGCTGGCGACTGACCGCGCCGTGGGTGACGTTCAGCTGCTCGGCGGCCTGGCTGACGCTGCCCAGGCGGGCGGTGGCTTCAAATGCGCGCAAGGCATTGAGGGGCGGGAGATCGCGGCTCATGATATCTGTGAGTTTTCCTGACAGGTTACGGCGATCTTATCGGTTTTCATCCTGGGCTGTCGCGGGTAAAGTCTGGCCATCGACCTTCGTAACTTTTTATCTGGAGCGTCACATGACTCAATCCACTTTGCGTACCGGCCCTGATGCCAATGGCCTGTTTGGCTCATTCGGCGGCCGTTACGTGGCTGAAACCCTGATGCCGCTGATCCTCGACCTGGATCGCGAGTACGAGCTGGCCAAGAAAGACCCTGAGTTCATCAAGGAACTGGCCTACTTCCAGCGCGATTACGTGGGCCGCCCGAGCCCGCTGTACTTCGCCGAGCGGCTCACCGAGTTCTGTGGCGGCGCCAAGATCTACCTCAAGCGCGAAGAGCTGAACCACACCGGCGCGCACAAGATCAACAACTGCATCGGCCAGATCCTGCTGGCACGGCGCATGGGTAAAAAACGCATCATCGCCGAGACCGGCGCCGGCATGCACGGCGTGGCCACCGCCACCGTGGCCGCCCGCTTTGGTCTGCAGTGCGTGATCTACATGGGCACCACCGACATCGAGCGCCAGCAGGCCAACGTGTTCCGCATGAAGCTGCTGGGCGCTGAAGTGATCCCGGTAGTCGCGGGCACCGGCACCCTGAAGGACGCGATGAACGAAGCCCTGCGCGACTGGGTGACCAACGTCGACGACACCTTCTACCTGATCGGCACCGTCGCTGGCCCACACCCGTACCCGGCGATGGTGCGCGACTTCCAGGCCGTGATCGGCAAGGAAACCCGCGACCAGATGCAAGCCCAGGAAGGCCGCCTGCCGGACAGCCTGGTGGCGTGCATCGGCGGGGGCTCCAACGCGATGGGCCTGTTCCACCCGTTTCTGGATGACACCAGCGTCGAAATCATCGGTGTGGAAGCCGCGGGCTACGGCATCGAAACCGGCAAGCATGCGGCCAGCCTCAATGGCGGCGAGCCGGGCGTGCTGCACGGCAACCGCACCTTCCTGCTGCAGGACGACGACGGCCAGATCATCGACGCCCACTCGATTTCTGCCGGTCTCGATTACCCCGGTATCGGCCCTGAGCATGCGTGGTTGCACGACATCGGCCGCGTCGAATACACCTCTGTGACCGACGACGAAGCCCTGGATGCATTCCATAAATGCTGCCGCCTCGAAGGCATCATCCCGGCCCTGGAAAGCGCCCACGCACTGGCCGAAGTCTTCAAACGCGCACCCACCCTGCCGGCCGATCACCTGATGGTGGTCAACCTGTCCGGGCGAGGCGACAAAGACATGCAAACCGTGATGCACCACATGGAACAGTCCCAGCAGGAGAAACACTGATGAGCCGCCTGCAAACGCGTTTTACCGAACTCAAGGAACAAAACCGCGCGGCGCTGGTGACCTTCGTCACCGCCGGTGACCCGGATTACGCCACCTCGCTGGCGATCCTCAAGGGTTTGCCTGCAGCGGGCGCCGACGTGATCGAGCTGGGCATGCCCTTCACCGATCCAATGGCCGACGGCCCGGCGATTCAGCTGGCCAACATCCGCGCGCTGGGCAACAAACAGAACCTGGCGAAAACCCTGCAAATGGTTCGCGAGTTCCGTGAAGGCAACAGCGATACGCCGCTGGTGCTGATGGGCTACTTCAACCCGATCCACCACTACGGTGTGCCCAAGTTCGTGGCCGAGGCCGTCGCTGCGGGCGTAGACGGCCTGATCGTGGTCGACATGCCACCTGAGCACAACAGCGAGCTGTGTGACCCGGCGCAGGCCGCAGGCCTGGACTTTATCCGCCTGACCACCCCGACCACTGACGATGTGCGTTTGCCGACCGTGTTGGCGGGCAGCTCGGGGTTTGTGTACTACGTGTCGGTGGCGGGCGTGACCGGCGCAGGTTCCGCGACCACCGAACAAGTGAGCGCGGCCATTGAGCGCCTGCGTCGTCATACCGACTTGCCGATCAGCGTTGGCTTTGGCATTCGCACCCCCGAGCAGGCGGCAGCGATTGCCCGTCTGGCAGATGGCGTGGTGGTCGGTTCGGCACTGATCGACAAGATCGAAAATGCCGCGACCCCTGAACAGGCGGTGGATGGTGTGCTGAGCTTGTGCGCGGCGCTGGCAGAAGGCGTGCGTACCGCCCGCTGAGTGAATGCTGAACAAACTGTGGGAGCGGCGCTCCCACAATTAGAGTTCAGTGTTTTGCCTTACTTCTGCGTCCCGTCATCGTGCAGCAAGTTGGCCTGGGTCAGGTTGCAGCCCGCCGGCACACTGCGGGTCAGCCACACGTTGCCGCCAATGGTCGAGCCCTGACCAATGGTAATACGGCCCAGAATCGTCGCCCCGGCATAGATCACCACGTCATCCTCAACAATCGGATGGCGCGGATGACCTTTTTGCAGCTGGCCCGACTCGTCCGCCGGGAAGCGCTTGGCCCCCAGGGTCACAGCCTGATAGATCCTTACACGTTCGCCGATAATCGCGGTTTCCCCGATCACAACACCCGTCCCGTGGTCGATAAAGAAGCTGCGGCCAATCTGCGCGCCCGGGTGAATATCAATGCCGGTGGCCGAGTGCGCAATCTCTGCGCTGATCCGCGCCAGCAACGGCAACCCGGCGCGGTACAGATGATGCGCCAGACGGTGGTGAATCACCGCCAGAATCCCCGGGTAGCACAACAGCACTTCATCCACACTGCGCGCCGCCGGGTCGCCGTGGTAGGCGGCCAGTACGTCGGTGTCCAGGAGGGTGCGCAGGCCCGGCAACGCCAGGGCGAAATCCTGAATCAGCAAGGTGGCGGTGTCGCTGACGCCATCATCGGGCTGGCCGCTCTGGCGCGCCGCATAGCGCAACTCCAGCTTGGCCTGGGCCAACAAGGCATTGAGCGCTACGTCGAGGGTGTGGCCGACATAAAAGTCTTCACTCTCTTCACGCAAATCCACAGGGCCCAGGCGCATCGGAAACAATGCACCGCACAGGGCTTCAAGAATATCGGCCATCGCGGCACGCGAAGGCAGCTCGCGGCCCCCCTGCTCGCCACTGACACGCCCGTTTTGCGTGCGCCACTGGTTTCGCGCCGTGCGCAGTTGGCAGACGATGGCCTGCAATTGCCAAGGATTGGAACGATCACTCACGATGAATACTCCGCACGCTGGCGGCTGGGTTAACCAGCCGCGAATTGGCAATGATTTTACGGTATCAAAGAGTTTCTGAGTGGGGCAATGAGCGCTTAACGTCGACGCCAGGTGCGCCAGGCCACCGCAGCGATGATCAGCAACGCCAGCCCGCCCAGGATGGCCATGCTCAAGCCGTGGTAACTGAACAGCGGCTTCTCGATGCGCACATACCCGGGTTCGGCAAACAGCTCGCGCATCGCCGTGTTGGCCTGCTCAAGGCTGATGGCCTGGAGCTGCCTCGCCGGATCGGTGAAGTGGCCCTCGTCGTAGTCACCCAGCGAAGCCCAGTAGTAATCGGCCAGCGCGCTGTTGCCTTGCACTGTCCAAGCCTTGCGGGCAATGGCGGTGTTCTTGAGCCGGGCAAACACTTGCGGGTCCAGCCCGTCCTTGAGCAGTTGGGCCTTGAGTTGCTCCACAACCTGCCGGGCCTGAGGTACTTGATCGCGCTCAAGGTCTGCATTGAGGCTTAAAAAGCTCACGCCGCCGAACACCTCGCGCTCAGCCCATGGCCCGTAAGACAAGCCGTGCTTGAGCCGCAGTTCGCTGTACAGCGCCCACTCCAGATAATCGCGAAGCAGGCTCCAGGTTTCATCGGACTGCCCCTCGATCACCGGCTCCGGCAACAGCCAGTGCAGGGTCGCGCTATCACCGACGACGCCGCGCACCAGCTCGCGCTCGGCGTCGGCCTTGGCATCGATTTCGGCCAAGGGCCGGTGCTCGCTGGGCTTGACCGGCTCGAGAGCACCGTAAGTGCGCTCCAGATAGGCAGGCAGCAGCCGGTCAAGGTCGCCGACGATAATCAGCGTCATGTTGTTGGGCGCGTACCAGTTCTGGCGCACGGCCTCTAACTGCTGGCGCGTGAGGTCATGCACTTCGGCCCGCTCGGCGCATTTGAGACCCAGCTCAACCGCCAGCTGGTTGCTGGCGCTGTGGCCCAGATCTTGACGGTCCAGCCACCGCTGCAAGTGCGAATAGTGGCCGCCGTCTTCGCGCTCAACCACTTGCTTGGCGTCGCTGATACGTTGCTCGGTGAGCTGCGTATGGGTGAGCAGCCCCAGGAGCAGGTCGAGGATCTTGCGCTGGTTTTTGGCCGGGGCTTCGATCACAAAAGTGGTGTCGGCGCTGCTGGTAAAGGCGTTCCACTCGCCACCCAGGGCCTGCATTCGCTCCTCCAAGCCACCTTCGCCGGTAGCGTCGGTGCCACTGAACAGCAAGTGTTCCAGCAGGTGCGGCAATTGCTGATCGGCACAGGTGAAATCGTCCAGCCCCACGCCGACCACCAGGCGAATGGCCACGTGCCCGCGATCATTGCCGGGTTTGAGGATCAGTTGCAGACCATTGGGCAGTTGGTAGCCCTCAACGCTGTAACGATCAAGGGCAAAACCCTGACCCGCGCCGAGCAGCAAGCATATGAACAGCAGGCAACGCATAAAAAATCCCTGAATTCTCGAGTCCTTGAGCTGGTGCAGCTTAGCCGCTGCTTAACGACTGACAACAGCCCGGAGGGCAACGTTCAAGGAAAATGCTGGGTATCCGCGGTGGCATCCAGCTCCAGCGCACCGATCTCAGAGGTTTCCAGCACCACATAAGCACTGCCGCAGAACAACGAGTTCAAGCGTTTCATATCAGCAATCAGCTCCAGGTGCATGGAACTGGTCTCGATACTTTGCGTGATTTTACGCTGCAGACGACTTACATGAGCGTGGGCCAAACGCCGCTCCTGCGCGCGAAAACGGCGTTTCTCGCGTAGCAACTGGCGTGCACTTTGCGGGTCCGAATTCAGGAAGACGGTGAGCCCGAGGCGCAGATTGTCGATCAACTGAGTATGCAGGCCCACCAGTTCTTCCAGCCCTGTTTCTGAGAATGATCGGCGCTGCGAGGTTTTCTGTTGCTGCACTTTGCGCAGCATGCGTTCAATCACGTCACTGGCGAGTTTGAGGTTGATCGCCAGCTCGATGATTTCTGCCCAGCGCCGGCTGTCCTGTTCGCTCAAGTCCTCCCGTGGCATCTGAGCCAGGTAGAGTTTGACCGCGCTGTACAGCACTTCGACTTCATCGCTCAGGGTGCGCATTTCCTGGGTGATGGCCGTTTGCTTGCCGCGCAGTACGTCGAGCATATTGACCAACATGGTGTCGATCAGGTCGCCAATACGCAGGGTTTCACGTACCGCGTTGGTCAGCGCCAGGCTGGGCGTGTCCAGGGCGGTCGGGTCCAGGTGACGCGGTTTCACTACGCCATTGGCCTGCTCGCGTTCGGGCAGCAGCCAGGCGCAAATTCGCGCCATCACGCCTACCGTCGGCAACATCAGGAAGCAGCGAACGGTGTTGTAGAGCAGGTGAAAACCGATCACCAACTCCTGGGCGCTGTAGCTCAGGCTGTCCATCCAGGCCACCAGCGGATTGAGCACGGGCATGATCAGCAACAGACCGATCAGTTTGTACAGCAGGCTGCCCAGTGCCACCTGACGCCCGGCGGCGTTTTGCATGTTGGTACTGAGGAACGCCAGCACGCCGCTGCCAATGTTCGCGCCAATCACCAGACCGATTGCCACGTGCAGGCTGATCACGCCCGCGCCGGCCAATGTTGCGGTCAGCAGCACGGCGGCCAGGCTTGAGTAGGAGATCATTGCGAACAGGGCGCCGACCAGGGCATCGAGCAGGATGTCGCCGGTCAACGAGGCGAATATCACCTTCACGCCCTGGGCATGGGTGATGGGTGCTGCCGCTTCGACGATCAGTTGCAGCGCCAGGATAATCAGGCCCAGACCAATCCCGACCCGGCCCAGTTGCCCGGCGCGGGTTTGCTTGCGGGTCAGAAAGAAAATCACCCCCAGAAAAATCAGCAGCGGCGACAGCCACGTGAGGTCGAACGTCAGTACCCGGGCCATCAAGGCCGTACCGACATCGGCGCCGAGCATGGTTGCCAGCGCGGGGGTCAGCGCCATCAGCCCCTGGCCGACGAAGGAAGTCACCAGCATGGCGGTGGCGTTGCTGCTTTGCACCATGGCGGTGACCACGATCCCGGCGACAAAGGCGAACATGCGCCTGGATACGTTTTGCCCGATGACATGGCGCAGGTTTGTGCCGTAGACCCGCAGAATGCCGGTTCGGACGATGTGTGTGCCCCAGATCAGCAAGGCCACAGCGGAAAGCAGATTGAGCAGGGTCAGCATGCTGGCTCCCTGTAATAGATATGTCTAAGGATCAGATAGCTGCGGGCCGTTCCTACAGATGATTCTTAACATGTAGTCGGCAATTGAGCAGAGCGCCAGCATCGCATAGCGCGGGGAAGGTTGAAACACTGGCGGACGATGATGGCATTGTGGGAGCGGGCTGGCTCGCGATGGCTTCGATACGGTTTAACTCAAACACCGCGTCGTTTGCATCGCGAGCCAGCCCGCTCCCACACCGGAGGGGGTTAAAGCGTGCTGAACAGCGGGAATGTCCCCAACAGCAGCGCCGCAACCATGATGACCAGGCACACCAGAATGGCCCACTTGAGGGTGAAGCGCTGGTGATCGCCGAACTCGATGCCGGCCAAAGCCACCAGCAAGTAAGTCGATGGCACCAATGGGCTCAGCAAATGCACAGGCTGGCCAACAATCGAGGCGCGGGCCATTTCGGCTGCCGTGATGCCGTAGTGGCTGGCCGCTTCGGCCAGTACCGGCAATACGCCGTAGTAGAACGCATCGTTGGACATGAAGAAGGTAAACGGCATGCTCACCAGCGCGGTGATCACGGCCAGATAAGGCCCGAGCGCAGGTGGAATCACGGCCAGCAGGCTTTTCGACATGGCGTCGACCATGCCGGTGCCGGACAGGATGCCGGTAAAAATACCCGCGGCAAAAATCAGCCCGACCACCGCCAATACGCTGCCGGCATGGGCGGCAACGCGGTCTTTTTGCTGTTGCAGGCACGGGTAGTTGACGATCATCGCAATACTGAACGCGACCATGAACAGCACCGGCAAAGGCAGCAGGCCGGCAATCAGCGCGATCATCAGCACCAGCGTCAGTGCGCCGTTGAACCAGATCAGTTTTGGCCGACGGGCATCAGGGTATTGCGAGACGCTGATTTCGCTGTGATCGATTTCATCGCCATGCAGGTGCAACTCGCCCAGACGCGCACGCTCACGTTTGCCATAGAACCAGGCGATGGCCAGGATGGCGACGCAGCCTGCAAGCATGGCCGGGATCATCGGTACAAAGATGTCCGAAGGGTCGACATGCAGCGCACTGGCAGCGCGTGCAGTCGGGCCGCCCCAGGGCGTCATGTTCATCACGCCACCGGCCAGAATGATCAGGCCCGCCATGATCCGCGGGCTCATGCCGATGCGGCTGTAGAGCGGCAGCATGGCGGCCACGCAAATCATGTAAGTAGTCGCGCCGTCGCCATCCAGGGATACCACCAGCGCCAGCACCGCGGTGCCGACCGAGATCTTGAGCGGGTCGCCCTTGACCAGTTTGAGGATCTTGCGCACCGCCGGGTCAAACAGGCCGGAGTCGATCATCAAGGCGAAGTAGAGGATGGCGAACATCAGCATCACCCCGGTCGGGGCCAGCTTGGTAATGCCTTCGAGCATCATCGGGCCGATTTTTGGCGCAAAACCACCAAAAACGGCAAACAGGATGGGTACCAGAATCAGAGCGATCAGGGCAGAAAGGCGCTTGGTCATGATCAGGTACATGAAGGTAATGACCATGGCAAAGCCAAGGAAGGTCAGCATAAAAGTCACCCTTATTGTTGTAGTAGGGCTCTGACCGCGTGTTATGCGCATGCCAGGCCAACCGGTCTATTGCCGGTGATGACCCGATGCTAGTGGGGGAAGCTTTCAGCCAGCTGTCGCTGGTAAAGAATCTTACAGGAGGGCTATTTGGAGAATCTCTGTGGGAGCGGGCTTGCTCGCGATGGCATCAACGCGGTCATTTAGTTAAACCGCGTCGTTTGCATCGCGAGCAAGCCCGCTCCCACAAATAATGTGTGTGGTGCCAGGCTTTAATCCAGCTTCAGGACTTTGGCCAATACGATTTTCGGGCCTTTCATCTTTTTGATGATAATGCGCAGGCCTTCGACTTCCAGCTGCTCTTCTTCGGCAGGCACCCGCTTGAGGGTGTCGTAGATCAGGCCTGCGACGGTTTCGGCTTCGATGTGGTCAAGGTCTACACCCAGCAGGCGCTCGATCTTGAACAGCGGCGTGTCACCGCGTACCAGCAGTTTGCCGGGCTGGTAAGACAGAATGCCGCGCTCGGCCTTGCGGTGTTCGTCCTGAATGTCGCCCACCAGCACTTCCAGCACGTCTTCCATGGTCAGGTAGCCAACGACCTTGCCGTCAGCCTCTTCGACCAGGGCAAAGTGGGCGCCGCCCTTGCGGAACTGTTCAAGCAATTGCGACAGCGGCATATGGCGCGATACGCGCTCCAGCGGGCGGGTCAGCCCTTCCAGGTTGAACGTCTCGGGCAGGTGGTCAAGGTCGGCCAGCTCAAGCAGCAGGTCCTTGATGTGCAGCAGGCCAACAAAGGTGTTGGTCTCGGCATCGTAGACCGGGTAGCGGCTGAACTTGTGACGACGGAACAGTGCCAGGATTTCCTTGAGCGGGGCCTTGGAGTCCAGGGTCACCAGGTCTTCGCGGGAGTTGGCCCAGTCGACCACTTCCAGCTCGCCCATTTCGACGGCGGAAGCCAGCACGCGCATGCCTTGGTCACTCGGGTCCTGACCACGGCTGGAGTGCAGGATCAGCTTGAGTTCTTCACGGCTGTAGGCGTGATCGTGATGAGCACCGGGCTCACCTTGACCGGCAATGCGCAAAATGGCGTTGGCACTGGCGTTGAGCAGGTAGATCGCCGGGTACATGGCCCAGTAGAACAGGTACAGCGGCACGGCGGTCCACAGCGACAGGGTCTCTGGCTTGCGAATGGCCCACGACTTGGGGGCCAGTTCGCCGACAACGATGTGCAGGTACGAAATGATGAAGAAGGCGGTAAAGAACGATACGCCCTTGATCACTTCAGGCGACTCGACACCGATGGCGCCCAGCAGCGGCTCCAGTATGTGCGCGAAGGCCGGCTCACCGACCCAGCCCAGGCCCAGCGAGGCCAGGGTGATACCCAGCTGGCACGCCGACAGGTAAGCGTCGAGCTGGTTGTGAACAGTACGCAGGATCTGCCCGCGCCAGCCGTTGGTATCGGCGATGGCTTCGACCCGGGTCGAGCGCAGTTTGACCATGGCAAATTCGGCCGCAACGAAAAAGCCGTTGAGCAAAACCAGGATCAGAGCAAAAAGAATCATGCCAAAGTCGGCGAAGAGTGTTGCGAGGGTCAAACCTGGGGAAGGGTCCATGATGGAGTTTTAAGGGTTCCGTTGTTTCAAATGAGGGGGATATGGCCAAGCAATGTAGCGGCAGATGCGATCCTTGCCTAGTGGGAAAAGGCCACAGGGCCTAGTCGACCAGCAGCTGCGGCTTTGAATGTGTCACCTGGGCCGGGGCGAAATGGCACGTAAAGGTGCTGCCATGGCCCAGCACGCTGCTGATCTCCAGGTGCGCACGGTGGCGCAACAGCACATGCTTGACGATCGCCAGGCCCAGCCCTGTGCCGCCTGTACTGGCGTTGCGACTGGAGTCCACCCGGTAGAAACGCTCCGTCAGGCGCGACAGGTGCTTGTTGTCGATACCCACACCCGAGTCCTGGACGCTCAGGTGCGCGCCCGCCTTGTCCGCCCACCAGCGGATGTGGACCTTGCCGCCATCCGGGGTGTACTTGACCGCGTTGAACACCAGATTGGAAAACGCGCTGCGCAGTTCGGCCTCACTGCCTTTGAGCGAGGCCTGCGCCTCGACCTCCAGTGTGATCGTCTGGTTACGCTGCCCGGACAGCGCCTGGGCGTCGCTCTTGATCGAACGCAGCAACGCATCGATGTCCACCGGCTGGTTGTCCGAGGGGTAGTCCGTGGCTTCAAGCTTGGCCAGCAGCAGCAAGTCGTTGAGCAAGGTTTGCATGCGCTCACCCTGTTGCTGCATTTGCGACAGGGGGCGTTTCCAGCGCGGGTTCACGTCGTCGACATTATCGAGCAGGGTTTCCAGATAACCGCAGATCACCGTCAACGGCGTGCGCAGTTCATGGGACACGTTGGCGATAAAGTCTTTGCGCATTTGCTCCAGCTGATGAATCCGGGTGACGTCGCGCACCAGCATCAGGTGTTCGTTGTTGCCGTAGCGAGTGATATAGAGCTGGATGCGCAGGTGATCGTTGACCGGTGAAGGGATATCCAGCGGTTCGCCGTAGTTGCCTTGCTCGAAATATTCCTTGAAGCGCGGATGGCGTACCAGGTTGCTGACGGGCTGGCCGCTGTCCTGAGGCGTCTTGAGCCCCAGCAGGGTTTCGGCGGCGCGGTTCCACCATTCCAGGTTGCCGTCGCTGTCGAGCATCACTACGGCGTCCTTGAGGGCAGCCGTAGACTCCTGCACCCGATCGATCACCGCTTGCAGGCGGCCACGGACCCGCTGATCGCGGCGTTGCAGGTGGTAGATACTGTCAAACACTTCGCCCCACAGGCCGTAGCCATCGGGTGGCGCTTCGTCGGGTTTATGCTGGCGCAGCCATTCATGCAGGCGCAACAACTGCTTGAGGGTCCAGCCCAGATAGAACGCCAGGCCAATGGCCAGACTCCAGCCGTAATAGCCACTGAGCAGCCCGACCAGCAGGCAGCCTGTGACCAGAAGCAACAAATGACGAATCAGAGTGCCATGCCAGTTTCGATTCACGTCGCGCGGGTCCTTGCTTGCCGTTGGATCAGATAAAGCCGGTTTCAGGCCTTGGTCGAAAACCGGTAACCGGTGCCACGCACGGTTTGTACCAGATTTTCATAGGCCTCACCGAGTGCCTTGCGCAGCCGACGGATGTGCACGTCCACGGTTCGCTCTTCCACGTACACATTGCCGCCCCACACCTGGTCGAGCAATTGGCCGCGAGTGTAGGCGCGTTCCTGGTGGGTCATGAAGAACTGCAACAGACGGTATTCGGTGGGGCCCATTTCGGCAGGGGTGCCATCGATGGTCACGCGATGGCTGATGGGGTCGAGCAGCAAACCGCCGATTTCGATCGGCGATTCTGCATCGGCCGGGCCTGCGCGGCGCAGTACGGCCTTGAGGCGGGCAACCAGTTCACGCGGGGAAAACGGCTTGGTGATGTAGTCATCCGCACCGACTTCCAGCCCCTGGATCTTGTTGTCCTCTTCGCCCTTGGCCGTGAGCATGATGATCGGGATATCGCTGGTCAGCTCTTCGCGCTTGAGGCGACGGGCCAGCTCGATGCCCGAAGTGCCGCCGGGCAGCATCCAGTCGAGGAGGATCAGGTCCGGCTTACGGTCCACGATGATGGCATGGGCGTCCTGAGCATTATCGGCTTCAAGGCAGTCGTAGCCTGCCATTTCCAAGGCTACGGCGATCATTTCGCGAATCGGCGCCTCGTCATCAACGATCAAAATGCTCCTGCCAACCATGCCGTTCTCCTCATGTCATTGAACTGTCTTGTGGCGCATTAGATAACGGAATTATTGCAGTCGTGTGACAGCTTTGAGTATCAACCACGCCCTGGAGGTTCGTGGACTACGCTTTAAGTTCAAATCGTACAACCACAAAAGGACGATTCCGATGACTTTACGCTCGCTTCCCCTAAAGACTTTCCTGTTGGCCGCCGCCCTTGCCTTGCCAGGGCTGGTGCATGCGGCTGATCCGGCGATGACCAAGGACGGCATACTCGTCGACCACAAAGGCATGACGCTCTACACCTTCGCCAAGGATGCGGGCGGCAAGTCGATGTGCAACGACAAGTGTGCGGCCAACTGGCCACCGCTGGCAGCCGATGCCATGGCCAAAAACATGGGTGAATGGACGGCCATCAAACGCGATGACGGCACCATGCAATGGGCCTACGACGGCAAGCCGCTGTACACCTTTGTCATGGACAAGAAAGCCGGCGACATGACGGGTGACAACAAAATGGACGGCGCCTGGAAAGTGGCCAAGCCTTAGAAAGATCAAAAAAACTCACCCTGACCCTCCGGGAGAGGGCTGGGGTGAGGGGCTTTGGCCCTTTCCCATAAGCCATAAGCCATAAGCCATAAGCCATAAGCCATAAGCCATAAAAAAACCTCGCCGCCCTTTCACGGGAGACGAGGTTTTTTATGACGCCGGGTTTAAGCCGCGTTGGTCGATTGCGGACGACGCACGTCAGGCTGTTTCCAGGAGTCGGCAGTCGCTTCGTCGATGGCTTGCTGGATCGCCTTTTTGCGGTGTTCTTCAGCACGGCGGCTGAAGAACCACACCATGAAGGTCACCAGCGACACCGCCAGCAGAATCAGGCTGGCCACGGCGTTGATCTCGGGTTTAACCCCCAGACGCACCGCAGAGAACACTTCCATCGGCAAGGTCGTTGAGCCCGGCCCGGACACGAAGCTGGCCAATACCAGGTCATCAAGTGACAGGGCAAAGGACATCATGGCGCCCGCAGCCAGGGACGGCGCGATCATCGGGATGGTGATCAAAAAGAACACCTTCCACGGCTTGGCACCCAGGTCCATGGCCGCTTCTTCGATCGACAGGTCCAGCTCACGCAGACGCGACGACACCACCACGGCCACATAGGCCGAGCAGAACGTGGTGTGGGCAATCCAGATGGTGACGATGCCACGCTCTTGCGGCCAGCCGATCATCTGCGCCATGGCCACGAACAGCAGCAACAGCGACAGACCGGTGATCACTTCCGGCATTACCAGCGGTGCAGTCACCAGGCCGCCAAACAGCGTGCGGCCCTTGAACTGGCTGATACGGGTCAGCACGAACGCCGCCAGCGTACCCAGCGCAACCGCTGCAATCGCCGTGTAGCAGGCGATTTCAATGGAGCGCATCACCGAACCCATCAACTGGGTGTTGTCCAGCAGGCCCACGTACCACTTCAGCGACCAGCCGCCCCATACCGTCACCAGCTTGGAGGCGTTGAACGAGTAGATAACCAGAATCAGCATCGGCAGGTAGATGAACAACAACCCCGCGACCAGCATAAAACTAGAGAAACGGATGCGATTCATATCTTGCCCTCCAGCTCTTTAGCCTGGCTGCGGTTGAACAGAATGATGGGCACGATCAGGATCGCCAGCATCACGACAGCAAGTGCAGACGCTACCGGCCAGTCACGGTTGTTGAAGAACTCTTGCCACAACACTTTACCGATCATCAGGGTTTCCGGGCCGCCCAGCAGTTCCGGGATCACGAACTCGCCCACCACCGGGATAAACACCAGCATGCAGCCGGCGATGATGCCGTTTTTGGACAGCGGAACGGTGATTTTCCAGAAGCTGTTGAAGGTGCTCGAACCCAGGTCCGACGCGGCTTCCAGCAAGCTGTTGTCGTGTTTTACCAGGTTGGCGTACAGCGGCAGGATCATGAACGGCAGGTACGAATACACAATACCGATATACACCGCGATGTTGGTGTTGAGGATCTGCAACGGTTCGCTGATCCAGCCCATCGACATCAGGAAGCCATTGAGCAGGCCGTTGTTGCTGAGGATGCCCATCCACGCGTAAACGCGGATCAGGATCGCGGTCCAGGTCGGCATCATGATCAGCAGCACCAGTACGGTCTGCATCTCTTTGCGCGCATTGGCGATGGCGTAGGCCATCGGATAGCCGATCATCAGGCACAGCAGCGTGCTGAAAAACGCCATTTTCAGCGAGCCAAGATAAGCTGCGATATACAACTCATCGTCGCCCAGCATGGCGTAGTTGCCCAGGTTCAGCAGCAGCTGAATTTTTTGGTCAACGTAGCTGTAGATCTCGGTGTAAGGCGGAATTGCGACGTCAGCTTCAGCAAAACTGATCTTCAGAACGATGAAGAACGGCAGCATGAAGAACAGAAACAGCCACAGGAATGGAATCCCGATGACCATATGGCGGCCACCGGGGGTTATTCGTTGCAGTCGGCGCTTGAGCTTTCGCATGTTCATGAGCGCAGTACCACGCCGCTGTCGTCTTCCCACCACACGTAAACTTCGTCGTCCCAGGTAGGACGGGCGCCACGGCGTTCGGCGTTAGCCACGAACGACTGCACCAGCTTGCCGCTCGGCAGCTCGACGTAGAACACCGAGTGACCGCCCAGGTAGGCAATGTCATGCACCTTGCCGCGCGACCAGTTGTATTCGCAGGTCGGTTTCTCGGTGGTGACGAGCATTTTTTCCGGGCGGATAGCGTAGGTGGTGTGCTTGTCTTCCACCGAGGTGCTGACGCCGTGACCGACATAAATGTCGTTCTCCAGCTCCGGGCAGTTGATGCGCGCATAGCCTTCGGCGTCGTCGACCACTTCACCTTCGAACAGGTTGACGTTGCCGATGAACTCGCAAACCAGACGGCTTACCGGGGTTTCATAAATGTCGATCGGGCTGCCGATCTGGGCGATCCAGCCCTGATGCATGATTGCAATGCGCTGGGCCATGGTCATGGCCTCTTCCTGATCGTGGGTCACCATGACGCAGGTCACGCCGACGCGCTCGATGATCTCTACCAGTTCGAGTTGCATCTGCGAACGCAGTTTTTTGTCCAGTGCGCCCATCGGCTCATCGAGCAGCAGCAGTTTTGGACGCTTGGCCAGCGAACGGGCCAGAGCCACACGCTGACGCTGACCGCCAGACAACTGGTGGGGCTTGCGCTTGGCGTACTGGCTCATGTGCACCAGCTTGAGCATCTCACCCACGCGGGCATCGATCTCGGCGCCGGACATTTTGTCCTGCTTGAGGCCGAAGGCGATGTTCTGAGCCACCGTCATATGCGGGAACAGGGCGTAGGACTGGAACATCATGTTGATCGGCCGCTCATACGGCGGCATGTCAGTGATGTCTACACCATCAAGGAAAATACGGCCTTCTGTTGGGCGCTCGAAACCGGCGAGCATACGCAGCAAGGTAGATTTGCCCGATCCCGATCCGCCGAGCATGGCAAAGATTTCGCCCTTGTTGATTTCCAGGGACACATCGTCCACGGCAATCGTCTCGTCGAATTTTTTCGTGACCCGGTCGATTTTGACCAGCACCTGTTTAGGTGTCTGGTCGCCCTCGAGGGCTTTCTTATAGGCGCCGGAGGCAACAGCCATTTACGAAACTCCCAACAAATTTAGCAGCCCGACCTAGATGATCGAGCCTTGGATAGGTGGTCTTGCGAGCTTATCTACCCGTCTTGACCTTGGTCCACGTACGCGTCATCAGACGCTGTATTTTCGGCGGCAACTCGGTTGAGACGTAGGTTTTGTCCAGCACCGCCTGAGTCGGGTACACCGCCTCGTCGGTACGAATCGATTCATCCATCACCTTGTCAGCGGCCGGGTTAGGGTTGGCATAGCCGACATAGTCGCTGACCTGAGCGATCACTTCAGGCTTGAGCAAGTAGTTGATGAACGTGTGGGCTTCCTTGACGTTACTGGAGTCCTTGGGGATCGCCAGCATGTCAAACCACAGTGCGCCGCCTTCCTTGGGCACGATATAGGCGATGTTGACGCCTTTTTTGGCCTCTTCGGCGCGCGCTTTTGCCTGGAACACATCACCGGAAAAACCAATCGCAACACAGATGTTGCCGTTGGCCAGGTCGGAAATGTACTTGGAAGAATGGAAGTAGGTGACGTAAGGACGCACCGACATCAGTGTCGCTTCAGCTTTTTTGTAATCTTTAGGGTTGGTGCTGTTGGCATCCAGGCCCAGATAGTTGAGCACGGTCGGCAGCATTTCATCGGCCGAGTCCAGGAAGGCCACGCCGCACGATTGCAGCTTCTTCATGTTCTCGGGTTTGAACACCACGTCCCAGGAATCGATGGTATCGACGCCCAGTACTTCTTTGACCTTGTCGACGTTGTAGCCGATGCCGTTGGTGCCCCACAGATACGGTACGGCATATTGGTTGCCCGGATCGTTTGCCTGAAGGCGCTTGAGCAAGGCAGGGTCGAGGTTGGAATAATTTGGCAACTGCGACAGGTCGAGCTTCTGGAACGCGCCCGCCTTGATCTGCTTGCCCAGGAAGTGGTTAGACGGAACGACCACGTCATAACCGGTACGTCCGGCCAGCAGCTTGCCTTCCAGGGTTTCGTTGGAATCGAAGACGTCGTACACCGGCTTGATGCCGGTGGCTTTCTCGAAATCAGCCAGCGTGTTCGGCGCGATGTAGTCCGACCAGTTATAAATGTGCACGGCAGGTGCCGCTTGTACGCTGACGGCAAGCGTCAAACCAGCTCCGACCAGCAGGGTCTTGCGAAACAAAGATATAGACACGTGGTGGTCCTCTAAATAGTTGGGCCTGAGTGGCCCGCGTCACACACCAGCCTGAACTGGCAAAGACAAAACCGGCGCGCAACTTACCCTCGATAAACCGACACGGCAAAGTTTTCCGCAATTTATTGCACGATTGCCGGATTCTGTAGCCGTTGCCGCAGGCTGCGATAAGGCCTGAAGGGCCTTCGAGCGACCGAAAACAGTGGGCGCTTCGGTCTCAATCGCAGCCTGCAGCAGCGGCTACAGCGTTTTGCTTACTTACCGGACTTGATCTTGGTCCAGCTGCGCGTCAGCAAACGCAAGGTGGTTGGTGGCAAATCGCTGATGGCGTACAGCTTGGCTTTCACTTCATCCGACGGGTAAATGCTCGGGTCGCCAGAGATGTCTTTATTCACGAGCGGCGTTGCAGCCTTGTTACCGTTCGGGAAACGCACGCTGTTAGTGATTTCAGCCATCACCTCTGGCTGCATCAGGTAGTTCATCCATGCGTAAGCGGCGTCAACGTTCTCGGCATCCTTGGGAATGGCGACCATGTCATAGAAGCTGCCAGCGCCTTCTTTCGGAATGGCGTACTTGAGCTTGACCTTGTCACCCGCTTCTTTGGCGCGAGTAATGGACTGTTCGATGTCACCCGAGTAACCCACGGCCACGCAGATGTTGCCGTTGGCCAGGTCCGAGATGTACTTGGACGAGTGGAAGTAGCCCACCGAAGGACGAATTTTCAGGAACAGTGCTTCGGCTTCGGCCAGTTGTTTCTTGTCTTGCGAGTTGGTCGGGTAGCCCAGGTAATGCAGCGCTGCCGGGATCATCTCGGTTGGCGAGTCGAGGAAGCTTATACCGCAGCTCTTGAGCTTGGCCGCGTTCTCCGGCTTGAACAGCACGTCCCAGGAATCGATGGTGTCGACACCCAGTGCGGCTTTGACTTTTTCAGGGTTGTAGCCGATGCCGATGGTGCCCCACATATAAGGGAACGCATGTTTGTTGCCTGGGTCGCTGGCATCGCCCACGGCTTTGAGCAGGGCAGGGTCGAGGTTTTTCCAGTTGGGCAGCTTGGACTTGTCCAGCTCCTGGTAAACCTGGGCCTTGATCTGCTTGGCCAGGAAATTGTTGGATGGCACGACGATGTCGTAGCCGGACTTGCCCGCCAGCAGCTTGGCCTCAAGGGTCTCGTTGCTGTCGAACACGTCGTAGACCACCTTGATACCGGTTTGGTCTTCGAACTTTTTAACGGTGTCAGGTGCGATGTAATCGGACCAGTTGTAGATGTGCAGAACCTTGTCCGCCGCTTGAGCTGCCCCAGCCATCATGCCCATCAAGGAGAGGGCGAGAAGGGTCTTGCCAGCTTTTTTAAAACCTGATGCCTTCATCTGTAATGCTCCAATTGTTCTTTTAAACCACCGATTCAGCGACCTGATCTCAAGGTGACTAAAGCCGGCGGCTAGTCTGGCAAGATCCGGGGCAGGCTTTCAAGGGAAGAGCCTTGATTCTTAAGGCTCTGAGCGCAATTGCCTACTTTCAAACCGCAGTTGTCTTGCGCCCAAAGCCTAGCAGTTAACCTCGCAATACTTCCAAGGTCAGATCCAGGCACTTACGGGCCTTGGTCACCAGCTCGTCGATCTCGTCTTTGCTGATCACCAGAGGTGGCGAAATGATCATGGTGTCGCCTACGGCGCGCATGATCAGGCCGTTATCAAAGCAGAACTGTCGGCAGATCATGCCTGCGCCACGGCCTTCGTAACGTTTGCGCGTGGCTTTGTCCTGCACCAGTTCAATGGCGCCCAACATGCCCACACCGCGCACTTCGCCCACCAACGGGTGATCGTTCAGTTCACGTAGACGCTTTTGCAAATACGGTGCCGTTTCGGCGTGAACCTTCTCGATAATTTTTTCTTCGCGCAGGATGCGGATGTTTTCCAGTGCCACTGCTGCTGCTACCGGGTGACCCGAATAGGTGAAGCCGTGGTTGAAATCGCCGCCTTCATTAAGCACCGCAACCACTTCGTCGCGCACGATCAGGCCACCCATCGGGATATAACCCGAGGTCAGGCCCTTGGCGATGGTCATCATGTCCGGCTTGAGGTCGTAAAAATCGCTACCGAACCACTCACCGGTACGACCAAAGCCACAGATCACTTCGTCGGCGACAAACAGGATGTCGTACTTGGCCAGGATCTCCTTGATGCGCGGCCAGTAGGTGGCAGGTGGAACGATCACACCGCCCGCGCCCTGAATCGGCTCGGCAATAAAAGCACCGACATTGTCGACGCCGATTTCCAGAATGCGTTCTTCCAGCTGGTTGGCAGCATGGATGCCGAACTCTTCCGGGGACATGTCGCCACCTTCACCGAACCAGTACGGCTGGGCGATGTGGGTGATGCCCGGGATCGGCAAGTCGCCCTGTTCGTGCATATAGGTCATGCCGCCCAGGCTGGCGCCGGCCACGGTGGAACCGTGGTAGCCGTTCTTGCGGCTGATGATGACTTTCTTGTCGGGCTGGCCCTTGATCGCCCAGTAGTGGCGAACCATGCGCAGCATGGTGTCGTTGCCTTCAGAGCCGGAACCGGTGAAGAACACGTGGTTCATGCCTTCAGGGGCGATCTCGGCGATGGCTTTGGACAGTTCAAGAACAGGCGGGTGAGCGGTCATGAAAAACAGGTTGTAGTACGGCAGTTCGCGCATTTGCTTGCTGGCGGCATCGGCCAGCTCGTCACGTCCGTAGCCGATGGCAACACACCAGAGGCCGGCCATGCCGTCGAGAATTTTGTGGCCTTCGCTGTCCCACAGGTACACGCCTTTGGCGTGGGTAATAATGCGTGGGCCGACTTCTTTCAACTGTTTGAAGTCACTGAACGGTGCCAGGTGGTGATCATTGCTCAGTTGTTGCCATTCGAGGGTTTGCGGGTTCTTGCTAGTCATACAACTCTCCTTGATTCAGTAGAGGAGAGGCTGCGCATCCCAGGCGCAGCCCCCCGGCGTGTCAGACGGCGAACAGCAGGAATTCCCGCTCCCAGGAACTGATGACGCGCTTGAAGTTTTCATGCTCGGCACGTTTGACTGCCACGTAGCCCGCGATGAACTTGGTACCCAGGTATTTCTCAACGGTCTTGCTGCTTTCCATCCGTGCCAGTGCTTCTTCGAGGGTCAGGGGCAGGCGCAAGTTGCGACGCTCATAACCACGACCCACCACTGGCGCACTCGGGTTGATACCTTCAACCATGCCGATGTAGCCACACAGCAAGCTGGCGGCAATCGCCAGATACGGGTTGGCATCGGCACCCGGCAAACGGTTTTCAACACGGCGATTTTGCGGGCCGGCATCCGGCACACGCAGCCCCACGGTGCGGTTTTCTTCACCCCATTCCACGTTTACCGGTGCCGAGGTATCCGGCAGGAAGCGGCGGAACGAGTTCACGTTCGGTGCAAACAGCGGCAGCAGCTCAGGAATGAACTTCTGCAAACCGCCGATGTGATTGAGGAACAGTTGGCTCATGGTCCCGTCTTCATTGGAGAAGACGTTTTTGCCGGTTTCGATATCAATGATGCTCTGGTGCAAGTGCATGGCGCTGCCAGGCTCGCCGGTCATGGGTTTGGCCATGAAGGTGGCGGCTACATCGTGCTTGAGCGCGGCTTCGCGCATGGTGCGCTTGAACACCAGGATCTGGTCGGCCAGCGACAGTGCGTCACCGTGACGGAAGTTGATTTCCATCTGCGCCGTGCCGTCTTCATGGATCAGCGTGTCCAGATCCAGCTCTTGCAGTTCGCACCAGTCGTAGACGTCTTCGAACAAAGGGTCGAATTCGTTGGCGGCTTCTATAGAGAAGGACTGACGGCCGGTTTCCGGGCGACCGGAGCGACCAATCGGCGGCTGCAACGGGTAGTCCGGGTCGTCACTGCGCTTGGTCAGGTAAAACTCCATTTCTGGCGCCACAATCGGCTGCCAGCCGCGATCGGCATAAAGTTTGAGTACCTTTTTAAGCACGTTGCGCGGCGACAACTCAATCGGGTTGCCCTGCTTGTCATAGGTGTCGTGAATCACCTGAGCGGTCGGCTCAATGGCCCACGGCACCACAAATACTGCGTTCTGGTCGGGACGGCAGATCATGTCGATGTCTGCCGGATCGAGAAGCTCGTAATAGATGTCGTCTTCGACATAGTCGCCCGTTACGGTTTGCAGCAATACGCTCTCGGGCAGGCGCATGCCTTTTTCGGCAATGAACTTGTTGGTCGGCGAAATCTTCCCGCGAGTAATCCCGGTGAGGTCGGCGATCATGCATTCGACTTCTGTGATCTTGTGGTCTTTCAACCAATCGGTGAGCTGGTCGAGGTTGTTACTCATAAATGCCTCTGGGCTGAGTGTCCTGACTTGAATAAGTCAGGCGTTTACTGACGCATCCGCGTCGCGTTGTGTCGCGCGCCGTCTACAGGCATCTCCAAATGCCTGAAAGATGGCGAGATAGATCGGGTTAGAGCTTACCTGCCATTCTGGGTGCCACTGAACCGCTAAAGCAAAAGCCTTGCCGCCCTCCACTGAAACCGCTTCAACCAGACCGTCCGGGGCAACCGCTTCAACCCGCAGGCCAGGCGCTAGACGCTGGATGCCCTGGGTGTGAATCGAGTTGACCGAAAACTCCGGCGGCAAGCCCAGGCCGGCCAGTACACCACCGGGCTGCACGTGCATCCCGTGGCTCGGCGCGTATTGCACTTCAACCGGGGCGCTGGGGTCTTCGCGGTGCTCGATATAGCCATCGACTTCGTGCAGTTTCTGGTGAAGTGAGCCACCCAGGGCTACATTCAACTCCTGAAAGCCGCGGCAAATGCCGAGCACGGGTACACCGGCCGCCAGTGCGGCGCGAATCAGGGGCAGAGTGGCGCGATCACGGTCTGGGTCATGCAGCGTGCCAGGCACGCTGGCAGGGCCGTGATACAAATGAGGTTCGATATTGGAAGGCGACCCGGTAAAAAGCAGGCCGTCCAGACTGTCCAGAATATCGTTCGGATCTATCAGTTCCGCCATTGACGGAAGGATCAGAGGCAAGCCTTTGGCGGCCACCGCGACTGCTCGCACGTACTTATCGCCAGTGACGTGATAAGGATGCAAACCGATCTGCTTGGTGCAGGCGGTGACGCCGATTAACGGCAGGCGTGACATGTAACACCCCGGTATTATTGCTGTTATGGGTTTGAATCGAGCTTAGCCTTGTTCATTTTTTTACACAACACCCCCGTAAAAAATACAACACGGCCCGCTCAAGCCTGCGGGCGGCAAGGCTTCAAAAAGGTAAAAGACGCCCTAAAAAGCGTCAAAAATGGCCTTTACGCGCTTTTTGAGGGCAAAAAAGAGGCTGCTTGACTTCGGTATGCCGTTCGGGTTGACTGAAACCCGTAGCGCTCAATGATTGATATTTTTAACAACAAAGGTGTTGCATCATGTCGGTACCCCCGCGTGCCGTTCAGCTTAACGAAGCGAACGCGTTCCTTAAGGATCATCCTGAGGTTCTGTACGTAGACCTTCTCATTGCGGATATGAATGGTGTGGTGCGCGGTAAGCGCATTGAACGCACCAGCCTCCACAAGGTTTACGAGAAAGGCATCAACCTGCCGGCCTCTCTATTTGCGCTTGATATCAATGGCTCAACGGTGGAAAGCACCGGCCTGGGTCTGGATATCGGTGACGCAGACAGAATCTGTTATCCCATCCCTGACACCCTGTGCAATGAACCATGGCAAAAGCGCCCAACCGCGCAACTGCTGATGACCATGCACGAAATTGAAGGTGAACCCTTCTTCGCCGACCCTCGCGAAGTATTGCGTCAAGTTGTCACCAAGTTTGACGACCTGGGCCTCACCATCTGCGCCGCTTTCGAGCTGGAGTTCTACCTGATTGACCAGGAGAACGTTAACGGCCGCCCACAACCGCCACGTTCGCCTATTTCCGGCAAGCGTCCGCACTCGACTCAGGTTTACCTGATCGACGACCTCGATGAATACGTCGACTGCCTCCAGGACATTCTGGAAGGTGCCAAGGAACAAGGCATCCCGGCTGACGCCATCGTTAAAGAAAGTGCCCCGGCGCAGTTCGAAGTGAACCTGCACCACGTTGCCGACCCGATCAAGGCCTGCGACTACGCGGTACTGCTCAAGCGACTGATCAAGAACATCGCCTACGACCATGAGATGGACACCACGTTCATGGCCAAGCCTTATCCGGGCCAGGCGGGCAACGGGCTTCACGTCCATATTTCGATTCTGGACAAAGAGGGCAAAAATATTTTTGCCAGCGAGGATCCCGAGCAGAACGCCGCACTGCGTCATGCGATCGGCGGTGTGCTGGAGACCCTACCGGCGCAGATGGCGTTCCTTTGCCCTAACGTTAACTCCTACCGTCGTTTCGGCGCACAGTTCTACGTGCCGAACTCGCCGTGCTGGGGCCTGGATAACCGTACGGTCGCCCTGCGCGTACCGACCGGCTCCTCAGACTCCGTGCGTCTGGAGCACCGGGTTGCCGGCGCAGATGCCAACCCGTATCTGTTGATGGCTTCGGTTCTGGCAGGCGTGCACCACGGCCTGACCAACAAGATCGAGCCGCCGCCACCCGTAGAAGGCAACTCCTACGAGCAGAACGAGCAAAGCCTGCCAAACAACCTGCGTGATGCGTTGCGCGAGCTGGATGACAGCGAAGTCATGGCCAAATATATCGACCCGAAATACATCGATATTTTTGTCGCGTGTAAAGAGAGCGAGCTGGAAGAGTTCGAACACTCCATCTCCGACCTCGAATACAACTGGTACTTGCATACCGTGTAAGCGATTGCAGTCCGAAAAAACGCCGTCGGCTTTACTGCCGGCGGCGTTTTTTTATGCGCCAGCCTTCTGCGGCCTCGTACAATGCCGGCTGCCCTGCAGGAGAGACTCATGACGCGCCCCGCCACACCTCGAAAACCACGCGTTCGCAGCCAGGCCCGGATCGATTTGATACTGGCGGCTGCCCGAACATTGCTCGCGACTGAAGGGGTGTCCAGTTTGTCGATTTACAGCGTGGCCGAACGCGCCGCCATCCCGCCATCGTCGGTCTATCATTTTTTCGCAGGCGTGCCCGCGCTGCTCCAGGCACTGACCGGTGATGTGCATGCGGCCTTCCGCGCCTGCCTGCAAGCGCCGATAGAGCATCAAGGATTGAACAGCTGGCGTGATTTGTCGCGCGTGGTCGAACAACGCATGTTGGGGATTTACAACGAAGACGCGGCTGCCCGGCAGTTGATTCTGGCCCAGCATGGCCTCACGGAAGTCACTCGGGCCGACCGCCAGCACGACCTTGAATTGGGCCAACTGATGCACGGGCTGTTCATGCGCCATTTTGAACTGCCGGTTTTGCCACAGGACGTGGACGTATTTGCCCTGGCGATGGAGTTGGGCGACCGCGTCTATGCGCGCTCCATCCAGCTGCACGACAGCATCACCCCGCGCCTGGCCGAAGAAGGCTTGCGGGTGGTGGATGCTTATTTGGGGTTGTACTTGCCGCCGTATTTGCCAAAACGCCAGAGCCCAATCAACGCCTGACCGGCTTTGTGGGCACAACAAAACCTGTGGGAGCGTGGCTTGCCCGCGATGGCATCACTGCGCTCTAGCTGACAGACCGCACCGCCTGCATCGCGAGCAAGCCCGCTCCCACAGTTTTTTGCATTGCCTTCACACCATCAAATCAAAACGGCGCATCACCCAGGATCGTCGCGCGGTGCATCACACGGCGGTTCGGGCGGTAATCGTCCACCGCGTAATGCTGAGTCGAGCGGTTATCCCAGAACGCCACGTCGTTTTCCTGCCAGCGCCAGCGAATGGTGTATTCCGGGCGGGTGGCGTGGGCGAACAGCAGCTTGAGGATCGCTTCACTTTCAGCCTCTGAAAGCTCATTGATCTTCGTAGTAAAACCTTCGTTGACGAACAGCGACTTGCGCCCGCTCACCGGGTGAGTGCGCACCACCGGGTGCGAAAGCGGCGGGTTGTTTTTACGGGTTGGGCGACCGCGTCTATGCACGCTCCATCCAGCTGCACGACAGCATCACCCCGCGCCTGGCCGAAGAAGGCTTGCGGGTGGTGGATGCTTATTTGGGGTTGTACTTGCCGCCGTATTTGCCAAAACGCCAGAGCCCAATCAACGCCTGACTGGCTTTGTGGGCACAACAAAACCTGTGGGAGCGTGGCTTGCCCGCGATGGCATCACTGCGCTCTAGCTGACAGACCGCACCGCCTGCATCGCGAGCAAGCCCGCTCCCACAGTTTTTTGCATTGCCTTCACACCATCAAATCAAAACGGCGCATCACCCAGGATCGTCGCGCGGTGCATCACACGGCGGTTCGGGCGGTAATCGTCCACCGCGTAATGCTGGGTCGAGCGGTTATCCCAGAACGCCACGTCGTTTTCCTGCCAGCGCCAGCGAATGGTGTATTCCGGGCGGGTGGCGTGGGCGAACAGCAGCTTGAGGATCGCTTCACTTTCAGCCTCTGAAAGCTCATTGATCTTCGTAGTAAAACCTTCGTTGACGAACAGCGACTTGCGCCCGCTCACCGGGTGAGTGCGCACCACCGGGTGCGAAAGCGGCGGGTTGTTTTTACGGGTTTGCTCCCAGCGCGCCAGATCTTCTGGGGTCGAACCAAAACGCTCCAGCGGGAACGATTTGGTGAAATCGTGCGTCGCCGTCAAACCATCCAGCAGCACTTGCAGAGGTTTGGACAGCCCCTCAAATGCCGCAATCCCGCCCGCCCACAAGGTGTCGCCACCAAAGGCCGGCAACTGCTTGGCGCTGAGCACCGCGCCCATCGCAGGCGTCGGCAAAAAGGTCACGTCGGTATGCCACACCGCGTTGTCGCGCACGTCGGTCACGGCCGTGTCCAGCACCAGCACTTCTGGCTGCTCCGGCACATTGGGGTAAATCGGGTGAATGTGCAGGTCGCCAAAGTGGGCGGCAAAACGCGCCTGCTGCTGCGGCGTGATCGCCTGGTTCTTGAAAAACACCACATGATGCGCAAGCAACGCCTGCTCAATGGCATTGCGGTGCTCCAGACTCAGGGGCAGGGTCAGGTCAACGCCGTCAATCTGGGCGCCAAGGGCAGAGCTAATCGGGGTGATGGTCAGGCTCATGGTCAATCTCTTAATCAGCGCGCCGATTGATCAGCGTCGAGTGTGTTTAGTGAGCCTGGCCGTGCCACGGCACCAGCTTGCGTTGCAGGGCGCGCAGGCCCATCTCCATGGCGAAGGCGATGATGGCAATCACCAGAATCCCCAACACCACCACATCAGTGACCAAAAACTGCGCGGCGGACTGCACCATAAAACCCAGGCCGCTGGTGGCGGCGATCAGCTCGGCAGCCACCAGGGTCGACCAGCCCACACCCAGCCCGATTCGTACACCGGTCAAAATATCCGGCAGGGCGCTGGGCAAAATCACATGGCGGATCAACTGCCAGCGTGTGGCGCCCAACGATTGCGCCGCACGAACTTTGGCCGGGTCCACGGTGCGCACCCCGGTGGCGGTGGCAATTGCAATCGGGGCAAAGATCGCCAGGTAAATCAGCAGTACTTTCGACAGCTCGCCAATTCCGCACCAGATCACAATCAGCGGCAAATACGCCAACGGCGGAATCGGCCGGTAAAACTCAATCAGCGGGTCGAAAATCCCCCGCGCAATGCGGTTATGGCCAATGGCAATGCCCACCGGCACCGCCGTCAGGATCGCAAAACCCAGGCCCAGGCCGATACGGCTCAAACTCGCGCCCAGGTGCTGCCACAAGGTGGAGTCCATGTAGCCTTTGGTCGCCAGCAACCAGCCTTTTTCCAGCACGGCGGGCGGCGGTGGCAAAAACAGGGGTTCGATCAACCCGGCAGCGGTCACGGCCCACCAGACGGTAATCAAGGTCACAAGGGTCAAGACGCTGATCCAGCGCGTGCTCAGGCTGCGCTTGACCGGGCGCGGGGGGTGGGGCGCCGCAACCGGGGCGGCGGCGACTGCTTCATAACTGCTCATGCGCGCTCCTGCCGCTGGGCGGCACCGCGTTGTGAAAACACGCGCTCAAGCACGTGCTCACGGGTTTCGATAAAACGAGGGTCGGACTTGATCGAACGCGCCGATTCGCCAGCGTTGTAGCGCTGGCCGAAATCCAGGCTCAGACGCTCAACGATGCGGCCCGGGTTGGGGGCCAGCAAAATCAGGTCAGTGGCCAGAAACACCGCTTCTTCAATGTCATGGGTAATCAGGAACACCGGCTTGTCGGTACGGCGGCACACTTGCAGCAGCAGTTCTTGCATCTGCTCGCGGGTGAATGCATCAAGAGCGCCAAAGGGTTCGTCCATCAACAACACCCGAGGATCGGCGGCCAAGGCACGTGCCAGGCCGACCCGCTGTTTTTGTCCGCCCGAGAGCTCCCACACGCGGCGGTGCTCAAAGCCCGACAAGTCAACCAGAGCGAGCATTTCACGGGCGCGGATCTCGCGTTTGTCACGGGGTACACCGGCCAGCTCAAGGCCGAAAGCCACGTTAGCCAGCACGTCTTGCCACGGCAGCAACACGTCGTCCTGAAACACCACGCCGCGTTCGGCGCTCGGGCCTTTGACCGGTGCGCCATCAAGGGTTATGCGCCCGGCGCTGGGCTCCACAAAACCCGCAATCAGATTCAGCAAAGACGTTTTACCGCTGCCCGACGGGCCGAGTGCGACCAGCAGTTGCTGAGGGCCGAGGCTGACGGAGATATCCGACAGCACCGGCTCCGCGGCGCCCGGGTACTGTGCGCTGATGCGCTCCAGTGATAACAAGGCCATGACGGTCGACTCCTCAGCGCGGGTTGATTATTGGGTGATAAAGGTGGCGTTGACTGACGGCGCGTAGTCCGCCAGCACCGCATCGACCTTGCCTTGCTCCTTGAGGAAAGCGGCGGTATCGGTCAGGGCTTTGGTGGTCGGCGCGCCGAGCAAGACAATCTGGTCATTGGCCAGCGGGTACACGTTGCCCTGCAGCAGTACCGGAATGTCCGAAGCCTTGGCGCCCGACAGTTTCACCACCTTGTCGACATTGCTCTGGCTGGCCAGCCAGGCTTTCGGGTCTTTGCGGTAGTCGGCGTAGGCATCCAGCGTGACTTTGGCAAATTGCTTGACGATTTCCGGATGCTTGGCGGCGAAGTCTTTACGCACAATCCAGGCATCAAATGTCGGTGCGCCCACCTTGGCCAGCTCGCCCGAGGTGATCAGCACTTTGCCGTTCTCTTTGGCCGCGCCCAGGGCCGGGTCCCAGACATAAGTAGCGTCGATATCGCCACGCTTCCAGGCCGCCACAATGGCCGGTGGGGCGAGGTTCAGAATCTGTACTTTCGCCGGGTCGATATTCCAGTGCTTGAGCGCGGCCAGCAGGCTGTAGTGGCCGGTGGAGACAAATGGCACGGCAACTTTTTTACCGATCAGATCCTGCGGGCCGTTGATCCCGGAACCGTCGCGGGCCACCAGGGCTTCAGCGCCGCCGATCTGGGTGGCAATCAAAAAGGTTTCAACCGGCACCTTGCGGGTGATCGCGGCCGTCAGCGGGCTCGAACCGAGGTAGCCAATTTGCACATCGCCCGAGGCGATGGCGGCAATGATGTCCGAGCCGTTATCGAATTTGCGCCAGTTGATCCTGGCCCCGGTGGCTTTTTCATAAGCGCCATCGGCCTGAGCGACTTTCGCCGGATCAACGGTAGTTTGGTAAGCCACGGTGACATCGGTGGCGGCCTGCGCGAAGAAGCTGGCACCCGCCAGGGACAAAGCAGCCAAAAGGCGTAGGGGAGAGTGCAGTTTCATCAGGAAGCTCCTCGGCAGACGGCCGGATATCGGCAGAACGCGAGGTTAAATGATCTAAGAACCGGTAAATAAATAACTTTTAAGCATTAGCTTATGTGGTTCCGAAACATCCAGAAATGCACGCAGCGGTCATCTGCTATGGCGTTTTGAACTGCATGTGATCGGGTCGACTGTTTAAGAACCAAACGCTATTAAAAGATTCACAAAATTATGTTTAAGAATTAGACGAAAGGCCGATAGCATTCCTTCACATGCGCGTAGGAAATATCCTTAGATATGCCTATTTGATCTGAAAAGCTTAGAAACAATTCTTTTTGGGTTTATCAAATAGCCATTACTCTGCGCACAAACGGAAAATGACTAGACAAAGGTCGTAGACACTCTTGGTTACGATTGACTTGCCGGTCACCGTCTGGCGCTAATCGCGCATCTGTAGCACCGAGACGTCAGATCTGGGGCTAAAGAACTACAAAAATTAGAGACGCAAAGGAGCAACACAATGAACAAGTCCACCTTGGCCATCGCTGTGGCCGTAGGGCTGTTGGCACAACAAGCAAGCGCTGCTGGTTTCATTGAAGACAGCAAGGCCACGCTGAAACTGCGTAACTTCTATATCAACAACGACAACCGTGATTCGGGCACCAAGGCTGCGGGCGCTCAGAGCAAGGTTGAAGAGTGGGGCCAGGGCTTCCAGCTGGACTTCACCTCCGGCTATACCCAGGGCACAGTCGGTTTTGGTGTGGATGCCATTGGCCTGCTGGGCGTCAAGCTGGACTCGAGCGCTGGCAAGCACGGCAACCCGAACGGTGCTAACTCTGGCGGCTCGGTATTCCCAAGCGACGGCAACCACGCTGTAGACGATTTCTCCAGCCTGGGCCTGACCGCCAAAGCCAAGATCTCCCAGACCGAATTGCGCATCGGTACCCTGCAGCCAAAACTGCCGGTTATCGTCTCCAACGACGGTCGCATGCTGCCGCAGACCTTCCAGGGCGGCCAGATCACCTCCAGCGAGTTCAAGGACCTGACCTTCACCGGCGGTCAGATCGAACACGCCAAAGGTCGTAACTCCAGCAACAACGAAGGCCTGTCGATTGCCGGCGCCAACAGTGGCTCGAACTACGCCAAAGGCGAGTTCGTCAACAAGTTCTACTACGGCGGCGCGGACTACAAGGTCAACAAAGACCTGTTGCTGCAGTACTACTACGGCAACCTGGAAGATTTCTACAAGCAACACTTCCTGGGTCTGGTTCACAACTGGTCCATCGGCCCGGGCGTGTTGAAGTCTGACCTGCGTTACTTCAACAGCACTGATGACGGCAAGAACGGCCACGACTCTGCGTATTACACCACCGGTGATTACGCCAACAGCTCAGCGGGTAGCGGCAAAGGCAAGGTCGACAACAACCTGATCAGCGGCCTGTTCCTGTACACCGTTGAAGGCCACACCTTCGGTGGCGGCTATCAGGTCAGCAACGGCAGCAGCGACTTCCCGTTCCTGAACCAGGGCGACGGCGCATCGGCTTACATCCCTACCGACATGCAGATCTCGAAGTTCGCACGTGCTGGCGAGCGTACCTGGCAGGCGCGTTACTCGTATGACTTCGCCAAAGTCGGCGTACCTGGCCTGACGGCGGGCGCGGTTTACCTGCGTGGCGACAATATCGACACCTACAACAGCAAAAACGTACAAACCAGCAATGGCTCTTCCGAGTGGGAACGCGATATCACCGTGGCTTACGTTATCCAGGAAGGCGCGTTGAAAAACCTCGGCCTGACGTGGAAAAACGCCATGTGGCGCAACGATATTGTGGGCCAGCGCGACCAAGACGAAAACCGTCTGATCGTCAGCTACTCGATCCCGTTGCTATAAGCGTGATGTAGAACAAAGGTAAGAAAAATCCTGCCCGGTGCAATACCGGGCAGGGTGTTTACCGAAGACCAGAACGATCAATTCGCAACACATTAATAGTCGTAGCTCCCTGCCACTCCCCTTGCCTAAACCTGCGCCCAGAGTGGACCCGGGGCTTTGTTGCGTCCAATGAAACAGTTTTTAATATTCTTTTTTGCGCTAATCAAATCGATATTTATTCTTTTTAATTCACTCATGACGCAGGCAGAGTAGGCCCATCACGCCCTGCCATTCCCTATAAAAAGGAGCTGCACCATGAGCCTCAGACTCGGCGACATCGCCCCCGATTTCGAACAGGATTCCAGCGCCGGCACCATCCACTTCCATCAATGGCTGGGCGACAGCTGGGGCGTGCTGTTCTCTCACCCCGCGGACTTCACCCCGGTGTGCACCACCGAACTGGGCCTTACGGCCAAGCTCAAGGACGAGTTCGCCAAGCGCGGCGTCAAAGCCATCGCGCTGTCTGTCGACCCGGTGGACTCGCACCACAAGTGGATCGATGACATCAACGAAACCCAGAACACCGTGGTCAACTTTCCGATCCTGGCCGATGCCGATCGCAAAGTGTCGGACCTCTATGACCTGATCCACCCCAATGCCAGCGACACCCTGACCGTGCGCTCGCTGTTCGTGATTGATCCGAACAAGAAAGTCCGCCTGACCATCACCTACCCGGCCAGCACCGGGCGCAACTTCAACGAAATCTTGCGCGTGATTGATTCACTGCAACTGACCGATAACTACAAAGTCGCAACCCCGGCCAACTGGCAGGATGGCGACGACGTCGTGATCGTGCCGTCGATCAAGGACGAAGACGAAATCAAAAAGCGCTTCCCCAAAGGCTACCGCGCCGTGAAGCCCTACCTGCGCCTGACGCCACAGCCCAACAAGTAAGGTCAACGTCACCCCTTGTGGGAGCGGGCTTGCTCGCGATCAAGGCGCTGCGGTTTTTCTGATCCACCGCAACGATCCCATCGCGAGCAAGCCCGCTCCCACACAACCAGTGTCTTCACAGGGTTTCAGGCCGTTTCGACGGCCTTTTTTTGGCTTTCGGATTCGCCAGCCTGCATATACCTTTAAAGAATAAACAAATGAATAAATATGATTTATAGATATATAAATCACCTGTTAAGGTCTGTTCACTCAAGCGAAAACGCTGACAGCGAATTGCACATATTCATTCAAGGAAACGTCTAGATGCTGGTCGTGACTCTCGGAGGAAGCCCAAGCCAACGATCCCGTTCGGGAGTGTTGCTGGACTACGCCAAACGCTGGTTGAACCAGCAAGGCGTTGAAGTGGTGAGTTATCAGGTACGTGACTTCCCGGCCGAAGACTTGCTGCACGCACGCTTCGACAGCCCGAAAATTATCGACCTGCTGCAACAGATTGAAAACGCCGACGGCCTGGTGATCGCGACCCCGGTGTACAAAGCCTCGTTCAGCGGCGCACTGAAAACGGTGCTCGACTTGCTGCCTGAACGCGCCCTGAGCCACAAAGTGGTCCTGCCCATCGCCACCGGCGGCAGCATCGCCCACATGCTGGCCGTGGACTACGCCCTCAAGCCCGTACTGTCGGCCCTCAAGGCCCAGGAAATGCTGCACGGCATTTTTGCCGATGACAGCCAGATTGCTTACGGCGAAGGCAGCGCACAGGCGCAGCTTGCCCCCCTATTGGAACAACGTTTGAGCGAGGCCCTTGAGCAGTTCTACAGCGCCTTGGCGCGCCGTCCGAAACCGCTGGACCCCAACATCCTCAACGACCGGCTGCGCACGGCGCGCTGGAGTATCTGAAACACCATTTTCCCCTGTGGGAGCGGGCTTGCTCGCGATATCAGGCGATGTGTTCTTACTGGCACACCGCAGCGATCCTATCGCGAGCAAGCCCGCTCCCACAGGTAAAGCATCAACTTCACCTTACTGAACCGCCAACGGCCCAGCAGGTGCAACCCGAATCTCGAACTGCAAATAGGAGAGCGCCATGCGCCCTGTCATTTTGCGTCGTGGTCTGGTCGCACTGTTAGCTGCGGCTGTGTCCTTCGGCGCTGTTACCCAGGCTCAAGCCGATACGCTGCGCATCGGTTATCAAAAATACGGCACGCTGATGCTGCTCAAGGCCAAAGGCACGCTGGACAAGCGTCTGGCCGAGCAGGGCGTCGACGTGCAATGGACCGAATTCCCCGGTGGCCCGCAGCTGCTTGAAGGCCTGAACGTGGGCTCCATCGACTTCGGCGTGACCGGCGAAACCCCGCCTGTTTTCGCCCAGGCAGCCGGGGCAGACCTGCTCTACGTCGCCTACGAACCGCCTGCCCCCACCAGTGAAGCCATCCTGGTGCCCAAGGACTCACCGATCACCTCGGTCAAAGACCTTAAAGGCAAAAAGGTCGTGCTCAACAAAGGCTCCAACGTGCACTACCTGCTGGTGCGCGCCCTTGAAGACGCCGGCCTGAAATACACCGATATCCAGACCGTATTCCTGCCACCGGCGGATGCCCGCGCGGCGTTCGAGCGCGGCAGCGTCGACGCCTGGGTCATCTGGGACCCGTACCAGGCCGCCGCCGAACAGCAACTGCAAGCACGCACCCTGCGTGACGCCAGCGGTATCGCCGACAACCACCAGTTCTATCTGGCCACCAAGCCTTATGCCGAACAGCATCCCAAGGTGATCGAAACCCTGGTCGATGAAGTGCGCAACATTGGCGAGTGGGCCAAAGCCCACCCTGAAGACGTGACCGAACAGGTCGCGCCGCTGCTGGGCCTGTCGCCAGAAATCACCCTGACTGCGGTTAAACGCCAGGGCTACGGCGCGCAGTTCTTGACCCCGGCAGTGGTCAACGCCCAGCAAAAAATTGCCGACAGTTTTTACCAGCTCAAGCTGATTCCCAAGCCGCTGGTTGTGAAAGACGTGATCTGGACGCCACCGGCCAATCTGGCCAAAGCCAACTAACGCTTGCTGCCCCCCATTTAGGAGACCACTCCATGAGCCTCAATATTTTCTGGTTCCTGCCTACCCACGGTGATGGCCATTACCTTGGCACCTCCGAAGGCGCCCGCGCGGTTGACTACGGCTACCTGCAACAAGTCGCACAGGCGGCTGACCGCTTGGGGTTTGGCGGGGTACTGATCCCTACAGGGCGTTCGTGCGAAGACTCGTGGCTGGTGGCCGCCGCGCTGATCCCGGTGACCCAGCGCCTGAAATTTCTGGTGGCCCTGCGCCCCGGCATTGTTTCGCCCACCGTGGCGGCACGTCAGGCGGCGACCCTGGACCGTCTGTCGGGTGGCCGTGCACTGTTCAATCTGGTGACTGGCGGTGACCCGGAAGAACTGGCCGGCGATGGCCTGTTCCTCAGCCACGAAGAGCGCTATCAGGCCTCGGTGGAATTCACCCGCATCTGGCGACGAGTGCTCGAAGGCGAAACCGTGGACTACGACGGCCAGCACATCACCGTCAAAGGCGCAAAATTGCTCTACCCGCCGATCCAGCAACCGCGTCCGCCGCTGTACTTCGGCGGCTCGTCGGAAGCGGCGCAAGACCTGGCTGCCGAACAAGTGGAAATGGTACTGACCTGGGGCGAGCCACCGGCCGCCGTCGCAGAAAAAATCGAACAAGTGCGGGCCAAGGCCGCCAAACACGGACGCACCGTGCGCTTCGGGATTCGCTTGCACGTGATCGTGCGTGAAACCAACGACGAAGCCTGGAAAGCCGCGGACAAACTTATTTCTCACCTGGACGACGACACCATCGCCCACGCCCAGGCCTCACTGGCCCGCTTCGACTCGGTCGGCCAGCAACGCATGGCCGCACTGCATGGCGGCAGCCGCGACAACCTCGAAGTCAGCCCCAACCTGTGGGCGGGCGTAGGCCTGGTGCGCGGCGGCGCGGGCACAGCCCTGGTCGGCGACGGCCCCACCGTGGCAGCGCGGGTCAAGGAGTACGCGGACCTGGGCATCGATACCTTTATTTTCTCCGGTTACCCACACCTGGAAGAGTCGTACCGCGTGGCCGAACTGCTGTTCCCGCACCTGGATATCGAGCGCCCGGAACTGCCAAAAAGTGCCGGGTACGTGAGCCCGTTTGGCGAAATGGTCGCCAACGACATTCTCCCTAAAGCTGCATCGCAGAGCTGAGGTCGCCATGAGTTCAGGCAAGGCCTTGGGCCTCAATAAAATCGGTCACACCCTGGCGCCCTGGGCCTTGCCTGTCCTGCTGCTGGCGGTATGGCAGCTGTCCGTGTCGGCAGGCTGGTTATCGACACGCATCCTGCCCGCCCCCAGCGCCGTGATCGCGGCCGGGATTGAGCTGGTACGCAGTGGCGAGATCTGGAAACACCTGGCCATCAGCGGCTGGCGCGCCGGGCTGGGCTTTGCCATCGGCGGCAGTATCGGCCTGGCGCTGGGCTTTATCACCGGCCTGTCGAAGTGGGGCGAACGCCTGCTCGACAGCTCGGTGCAAATGATCCGCAACGTGCCGCATCTGGCGCTGATTCCGCTGGTGATCCTGTGGTTCGGCATTGATGAATCGGCAAAGATTTTTCTGGTGGCGCTGGGCACCTTGTTCCCGATCTACCTCAACACCTACCACGGCATCCGCAACGTTGACCCGGCCCTGGTCGAGATGGCGCGCAGCTATGGCTTGTCCGGTTTTCGCTTGTTCTGGCAAGTGATCCTGCCCGGCGCCTTGCCTTCGATCCTGGTGGGCGTGCGCTTTGCGCTGGGCTTTATGTGGCTGACGCTGATCGTGGCCGAAACCATCTCCGCCAGCTCCGGCATTGGCTACCTGGCGATGAATGCCCGGGAGTTTTTGCAGACCGACGTGGTGGTACTGGCGATTGTTTTGTACGCGGTACTCGGCAAGTTGGCCGATACCGCAGCCCGGGGGCTGGAGCGCGTGTGGCTGCGCTGGCACCCGGCGTATCAAGTGGCTAAAGGCGGTGCAGCATGACAGCTCAACAACCCCCGCGTTTGCGCCAGGGCATACCGCTGGCCATCAAGGGCCTGCAGAAATCCTTCGGCGAACGCCAGGTCCTGCGCGACATCAATCTACACATCCCCGCCGGTCAGTTTGTGGCCATCGTAGGGCGCAGCGGTTGCGGTAAAAGCACCCTGATGCGCCTGCTGGCCGGGCTCGATCAACCTACGGGCGGCGAACTGCTGGCCGGCAGCGCACCGCTGCAAGAGGCCCGCGAAGACACGCGGCTGATGTTTCAGGAAGCGCGCCTGCTGCCCTGGAAAAAAGTCATCGACAACGTGGGCCTTGGCCTCAAGGGCGACTGGCGGCCCAAGGCGCTCAAAGCGCTGGAAGAAGTGGGCCTGGCCGAACGCGCCAACGAATGGCCCGCCGCACTATCGGGCGGGCAAAAACAGCGTGTGGCCCTGGCCCGCGCCCTGATTCACCAGCCGCGCCTGCTGCTGCTGGACGAGCCGCTGGGCGCGCTGGATGCCCTGACCCGTATCGAAATGCAGCAACTGATTGAACGCCTGTGGCGCCAGCATGGTTTCACCGTGTTGCTGGTGACCCACGACGTGAGCGAAGCCGTTGCGATTGCAGACCGCGTGATCTTGATTGAAGAAGGCGAGGTGGGGCTGGACCTCACCGTCGAACTGCCGCGCCCACGGGTACGCGGCTCGCATCGACTGGCCGCGCTGGAAACCGAAGTGCTCAACCGTGTGCTGGCCTTGCCAGGGGCACCGCCCGAACCCGAACCCGTCGCACCGCTGCCCACGCAACTGCGCTGGGCGCAATAACCTCACTTTTTTTATCCCAAGACAGGAATCGACACCATGACCATCAAAGCCATCAACGTTCGTAACCAGTTCAAAGGCCACATCAAGGAAATCGTGCTGGGCGACGTACTGTCGGAAATCGACGTACAAACCGCATCGGGCATCGTGACCTCCGTGATCACCACCCGCTCGGTCAAAGAGCTGGAACTGGTGGTGGGCAGCGAAGTGATCGCCTTCGTAAAATCCACCGAAGTGTCCATCGCAAAGTTGTAAATCATGGGTGATCCACAGCCCCGAACGGCGTGAGCCCTTCGGGGTTTTTTTGGCTCACATTTGCCCTTGCGCGGGATCAGGCGTGTTGCAGCGCCAGTACTTGCAGCACATCACACCCTTGCTGCAACAACAAAGACGACGCCTCACACACGGCGCTCAAGTCGTGGGGGTCATGGCTGCGGGCGCTCATCAGCGCCAAACAACGCAACAGATTCTTGGCCGCCTGAATGCGCTGCTCGGCACAGGCCAGCAAGGCAGATACAGAGGCGCGGGTATCGATTAACAAGACATTTGAGCCGACGGGGTTGTCGGTTTGGGGGATGTAATGCGTCATGGTTGAACTCCAATAATTTGAGGAGCCACTCCGATCAGCTTGCACGCAGAAAGAAGGTGGCAGTTGTGCGCGGGTGTGCAAGACCGGTTATTGGGACCCGGCAGACCCGAAGATCTCCCGCGCACAACCGCCATAACGCCGATTGCAGGCGCTGAGCCTACCAAGCGATATGAAAAGTTGAAATCCAATAATCAGGCTTGCACGCCTGATCGCTGATTTTTCAGCGACGGGGCGGACTATAGGCAGCCCGCCGGGGGCATCACAATGGGGTGCAGAGCGTGAAAGCCCGATCCCACACAAGTGCGCGAAGGGTCTGTAGAAGCACGCTTTAAGCGGCGCCGCTGGTCGGCCCTCACTGGCGACAACTTCTAAAGCTTTCTATGATTCCAACGATTTCATTGATTGCAAGAGGTGCATATGGCCAGCATTACCATTCGAAACCTGGATGATCAGGTTAAAGAGCGCCTGCGCATTGAGGCCGCTCTCAACGGTCACTCGATGGAGGAAGAGGTACGACTGATATTGCGCCGGGCACTCAAAGCGCCCACGTCAAGCCTGGGCCTTGCGAGCCGGATTCATGCACGTTTTGCGCAGGCAGGTGGCGTTGAACTGGAGTTGCCAAGCAGAGAGGAACGCGCCCGCACGGTGGACTTTGACGAATGATTATTCTCGATACCAACGTGCTTTCTGAATTGATGCGTGCTCAACCAAACCCTGGCGTGATGGCGTGGATGGATGCACAAAGTGCCGATGGTTTATTTATCAGCGCCATTACGATGGCCGAGATCCTTCATGGCATTGCCCGTTTGCCCGCCAGCAAACGCAAAGACCATTTGCATGAAATGGCATGGGCGATTTTCAGCGAGGATTTCGCTGATCGTGTTTTACCGTTTGATGCACATGCGGCTTCACGCTATGCGCAATGGGTTGCCGACAGTGAAGCCAAGGGCAAGCCTGTCAGCATGGCCGAAGCGCAAATAGCGGCGATATGCCAACTACACAACGCCAGCCTTGCCACGCGCAACGTGAAAGATTTTGCCCACGGCAACGTCTCACTTATCAATCCGTGGCTCGTGGACGAGTCTTGAGCCAACTACACCGCGGCGCCTGAATCGCGAGCGAGCCCGCTCCCACAGATAGGGAGAGTGTTCACACAAAGTGCAAACACACCGAAACCGGTGGGAGCGGGCTTGCTCGCGATGGCATCCACTCGGTGATTCAGGTAATCACCGAACCAAATGCAAAAACTGCATATGACGCTCGTACTGATCGAGGATGTCGTTGATGATTTGCTCTTTGGTGTAGCCCGTCAGGTCGTAGTCCTGGCTGCCTTCGGCCAAATGCACTTCCGCACGGTAGTAGCGACGGTTGCGCAGTTGCTCTTTTTTGCCAAAACCACCACGGGCAAAGGACGGCGTGAAGTAGCCGCGCATCTGCACCTGATAGATGAACGGATGCTCTTCGCCGTGGCCGATTTCCAGGCTCACATTGTCGTTGGCCGGGTCCGGCTGGGTGACAACGTTAAGCCCTTTTTCCAGGAACACCGCGCTCACTTCTTCAATCGCCGGGCGCACGGTGCTGTCCATGAAGCGGTACACCTCGTCACGGGACGGGAAGTGCACGGCCTGGCTCAAGCGCTGACGCCAGCCGCCACGACGCGAGTGCGAAACCGGCGCCAAAGAGTGCATCTGCGCGATTTGCTTCTGCGACTCGAGGTAGAACGCCTTGTGCAGGCCCCACATCATCAGCAGCAAGATCAGCGAGAACGGCAACGAAGTGAGCACGACCGCTGACTTGAGCGCATCGATACTGCCCGAGAACAACAGCGCACTGGTGACCAGCGCAGTCATCGCACCCCAGAACACCCGCAACCATTTCGGGCCGTCTTCGTCGGCGTTGTTGCCACGCGCCGAGAGGGTAGACAGCACCACGGTGCCGGAGTCGGCCGAGGTCACGAAGAACACGAAGCTGATGAACACCGTCACCGCAATCACGGTCCGGCTCCACGGGTAAGTCTCAAGCAGCAAGTACAGGGTGCGCGACGGGTCGTCGATGGCCGACTGGCCGAGGGCAACCATGCCGTGGTTGAGCACCTGATCGATGGCGCTGTTGCCGAAGATCGACATCCACGCCAGGGTGAAACCCAGCGGGATCAGCAGCACGCCAAACACGAATTCGCGGATGGTACGGCCACGGGAAATACGCGCAATAAACAGGCCCACAAACGGCGACCATGCGATCCACCAGGCCCAATAGAACACGGTCCAGCCGCCCAGCCAGTCATTGGGCTTGTCATAGGCGTACACATCGAAACTCTTGGTCGGCAACGCGCCCAGGTAGTCACCGATGTTCTGCACCAGGGTGTTGAGCAAATGCTGGGTAGGCCCGGCAAACAACACAAACAGCAGCAACGCACAGGCCAGCAGCATGTTGATGTCGCTCATCACGCGCACGCCTTTATCGACGCCCGCAATGGCCACCAGGATGGCTGCGCCCATCATCAACGTGATCAGGCCCACTTGCACCCATTGGGTGTGCGGCAAACCGAACAGGTAATCGAGACCGGAATTGAGGTGCAACACGCCAAAGCCCATGTCGGCGCCCAGACCAAACACGGTAGCGATGATGCCGAAGCCATCCACCGCATAACCGATCGGCCCGTTGATGCGCTTGCCGATCAGCGGGTACAGCGCAGAGCGCAGCGCCAGGGGCAGGTTATGGCGATAAGCGAAGTAGGCCAGCGCCATGCCGACAAAGGCGAACACGCCCCAGCCATGCAGGCCCCAGTGCAGGAACAGCAACTGCATGCCCTGGCGCGCAGCCTCTGATGTGCCGGCTTCGCCTTGGGGCGGGGCGAGCATGTGGGTCAGGGGTTCGGAAACGCAGAAGAAAAATAGCGTGATGCTGATCCCGGCGGCGAAGAGCATGCCGGCCCAGGACAGGTAGCTGAACTCGGGTTCGTCGTGGTCGGCACCGAGCTTGATCTTGCCGTAGCCGGACAAGGCGGTGACGACCACGAAGATCAGATACAGAGTCATCGCTAACATGTAGTACCAGCCGACCGTATTGGCCGCCCAGTTTTGTGCTGCCAGCAGCCATTCACCGGCTGCTTGTGGCATGGCGATAACCACCAGGCCAAAGATCAAAATAAACGCGGCGGCAAAGTAAAACACCGGCGGGTTCATGCGGATCTGGGACGTCTCCGACGTGATCGGTACACTCATTGGATGTGCACCTTATAGAGGTAAAACGAGATCAAAAAGAGCGGATTCGGCAAGGGTTAGCCTCCTGTTGTGAGCGGGCAGCGGACCACCGTTTTAACTTGAACAACCATTCAAGTTAAACATGGATGGCCTTTCAGCACTAATCGCTGCCCACGGCTAGACGCCTAATACGTTAGCTCATGGCAGGGTATGACACATGGCCATGATCAACGTTCAACCGTTATAGGGTGGGGCTATCAGCGCGAAGCGACGGCAACAGAAAGCGGGATTTTCGGGCGCTGAAAAAAATCCAAAAAAAATGCTCGCAGAGGCGTAGTAATCAAAAAACAGACAGCATTCAGGTGTGGATCAACAGCGGTTCAGGCAGAGCGTACAGATGAGTCGACAAGGGGAAACCCGCTTGATTGAAGTCCCCTCTGAGATTGGCTTCGTCTTGGCGCCAGCGAAGCACAAACGCCAAAACGAATAAATCGTGGCACATAAATAACACCTCATGCTGTTACCCATCGACAGGCTCAACGAGTTGGCATACTCAACTATGCATTCAAAACACAGGAGTGGAGAATAATTCCCATAATGAAGTCAGCCTACAGGAAGGCCATATACCCGTTGTAAAATCACTTATACTTATTCACTTCGGCGATTTATCTGCTGAAGACCCATCGGGAACAATAATCGAAAAATTAACGGCCACGGCTTCTTTGACTTCACCTTTTTGAGTGAAGTTACTGACTCCGACTATATCATTTCCACTTCGTATATCTGCTAATGGTTTCGTATACTTCAGATCAATGTGTGAAATACCAAGTTCGTCCAGAGTGTGTAGCTCGCTTGCACTCTCTGACGGTTGAGGGCCATCAACCCAACTTTGACCATCGTGATCAGCATCAATCCAGATCTTCACATCGCTCCATCGATGGTCCTGGTTATCAAATTTAAGATCTTTGTTGCTATCCAGACTGCGCAGCGCATCAAAAGCATTATCAAAGGTTTTTTCACTAGGGGAGTCACGGTTTCCTTGTTCGGCGCCAAAATATTCTGACATCAATTCCGAGACATCATCAATTTTTCCGTCCCCATCCAAATCCACAACAACAATACCCTCTTCAGTACTGCTCCATCCCGTTTGAACTTTCTCGCCATCGTTGTTCATATCGAAATGAACAGGAGAAACATGAGGGCTGGTGAGTTTTATTCCTGATCCATTCAGATCTAAAATCAAAGGGTCTATTTTTCTATCCAGCAGGCATTTAATTTTTGAAATTTGCTCTGGCGTTATATAATTAAGACCACCAACACTTTCCAATGAAATATCAACATTTGCAACTGGCTTTTCGCCGGAGGTCACAGGAAGGCCTCCACCGGTGCTGTAGCCGTTCGATGCAGAGGTTACTCCACTTCCGCCACCGCCACCCGTTCCATTGCTTATACCTCCACCCGGAATCAGAGGCAGCAAAATATTGATTTCTACTTCTGCGATTAATAATCTTTCCAATATTACCTTTGCGGCAATAGACACAACCATTGAAACATCGTCTAAATATCGTTCGACAATCATCCCGATAGCGGCGGCATTTTGTATGAATACCGTGGCATAATTTTCCATCTGTTCTAGAAAAGTACGACCCGGAATCTCAACATAATCATGCCCTAATCCACCCATCCACACAGGAAATTCATCACCGAGGGTTCCGCCCCAATGCCATGGCTCCAAGCCCAGGCCTTCAACTGCGGCTTGTACGTCTCTTTTAATTACTTCTTTAATTGGCAAAATGGCTTTAGCATTAATAAAATCCGCAATAACTTGGTGGGCTAATTTGTCAGAGGCATTTTTGTACATGCGCGAAGTAAACTGCCTTCCGGAGCGCTCAACGGCATATCGCATGGAGTTATAAACTATTTCACTAACAAACGTTCTATCAAGATTATTAATAGACTTTGCCGAAATAAGCCAGTTAGCCGCCATCAGCATTGGGTCTCTCACTTCGCCATCGGCCTGGTTGGCGATGGCTTTCTGAGCAACATCATACAAGTACTGGTACCCTCCCGAGTAGTCTTTCTCAGCGAGCCTACGCTCCAGGTATTTAATATCCGCAGTTGTCAGTGGTATTGACACCATTTTATTTTCTCTTTAATTAATTAAAAAACGATCCAGAAAATTCAACACAAAATCATCGACTTTTTTAAGGTCTGAAATCTCACGCTTAAACAAGTAGTCAGCCCCCAAAATACTTTTGTACGCTCTTTTTCCCACATAAATAATTTCCCACTCAGATAGGTAAGCATTGCTTCCGTCACGGCCCGCAACCCTATAAATCTTCTCACTACCCTCTAACCGTTCAACCCCATCAAAAGACGTAAGGGCTTTTAATTTCCCGAAAGCCCGGTCTATATCAAACGGCGGAACTGACACAGGAAATAAAATCAATACTACTATGTTGTCAGATCTATTTTTATAGCCCACTAACTTCATGGACGGGTACTCAACACGAAGCGTGACTACGGTTTCACCGTTAAAATCAATAAGCTGGCAATCTTCATCTGAGAGATAAAAGGAGAAAACACTGATATTCGTTTTTTTATTAACAAACGTGCAGGTTGCATTGGCGGGCATAGAGCCCCAAGCAAACACGAGTGACAGGAACGCGCCTAGAAGATATCTACGCATTACCAATCTCCATTATTGCTAATGAATCGTCTTTTCCGCCGAAGGAATAAATATACTCATCAACGACGTTTACTCTCCAGAGCACAGCGAGGGACGTCGTTTTAGGCCGTATTATTTTCATGATCAATCCAAGAGCCAGATAAAAACTTGTTACTCAGAAAACTTTAGGCCCGGTATCAAAATATAACCACAGCGAAGCCGCCGCTCTTAATGTCGGATATTTCCGTAACTAAAAATATTATGTAGGAGAGGGTTAAGACGGGCGCTGAACTGCGCGGCCCGGTTTAAAACACAGACAAATCCAGCGGCCGAACAGCCCCCATCCAGATCGCATGGTCGGTGTGGTCCAGCAGGTCATTGCCGGTATCAGGGTGCAGGAACACCACCAGCCCGTTGCGGTTGAGCGCCAGCCACGGCAGGACGATGCCGACGAGCTCCGGGCCGAAGGCCAATTGGCAGCTCCAGTCCGGGTGCGGGCCCACCGGGCGTTCGTGGACGCGGCCCATCTGAACGCCAAACAGTTGCGCAGCCTCCAGGCACAAGGCGCGGGCTTGATCGAGGGTGGTGGCGTCGAAATAGACGTGGGCGTGGTAGCCCTTGATTCGTTGCATAGGGGGCCTCGTGAAAGGATGCATTTAATGTGGCAGCTGGCTTGCACCCGCATTCTGCTCCGCCAGCATCCAGTCAACAAAGACTTTAGCCAGTCGGTTGCGCCGTTTGCGCGGTGGCATCACCGCGTAATAGCCAAATGCCGATTGCGCCGACTCGGCAAACGGGCGGCACAGAACGCCTTGCTCCAACAAGTTATCCACAAGGTGCTTCCAGCCAATGGCCATGCCTTGCCCGGCTATCGCGGCCTGAATCAGCAGGGTGTAGTTGTCAAAGCGTAGCTGGCCCGGCGCAGGCGCCTGCCCAAGCTGGAAGGCGTCAAATAGCCGGTACCAGTCGAACCACTGGCGGGCGTGTTCGCCGCGCAGTTGCAGCAGCGGGAAGCCGCCCAGGGCTTGAGCCGATAACGGCAGCGCCTGCCCGGACAACAAGTGCGGGCTGCACACCGGGAAAACTTCTTCATTGAACAACCACTGGGACTCACCCTGGGTAAATCGCCCCTGGCCAAACAATACCGCCACGTCGATATCACCATGCAGGGCGTCATGGCTACGCTCGCGGGTAATCAGGCTTACATCAATATGTGGATAAAGCCCGTGAAAACGCGGCAGACGCGGCATCAGCCAATACGCCGCAAAGGCAAAGTCGGTGGCGACTTGCAGCACTTCACGGGCCGGCTGTTTGCGTAACGCCTGCAAACCTGAGTCGATTTGCTGCAAACCTGCCTGAACGTGCAAGAACAGGCCCAAGCCCGCTTCGGTCAGGGCGATGCCGCGATAGATGCGGTCAAACAAACGAATGCCCAAACGCGCTTCCAGCCGTTTGAGTTGCTGGCTGATGGCGGGCTGGGTAGTGCCCAGTTCCTGTGCCGCGGCGGTAAAACTGCGATGCCGGGCTGCCGCTTCAAAGGTGCGCAGCAGGTCGAGGGACACGTCACCCAGAGCTTCATACATTAGCAGTGCTTATCCGAGTTATTGCGGTGTATGGGTTTTACCACGCCAGACGTGGCCTTCATGCTGCTTGTCAGCACTTTCGCATAAATTTTTGAAAGGTCGACCGCCTATGTCACGCAAAAATATCCTGTTCATCATGGCTGACCAAATGGCCGCCCCCTTGTTGCCGATTTACGGCCCGTCCCCGATCAAACTCCCGCACCTGAGCCGTTTGGCGGCTCAAGGCGTAGTGTTCGACGCGGCGTACTGCAACAGCCCGCTGTGCGCGCCGTCGCGTTTCACCCTGGTCAGCGGCCAGCTGCCGAGCAAGATCGGCGCCTACGACAACGCGGCGGACTTGCCCGCTGATGTACCGACCTACGCGCACTATCTGCGCCGTTTGGGTTACCGCACGGCACTGGCGGGCAAGATGCACTTTTGCGGGCCCGACCAGTTGCATGGTTTCGAGGAGCGCCTGACCAGTGATATTTACCCCGCCGACTATGGCTGGTCGGTCAATTGGGATGAGCCGGATGCGCGGCCCAGCTGGTATCACAACATGGCCTCGGTGCTGCAAGCCGGCCCCTGTGTGCGCACCAATCAGCTGGATTTCGACGAAGAGGTGGTGTTCAAGGCCCAGCAATACCTGTTCGACCACATTCGCCAGGACGGCGACCAGCCGTTTTGCCTGACCGTGTCCATGACCCATCCGCACGACCCGTACACCATCCCCAAACCGTTCTGGGATTTGTACTGCGACGAAGACATTCCGCTGCCCCACACCCCGCCACAAGCCAGCCTCGACCCGCACTCGCAACGCCTGCTCAAGGCCTACGACCTGTGGGACAAACCGCTGCCTGTGGATAAGATTCGCGACGCCCGCCGTGCGTATTTCGGCGCGTGCAGTTACATCGACCACAACATCGGCCGGCTGCTGCAAACCCTTGAAGACACCGGGCTGGCCGATGACACGGTGATCGTGTTTTCCGGCGATCACGGCGACATGCTGGGCGAGCGCGGGCTTTGGTACAAAATGCACTGGTTCGAGATGGCCGCACGGGTACCGCTGGTGGTGTACGCGCCGGGGCAATTTGATTCGGCGCGCATAGGCGCGGCCGTCTCGACCGCCGACCTGTTGCCCACCTTTGTCGAATTGGCGGGTGGCACGCTGGAGGACAATCTGGCGCTGGACGGTCGCTCGCTGGTACCTCACTTGCGCGGCGAGGGCGGCCATGACGAGGTCTTCGGCGAGTACATGGCCGAAGGCACCATCAGCCCGTTGATGATGATCCGCCGTGGCGCCTACAAATTTATCTACAGTGAAGACGATCCCTGCCTGCTGTATGACCTGCACAACGACCCGCGCGAACTGGAAGAACTCAGTCAGTCACCCGGGCATCAGGCGCTGTTCAACGATTTTTTGGCGCAGGCACGGGCCAAATGGGACATCCCTCTGATTCACCGGCAAGTGCTCGCGAGCCAGCGCCGCCGACGGCTGGTCACTCAAGCGCTGGCCACGGGCAAGCTCACCAGCTGGGATCATCAACCCTGGGTCGACGCCAGCCAGCAATACATGCGTAACCACATCGACCTCGACGACCTGGAGCGCACGGCACGTTATCCACAGCCTGGCGCCTTGCACCCGGCAGGGTTAAACGACACTCTGCCCAAGACCGATATCTGAAGAGTCCTACATGGCCTGGCCCAAACTCCAACACTTATTGCCCTTTTTAAGCTGGCTGCCCAAGCAAACCCGCGCCAGCGTGGGCCGCGATGCATTGGTGGGGCTCAGTGGTGCAATTCTGGCGTTGCCGCAGTCCATCGCCTACGCCCTGATCGCCGGGTTGCCGCCCGAGTACGGGCTGTATGCGGCCATTGTGCCGGTGATCATCGCCTGCCTGTGGGGTTCGTCGTGGCATTTGATTTGCGGCCCTACGGCGGCGATTTCCATCGTGCTGTTTGCCAGCGTCAGCCCGTTGGCGGTGCCCGGTACTCAGGACTACATCGGCCTGATTTTGCTGTTGACGTTTTTGGCCGGGATTTTTCAGTGGCTGATCGGCATGCTCAAATTTGGCGCACTGGCCAATTTTGTTTCGCACTCGGTGATACTCGGCTTCACCCTCGGCGCGGCAGTTGTGATCGCGCTGGGCCAGTTGCCCAATGTGCTGGGGCTGCACTTATCGAGCAAAGCCACTGCACTCGACAGCCTGTTGACGCTGCTCGCCCATATTCGCCAATTTGATCCCGCCTCGTTGTTGCTGGGTGCGGGCACGTTGGTGCTGGGGGTTGTGTTCAAGCTGTGGATGCCACGCTGGCCGACCTTGCTGCTCACGCTGGTGATCGCCAGCCTGGTGGTATGGCTGCTGCCGCAGGTGTTTGGGCATGTCGAGCTGGTGCAATCGTTTGTCGGCCGTCTGCCGCCTTTCAGCCCACTGCCTTTGGACCTCGAAACGATCTTGCGTTTGCTGCCAGGCGCCGTAGCGGTGGGCATGCTGGGGCTGGTGACCAGTTTGTCGATTGCCCGCTCGTTAGCTACACGTTCGCAGCAGATGCTCGATGCCAACCAGGAAGTTCGCGCCCAGGGTTTGTCCAATGTGGTGGGCTCGTTGTTCTCCGGGTATTTGTCGTCGGGCTCGTTCACGCGCTCAGGGTTGAGCTACGAGGGCGGTGCCAATTCGCCGTTGGCAGGGGTGTTTTCAGCGCTGTGGGTGGCGTTGTTCGCCGTGGCCGGGTCGAAGCTGATTGCGCACATTCCGATCCCGGCGATGGCGGGCAGTATTTTGCTGATTTGCTGGGGGCTGGTGGACACGCGGGGGATTCGCGCGCTGTGGCGGGTGAGCCGCGCCGAGTTCGCGGTGATGGCACTGACCTGTATCGCGACGTTGCTACTGGAGCTGCAAACGGCGATTTATGCCGGGGTGCTGGCTTCGCTGTTTTTCTACCTTAAACGCACTTCACGCCCGCGCATCCACCAATGGCGCGAGGGTGACGAAGAGGTGTTGCGGGTTGGCGGTTCGATTTTTTTCGGCGCCAGCCATTACCTGCAAGTTCGCTTGCAGCGCACCCAAGGCCAGCGAGTGGTGATCGAGGCGCAACACATCAACTTTATCGATTACTCAGGGGTTGAGATGCTGCATCAGGAGGCGCGCCGATTGCGGGGGTTAGGCCGCAGCTTGACCCTGCGCCGGGCGCGGACGCAGGTAGTGGAGGAGTTGAAGAAGCTGGAAGGGGCGGATCGGTGCCCGGTTTTGTTTGAAGGGTAAACGTCCGCTCCCACAGTTATTGCGCCAGCAACCTGCGCAACTCGGCCAACGCCGGCGCCGTATCCGGGCGCACGCCGCGCCACAGGTAGAACGCTTCCCCCGCCTGTTCGGCGAGCATCCCCAGACCATCCATCACCTGACCCGCGCCATGTTCGGTGGCCCACAGGCAAAACGGTGTCGGCTCCTTGCCGTACATCATGTCGTAGCACAGGGTTTTACCCGGCTCGATCAGGCTGCTGGCAATCGGCGGCACTTCGCCGCTCAGGCTGGCAGAGGTGGCGTTGATAATCAGGTCGACCGGCTCGTGCAGCCAGTCAAAACCGCTGGCCGCCACCGGGCCCAGGTCGCTGAACAGTTCGGCCAGCAACTCGGCCTTCTCAACCGTGCGATTGGCGATGGTCACAGAGGCCGGCCCTTCGCCCAGGATGGGCTCCAATGCACCACGAACCGCACCGCCCGCGCCCAGCACCAAAATGCGTTTGCCCTTGAGGCTGAAGCCGGCATTGACCGTGAGGTCGCGCACCAGGCCGGCACCGTCGGTGTTGTCCCCCAGCAAGCTGCCATCGGGCTGTTTGCTCAGCGTGTTGACCGCACCTGCACGCTGCGCCCGGGCGGTCAGCTGGTTGGCCAGCCGATAAGCCTCTTCCTTGAAGGGCACGGTGACGTTGGCGCCGCGCCCGGCTTGGAAGAACGCAGTGGCGCAGCCAGCAAAATCATCCAGCGGCGCGAGCAAGGTGTCGTATTGCATGACCTGACCGGTTTGCTCGGCAAACAGGCGATGCAACACCGGGGATTTGCTGTGGGCAATCGGGTTACCAAAAACAACGTAACGGTCCATCAGGCAAACTCCTCGGGCAATGTCAGGCGTTGGCTAGCCAGTCGCGGTCTTGCAGGAAGTATTCGGTGAGGCGCGCCTCCGGGCTGCCCGGTTCGGCTTTCCAGTCGTAGCCCCAGCGTACTTGCGGCGGCAACGACATCAGGATCGACTCGGTGCGACCGCCCGATTGCAGGCCAAACAGGGTGCCACGGTCATAGACCAGGTTGAACTCCACGTAGCGGCCACGGCGCAATTCCTGGAATTCACGCTGCTGGGCGGTGTATTCGTCGTTTTTGCGGCGCTGAACGATCGGCAGGTAGGCGTCGATATAGGCGTCGCCAATGGCACGAATAAACGCGAAGCAGGTGTCGAAATCCCACTCGTTCAGGTCATCAAAAAACAGACCGCCAATGCCGCGCGGCTCGTTGCGATGCTTGATGTGGAAGTAGGTGTCGCACCAGGCTTTGTAGCGCGGGTACACATCGGCGCCAAACGGGGCGCAAGCCTGCTCGGCCACGCGGTGCCAATGCACGCAGTCTTCTTCTACGCCGTAGTAGGGCGTGAGGTCAAAGCCGCCGCCGAACCACCAGACCGGCTCTTCGCCTTCTTTTTCGGCGATGAAAAAACGCACGTTAGCGTGGGAAGTCGGCACATGCGGGTTATGCGGGTGGATCACCAGCGACACACCCAGGGCTTCAAAGCCACGGCCCGCCAGTTCAGGGCGATGGGCGCTGGCCGACGGCGGCAGGCCGCTGCCAAACACGTGGGAAAAGTTAACCCCACCTTTTTCAATCACAGTGCCATTTTCGATCACACGGGTGCGACCGCCGCCGCCCGCCGGGCGCTGCCAGGCGTCTTCGACGAATTGCGTGCCACCGTCTTCAGTTTGCAGTGCGTTGCAAATGCGGTCTTGAAGGTCGAGCAGGTAGGCTTTTACAGCCTCGGTGCGAGTAGTCATGACATCACCTTAAATCGGGCAAAGCGACGCGGCACTTCGTTCTGAGCGGGGCCGGCGGCAAAGGGCCGCTAGCATAACACCGCCCCCCGCATCACCGCAGTTGACGAAGGTCACGCTTAAGCGTTGGATGGTGGCTTCGTGAAATGAGCGAGGACAGTGCAGATGGCTAAACGTATCCAGTTTCGGGCCCACGGCGGCCCTGAAGTGCTTGAATATGTCGACTTCCAACCCGCCGAGCCGGGCCCGCAACACGTGCGGGTGCGCAACCAGGCCATCGGTCTGAACTTTATCGATACCTATTACCGCGGTGGCTTGTACCCGCTGCCTGAACTGCCGTCCGGGCTGGGCAATGAAGGGGCGGGCATTGTCGACGCGGTGGGTTCTGAGGTGCGCAACGTCAAGGTCGGCGACCGCGTGGCCTACGGCACCGGACCGCTGGGCGCGTACAGCGAACTGCACGTGTTGCCCGCCGCGAATGTGGTGAAGCTGCCCGACGATATTTCGTTCGAACAAGCCGCCGCCGTGATGCTCAAGGGGCTCACGGTGCAGTACCTGTTGCGTCAGACCTATGAACTCAAAGCCGGTGAAACCGTCCTGTTTCACGCAGCGGCGGGTGGCGTAGGTTCGCTGGCCTGCCAATGGGCCAAAGCGTTGGGCGTAAAACTGATCGGGACTGTCAGTTCGGCCGAAAAAGCCGCTCACGCCAAAGCGCTGGGCGCGTGGGAAACCATCGATTACAGCCATGAAGATGTGGCCAGGCGGGTACTGGAATTGACCGACGGCAAGAAGTGCCCGGTGGTCTACGACGGTGTCGGCAAGGACACCTGGCTGACCTCGCTGGACTGCGTGGCACCTCGCGGGCTGATGGTCAGCTTTGGTAATGCCTCTGGCGCTGTGACGGGCGTGAACCTGGGGATTCTGTCGCAGAAGGGTTCGCTGTATGTCACCCGGCCGACACTGGCGACTTACGCCAATAACGCCGAAAACCTGCAAAAAATGGCCGATGAGCTGTTTGGGATGATTCGCAGTGGCAGCATCAAGGTCGATATCAGCCAGCGTTTTGCGCTGAGTGATGCGGCCAGGGCCCAGACGGAATTGTCGGCACGGCGTACAACGGGCTCGACGATTTTGCTGCCTTAATACAAGCGTCCATCCCTGTGGGAGCGGGCTTGCTCGCGATGGAATCGCTGCGGTGTAACTGACACACCGTAGTGCCTCAATCGCGAGCAAGCCCGCTCCCACAAAACAGAAAAGCGTGTGTGCCTACGCCGGGCGAACCACCTTGCCGGTGGCCAGGTCGCGGATCAGGCTCGGGTTTTTACGCCCGCCCAGATTACCGCCCAGCACATGATCGATCTGCCCACGGAAATACTGCTCAACTTTTAACCGTGTACGCGCAGCAGGCAAGCCCGCCGGGTTGGCCGAAGTCGATACGACCGGTCCCACCAATGCGCACAGCTCTCGCACCAGCGGGTGATCGCTCACGCGCAACGCCACGGTGTCATGTACCCCAGTGATCCATTCGGGCAGCAAGCCCTGATGCGGCACCAGCCAGGTGTTAGGGCCCGGCCAGGTGCCGGCCATACGGTCGAGCCATTCCTGCGGGAAATCTTCAAATAGAAAGTCGAACTGGTGAATGTTGTCTGCCACCAGAATCAGGCCTTTATCCACAGGCCGCGATTTGATCGCCAGCAACCGCTCAACCGCTTCTTCATCCCACGGGTCGCAGCCCAAACCCCAGACTGCTTCGGTCGGATAGGCAATCACCGCGCCTGCGCGAATGGCTCTTGCAGCTTGTTGGACGCGCCAGGTGCTGATCATTGAATGTCTCCAAATATGTGCTGCGCGCAGTGTACTTAGCTGGCGCGAGCAAACCAACGCCCACCCTCCAGCACCACACGCCCCTCCAGCTCAAGTTCGGTCAGGGCGGCCAGCAGTCGGGGCAAATCCCAACCGCTGGCGCTGACCAGTGCTTCGCTGGTGTAAGGCGCTACCTGCAACAGTTGCACTAACGGATGACAGCTTGGCGTAAACAAATCCGCGGTGGGTAACGGCATTGAGCGCCAGCCACGCAAGCCCTCCAGAATATGCTCGACCGTCTCGACCAGAGTGGCGCCATCGCGAATCAACTGATGACAGCCCCGCGCACCCGGGTGGTGGATTGAGCCGGGCATTGCGTACACCTCGCGCCCCTGCTCGGCGGCCAGGCGGGCGGTGATCAGGGAACCGCTGGCCACGCTGGCTTCGACCACCAGCACCCCGAGGGACAAACCGCTGATGATTCGATTACGCCGCGGGAAGTTGGCCGCTTGCGGCCCGGCGTCCAGAGGGAACTCCGAAACCACCGCGCTGCCGCTGGCAATCATCGCGTCCGCCAGGGCGCGGTGGCGCTGTGGATAAAGTTTTTGCAGGCCGGTGCCCAATACCCCCACCGTCAGCCCGCCGACGTCCAGCGCCGCTTGATGCGCCGCACCATCTACCCCCAGCGCCAGCCCGCTGGTAATCACAAAACCGGCCCCGGCCAAGCTGCGGGAAAAGGCTGCGGTGGTGTCCAGACCCGGCCGTGAAGCGCGTCGGCTACCGACCATTGCCAACTGCGGTTTTTCCAGTATGGAAGGGTCACCGGCCACGAGTAACACCGGCGGCGCATCGCTCAGCTCACTCAATAGTGCCGGGTAATCGGCGTGGTCGTGCAGCAGCACATGGTGGCTGGAGCCCTCAAGCCAGCGCAATGCAGCGCTGGCGCCATCGCGAACTTCAGGGCTGCGCCGCGCCTGGGCACTGGCGGCGGGCAGCCCCAGGGCGGCCCATGCACTGGCCGGCGCGCTAAGCGCCGAACTGGCCGAGCCGAAGGCTCTAAAGAGGGTGTAATAGCGACGCGGCCCAACTTCGGGCAAGCGGTGCAGACGCAACCGGGCTTCCAGCTCGGCCGGGGAAATATCTGACAGCGGCATGGGATCATCCTTGATCGATTATTCCAACTAAATATAAGGAACAAGCTGTGGATAAGTCTGTTGACAAGTTGTTTGAAAACCGATGAGAAACGCCGGATTGAGCACCCGGGCGACCCTTGAAATTGAATGTAGAAACCCAACCTTAGTTGAACGTCGTACAGAGTCGGCGCAGGTTGGTTTCAAATTGAGACATGCGGCTGTGCAGCACGGCAGCTAGTCGTTTCATCCGCGGGTGAATCCCTTTATTATATGCGCTCGCGTGAAACGCCAGAGCCCGAGCGGGTTCTCTCTGAAGGAGACGTTTTGCACAGGTTGCTCGAGTCCACAGGACCCACCTGACAACCGTTTTTGAATCTTTCACACAGTGCACCAATCAAACTTATGGCTATTTTAAACATCCTCGAATTCCCGGACTCGCGACTGCGCACCATCGCCAAACCTGTGACGGTTGTGGACGACGAAGTCCGTCAATTGATCGATGACATGTTTGAAACCATGTACGAAGCGCCTGGCATCGGCCTGGCTGCCACTCAGGTCAACGTACACAAGCGCATCGTGGTCATGGACCTGAGCGAAGACCGCAGCGAACCGATGGTGTACATCAACCCCGAGATCGAGACCCTGACCGACGAGATGGGCCAGTATCAGGAAGGCTGCCTTTCGGTACCGGGTTACTACGAGAACGTTGATCGCCCGCAGCGCATCAAAATCAAGGCGCTGGACCGTGACGGCAAGCCTTTCGAGCTGATTGCCGAAGGCCTGCTGGCGGTGTGCATCCAGCATGAGTGCGACCACCTCAACGGCAAGCTGTTCGTCGATTATCTGTCTACGCTCAAGCGTGACCGGATCAAGAAGAAGCTGGAAAAACTGCACCGCCAGAACGCTTGATCAACATTTACATGGCACATCGCGGGCAAGCCCGCTTCTGCACCGGTTGCAGGAGCGGGCTTGCCCGCGGTGGTTTCCAGGCCGGGATTGTTCCCGAGCACTCAATTCCAAGTGAGTAATCCATGACTGAGCCACTGCGCATCGTCTTTGCTGGCACCCCAGAATTCGCCGCTGAACACCTCAAGGCACTGCTAAGCACCCCTTACGAGATCGTCGCGGTTTACACCCAACCGGATCGTCCGGCCGGGCGCGGGCAAAAGCTGATGCCAAGCCCGGTCAAGCAGCTTGCCCTGGAGCACAACATCCCGGTGATGCAGCCGCCAACCCTGCGCGCACCTGAAGCTCAGGCCGAACTGGCAGCGCTCAAGCCGGACTTGCTGGTGGTGGTGGCGTACGGCCTGATCCTGCCGCAAGTGGTACTGGATATTCCGCGCCTGGGCTGCATCAACAGCCACGCGTCGCTGCTGCCACGCTGGCGTGGGGCTGCGCCGATCCAGCGCGCCATCGAAGCGGGTGACAGTGAAAGCGGCGTGACCGTGATGCGCATGGAGGCGGGTCTGGACACCGGCCCCATGCTGCTCAAGTCCGTCACCCCGATCAGCGCCAACGACACCGGCGGCAGCCTGCACGACCGTCTGGCCGAACTGGGCCCGCCCGCCGTCATCCAGGCCATTGCCGGTCTGGCAGCCGGTACGCTGCAAGGCGAGGTGCAGGACGACAGCCTGGCGACCTACGCCCACAAGCTGAATAAAGACGAAGCACGCATCGACTGGAGCCGCCCGGCCGTTGAGCTGGAGCGCCTGATTCGTGCCTTTAACCCATGGCCGGTTTGCCACAGCACGCTCAGTGGCGAAGCCCTGAAAGTGCTGGCCGCCACCGTAGCGGACGCCAAAGGCGCACCGGGGCAAATTATTGCGGCGAGTAAAGACGGCCTGATCGTCGGCTGTGGTGAAGGCGCGCTGTGCCTCACCCGCCTGCAATTGCCTGGCGGCAAAGCGCTGAACTTCAGTGATTTTTTCAACAGTCGCCGTGAGAAATTCGCTGTCGGCATCACCCTCGGTCAAACGGAAAACGCGCAATGAACCCTCGTCTGGCCGCCGCCAAGGCACTGACTGCAGTGCTGAACGGCAAAGCATCGCTCAACAGCTCCTTGCCGCTGCAACTGGACAAGGTTGAGGTGCGCGATCGCGGCCTGACCCAGGACCTGGCGTTCGGCACTGCGCGCTGGCACCCACGCTTGTCGGCGCTGGCCAACAAGCTGCTGCAAAAGCCGTTCAAGGCCGCCGACGCCGATGTTGAAGCGCTGCTGCTGGTGGGCTTGTATCAACTGCTCTACACCCGTATCCCGGCCCACGCGGCCATCGGCGAAACCGTGGGCTGCGCCGACAAGTTGAAAAAGCCGTGGGCCAAAGCCCTGCTCAACGCCGTGCTGCGCAACGCCCAGCGCGAGAGCGAAGCCTTGCTGGCCGAGCTTGAACACGACCCGGTAGTGCGTACCGCGCACCCGCGCTGGCTGCAAAAATCTCTCAAGGCGTTCTGGCCGCAGCAGTGGGAAGCCATTTGCGCTGCCAACAACGCACATCCGCCCATGATTCTGCGCGTTAACCGTCGCCATAAAACCCGCGATGCGTACCTGCAATTGCTGGTCGAGGCCGATATCGAAGCCCAGCCGTGCGTCTACAGCCAGGACGGTATCGTGCTGGCCCAGGCCTGTGATGTGCGCAATCTGCCGGGCTTTGCCGAAGGCTGGATCAGCGTGCAGGATGAGGCCGCGCAACTGGCCGCCGACCTGCTGGATCTGGCGCCGGGCCAGCGCGTACTCGACGCCTGCTGCGCACCGGGCGGCAAGACCTGCCACATCCTGGAAGTCGAACCGGCACTGGCCGGCGTGGTCGCGGTTGATCTGGAAGCCAAGCGCCTGGTGCGGGTGCGCGAGAACCTTGAGCGTCTGGGCCTGAGCGCCGAGCTGATTGCAGCCGATGGCCGCGACACCGCCGCCTGGTGGGACGGCAAGCCGTTCCAGCGCATCTTGCTCGATGCACCGTGCTCGGCCACCGGGGTGATCCGTCGCCACCCGGACATCAAGCTGACCCGCCAACCGGATGACATCGCCGCACTCGCCACCTTGCAAGGCGAACTGCTGGACGCGATGTGGCCAACGCTGGAAGTCGGTGGCATCTTGCTCTATGCCACGTGCTCGACGTTGCCGACCGAAAACACTGAAGTGATCGAAGCCTTCCTCGGCCGCACCCCGGGCGCCCGGGAGCTGGATATCGCAGGGCAGTTCGGCATCAAGCAGCCCCACGGTCGCCAGTTGCTGGCACAAGAGGGCGGGCACGACGGTTTCTATTACGCCAAATTGATCAAGATCGCTGCAGCACGCGGCTAATGGTTTGAACAGGGAATGACGGCATGAAAATCATCATCCTCGGTGCCGGGCAAGTCGGCGGCACGCTGGCAGAGCATCTGGCCAGCGAGGCTAACGATATTACTGTGGTCGACACCGACGGTGATCGCCTGCGCGACCTGGGTGATCGCCTCGACATCCGCACCGTGCAGGGCCGCGCCTCGCTGCCCAATGTACTGCGCCAGGCGGGGGCGGATGACGCCGACATGCTGGTGGCAGTGACCAACAGCGACGAGACCAATATGGTCGCGTGCCAGGTGGCCTACACGCTGTTTCACACCCCGACCAAAATCGCCCGGGTACGCGAAGCGGCGTATCTGACACGCGGCGAAGAGCTGTTCGATAACGATGCGATCCCGGTGGACGTATTGATCAGCCCCGAGCAAGTGGTCACCAACTACATCAAGCGCCTGATCGAACACCCCGGCGCCTTGCAGGTGATCGACTTCGCCGGCGGCAAAGCGCAGTTGGTGGCGGTCAAGGCGTACTACGGTGGCCCGCTGATTGGCCAGCAACTGCGCCAGCTGCGCGAACACATGCCGAATGTAGATACGCGGGTAGCGGCTATTTTCCGACGTGACCGGCCGATTACGCCTCGTGGGGACACTATTATTGAGGCCGACGATGAGGTGTTTTTCATCGCAGCCAAGGCAAACATTCGCGCAGTGATGAGTGAAATGCGCCGCCTCGACGAGAGCTACAAACGCATAGTCATCGCCGGCGGCGGTCAGATCGGCGAACGTCTGGCCGAGGCCATCGAAAGCCGTTATCAGGTCAAGATCATCGAGATGAATGCTGCGCGTTGCCGCTATTTGTCCGACACCCTGGACAGCACCGTGGTGCTGCAAGGCAGCGCTTCGGACCGCGACCTGATGCTCGAAGAGAACATCGCGGATGCCGACCTGTTTCTGGCCCTGACCAACGACGACGAAGCCAACATCATGTCGTCGCTGCTGGCTAAACGTCTGGGCGCCAAGAAGGTGATGACCATCATCAACAACCCGGCCTATGTGGATTTGATTCAGGGTGGCGAAATAGACATCGCTATCAGCCCGCAGCTGGCCACCATCGGCACTTTGCTGGCCCACGTGCGTCGTGGCGATATCGTCAGCGTGCACTCATTGCGCCGGGGCGCGGCGGAAGCCATCGAGGCGATTGCCCACGGCGACTCGAAGTCGAGCAAGGTGATTGGCCGCAGTATCGGCGAAATCCATCTGCCACCAGGCACCACGATTGGCGCAATCATTCGCGACGAAGAAGTGCTTATCGCCCACGACGCCACCATCATCAATGCTGGCGACCACGTTATTTTGTTCCTTGTGGATAAAAAGCATATTCGCGACGTGGAGAAGCTGTTCCACGTGGGCTTGAGTTTTTTCTAACAGGAAAAGGAGTCAGGGATGCTCGATTCGCTTGAAAAAATGCTGGCCAAGGGTGTGGATAACTCATTGCTGCGCTTTGGTCTGGGCAAGGGTTACCTCGACCTTGGGGATAACCTCAAGGCGGCTGAGCATCTGCAATGTTGCGTAACCTTTGATCCAAAGTACTCAGCGGCCTGGAAGCTGCTGGGCAAGGCACACCTGGCGGCGGGGAACCGCGATGCGGCACGCACGGCGTGGGAGCAGGGGATTGCAGCGGCGCAGGCCCATGGCGACAAACAGGCCGAGAAAGAAATGACTGTGTTTTTGAAGAAGCTGGATAAAGCCTCATGACACTGCAGATCTAATGTGGGAGCGGGCTTGCTCGCGATGCAGATAGCGCGGTTCAATTTTAAAACCGCGTCGATGCAATCGCGAGCAAGCCCGCTCCCACAGGGGTTGAGTGGCTTTAGTACCAGCGCGCCTCACCCGGCGGGCGTTTTTTGAAGCGTTTCATGCTCCACATGTACTGGCTCGGGTAAGCCCGCACATATTTCTCCACTACCTGGCTCATGGCCGCGCACGAAGTTTCGGTGTCGGTGCTGTACATGGCCTCTGGCGCCGCTTCCAGGATCACTTTAAAGCCCGAACCGTCCGGCAGGCGCAAGGCGTGCAGGAACACCCCGACCGCTTTGCCACCCGCCAGCATGTTCGGCACGAACTTGCTGGTCAGGGCCATGGTGCCCAGGAACGGCACGAAAATACCGGCCGACTCTGCGGGTTCCGGGTCAGCCGGAATGCCCACCTGGCCGCCTTTGCGCACTTCCTTGATGACACTCAAAATGCCTTCTTTGGTCGATGCGGCCACGCGGTTGCCCAGCTGCACGCGCTGTTTGCGCAGCAATTCATCAACGGCCTTGAGCTTGGGCGGGCGGTAAAAAATGATCGGTTTGCACTGGCTGCAGTAGAAGTGGTTGAGCACTTCCCAGTTGCCCAGGTGGCTGGTGATGCCGACCACGCCCTTGCCTGAAGCCAGGGCGTCCTTGAGCACGTCCAGGCCTTCGACTTCACGCACCAGGTCGATGGAACGCTGGGCCGGCCAGATCCAGGCGCAAGCGCTTTCGGTCAGGCTTTTGCCGATGTCCTTGAGGCTTTGGCCTACCAGTTGCTCGCGGGCGACCGGGTCCATCTCGGGGAAACATTTGGCCAGGTTGATCCGCACCACATCGCGCGAACGATTGGGCAGTTTCCACATCAGCCAGCCGATGGCGGAACCAACGCGCTGCACCGCGCCCCACGGGAGCATGGCAAACAATCGCAAAGCCCCGACCAGCAAGGTGCCTTTAAACTTTTCCACAGGGTTTTCCCACAACAAATAATGACTTTGTGGGAGCGGGCTTGCTCGCGATCGCATCACTGCGGTCTTTCTGACAGACCGTGTTGCCTGCATCGCGAGCAAGCCCGCTCCCACATCAGGTTTTGCATATGGCCAGTATTCTAACCGCCGTTTGCCAGTTCGGCGTAACGGTCACAATACGTGGCGTGGTCCATGACCATCCCGCTGGCCTGCATGAAGGCGTAGCAAATGGTCGGGCCGACGAACGTAAATCCGGCTTTTTTCAGGGCTTTGCTCATGGCTTCAGCCTGGGGCGTAACCGCCGGGAACTCATGACGTTCGGTGAAATGGTTGATCTGCGGCTTACCGCCCACAAACGACCATAAAAACTCGACCGGGTTGTCCAGCGCCAGCCAGGCCCGGGCATTGCGCCGGGCGCCAGCCACCTTGAGACGGTTGCGGATAATCCCCGGATCGAGCAACAGTGCCTCTATTTCGGCGTCAGTCATGACCGCCAAACGCTGCACATCGAAGCCGAACATCACCTTGCGATAGTGTTCGCGCTTCTTTAAAACGGTGATCCAGGACAAACCCGCCTGGAACCCTTCGAGCAATAACAACTCGAACAGCCCATGCGCATCGCGCAACGGCACGCCCCACTCTTGATCGTGATACGCCACATACAGCGGGTCTTCTGAACACCAGAAACAACGTGCCATATAGGCTCCAAAGGGTGGAGGCGCGACCGAATCGGGTATACTCCCGCTCTTTAAATCGCAGCCCAAGAAACAGGTGAATTTGTGAGCCAGCCTACGCCAGCAGTGCGTACCTTCCAAGACTTGATCCTCGCCCTCCAGCAATACTGGGCCGAGCAAGGTTGTGTGGTGCTTCAGCCCTACGATATGGAAGTGGGCGCCGGCACATTCCATACCGCTACGTTTTTGCGCTCTCTGGGCCCAGAAACCTGGAACGCCGCTTATGTGCAGCCCAGTCGTCGCCCGACTGACGGCCGCTACGGCGAAAACCCGAACCGTTTGCAGCACTACTACCAGTTTCAGGTGGTATTGAAGCCAAACCCGCCCAACTTCCAGGAGCTGTACCTGGGTTCGCTGAAACATATCGGCCTGGACCCGCTGGTTCACGACATCCGTTTCGTCGAAGACAACTGGGAATCGCCAACACTGGGCGCCTGGGGTCTGGGCTGGGAAATCTGGCTCAACGGTATGGAAGTCACCCAGTTCACTTACTTCCAGCAAGTAGGCGGCATTGAGTGCTACCCGGTTACCGGCGAAATCACTTACGGCCTTGAGCGTCTGGCGATGTACCTGCAGGGCGTAGATTCCGTCTACGACCTGGTATGGACTGACGGCCCGTTCGGCAAAGTAACTTACGGCGATGTGTTCCATCAGAACGAAGTCGAGCAATCGACCTACAACTTTGAACACGCCAACGTCGACAAACTGTTCGAGCTGTTCGATTTCTACGAAAGCGAAGCCAAGCGCCTGATCGAGCTCGACCAGCCGCTGCCGTTGCCGAGCTACGAAATGGTGCTCAAGGCGTCCCACACCTTCAACTTGCTGGATGCTCGCCGGGCCATTTCCGTGACCGCGCGTCAACAGTACATCTTGCGTGTGCGTACCCTGGCCCGTGCCGTGGCGCAGGCCTATCTCGAAGCTCGCGCCAAGCTGGGCTTCCCGATGGCTCCACCTGATTTGCGTGATGAAGTGTTGGCTAAGTTGGAGGCTGCGCAATGAGTGCTCAAGATTTTCTGGTTGAACTGGGCACTGAAGAACTGCCGCCAAAAGCCCTCAATACCCTGGCGGATGCATTCCTGGCCGGGATTGAAAAAGGCCTGCAAAGCGCAGGTCTGAACTTTAGCGCCAAAAAAGTCTACGCCGCACCGCGTCGTCTGGCCGTGCTGCTGACCCAGCTCGAAACCCAGCAACCGGACCGCAGCATCAACATCGACGGCCCGCCACGCCAGGCAGCGTTCGATGCTGAAGGCAACCCGACACAAGCAGCCCTTGGTTTTGCCAAGAAGTGCGGCGTTGAGCTGAGCGAAATCGATCAGAGCGGCCCGAAACTGCGTTTCAGCCAGGTGATCGTCGGCAAGCCGACCGCCAGCCTGCTGCCGACCATCGTTGAAGACTCGCTCAATGACCTGCCAATCCCCAAGCGCATGCGCTGGGGTGCTCGCAAGGTCGAGTTCGTGCGTCCAACCCAATGGCTGGTCATGCTGCTGGGCGATGAAGTGATCGACTGCACGATCCTCGCGCAAAAATCGGGTCGTGATTCCCGCGGGCACCGTTTCCACCATCCGGAAAACGTGCGCATCACCGCGCCGGCCAACTACCTCGAAGACCTGCGCAAAGCCTACGTGCTGGCGGACTTCAACGAGCGTCGCGAGCTGATTTCCAAGCGTGTGGCCGAGCTGGCGACGATGCAGGAAGGTACTGCAATCGTGCCGCCAAGCCTGCTCGACGAAGTGACCGCCCTGGTTGAATGGCCGGTGCCGCTGGTGTGCTCGTTTGAAGAACGCTTCCTGGATGTGCCGCAAGAAGCCCTGATCACCACCATGCAGGACAACCAGAAGTATTTCTGCCTGCTGGACGTTGATGGCAAGTTGCTGCCGCGCTTTATTACCGTGGCCAACATCGAGAGCAAAGACCCTCAGCAGATCGTCTCGGGTAACGAAAAAGTGGTTCGCCCACGCCTGACCGATGCCGAGTTCTTCTTCAAGCAAGACAAGAAACAGACGCTCGAAAGCTTCAACTTGCGCCTGCAGAACGTGGTGTTCCAGGCTCAACTGGGCAGCGTTTACGACAAGGCCGAGCGCGTTTCCAAACTGGCGGCATTCATTGCCCCGCGCATTGGCGGCGATGCATCGCGCGCAGCCCGTGCAGGCTTGCTGTCCAAGTGCGACCTGGCCACTGAAATGGTCGGCGAGTTCCCGGAGATGCAAGGCATTGCCGGCTACTACTACGCCCTCAACGACGGCGAGCCAGAAGACGTTGCACTGGCGCTGAACGAGCAGTACATGCCGCGTGGCGCTGGCGCCGAGTTGCCAGGCACCCTGACCGGTGCTGCGGTGGCCATCGCCGACAAGCTCGACACCCTGGTGGGCATTTTCGGCATCGGCATGTTGCCGACCGGCAGCAAAGACCCGTACGCACTGCGTCGTGCCGCGCTGGGTATCCTGCGCATCCTGATCGACAAAAAACTCGACCTCGACCTGACTGAAGCCGTGAAGTTTGCGGTCAGCGCGTTCGGGGCCAAGATCAAGCCGGCCGGCTTGGCGGATCAGGTACTGGAATTCATCTTCGACCGCCTGCGTGCGCGTTACGAAGACGAAGGCGTGGACGTGGCCACTTACCTCTCGGTACGTGCCCTCAACCCGACTTCGGCGCTGGATTTCGATCAGCGAGTACAAGCCGTTCAAGCCTTCCGTCAATTGCCGGAAGCTGCTGCCCTGGCCGCTGTGAACAAACGTGTGTCGAACTTGCTGAGCAAGGTTGAAGGCACGGTTTCAACTCACGTTGAAGCCCGTTATTTCGACAATGCCAGTGAGTTCTCGCTGTTCTCGGCCATCCAGAAAGCCGACGAAGCCGTGCAGCCAATGGCGGCAGCTCGTCAGTACAACGAAGCCCTGACCCGTCTGGCTTCGCTGCGCGAGCCGGTGGATGCGTTCTTTGAAGCGGTGATGGTCAACGCTGAAGACGCGAGCGTGCGGGCTAACCGCTACGCATTGTTGGCGCGCTTGCGCGGTCTGTTCCTGGGCGTTGCCGATATTTCACTGCTGGGCTAAGGGGTTACCGTTGAAACTGCTGATTCTCGATCGGGACGGAGTGATCAATTACGACTCCGACGCTTACATCAAGTCAGTCGAGGAGTGGATCCCGCTCCCCGGCGCGATCGAGGCCATTGCGCAGTTGAGCAAGGCCGGCTGGACAGTCGCCATCGCGACCAACCAGTCCGGCATTGCCCGCGGCTATTACGATGTCGCCACGCTGGACGCCATGCACGCCCGTTTACGGGCGCTGGTGGAAGAGCAGGGTGGCGAGGTCGGGTTGATCGTTTATTGCCCCCACGGTCCCGACGAGGGCTGTGCATGCCGCAAGCCCAAGCCAGGCATGTTGCAAACAATTGCCACGCATTACGGCGCTGATTTGGCCCAATGTTGGTTTGTCGGTGACAGTTTGGGTGACTTGCAGGCTGCACAAACCGTCGATTCTCAGCCCGTTTTGGTAAAAACCGGAAAAGGCCTACAGACTCTGGCCAAAGCATTACCGGTTAATACCCTAATATTTGACGATCTGGCGGCAGTTGCCGCAGAACTTATCCACAAATAGAGCAGGTTTGAATACTCGCCAACACTCTGTGTAGCGGGCTGTTCAGTCGTGCTTTATCCGCAACGGTAAAAGTCGCTATGTCGATCCTGCAGGCCATCAGAACCTTCTTCTTTTACCTGCTGCTGGGCACCAGCTCTCTGCTGTGGTGCTCGCTGAGCTTTTTTGTCGCCCCTTTTTTGCCATTCCGTGCGCGTTATCGGTTTATTAACGTGTACTGGTGCCGCTGCGCGCTGTGGCTGACGCGGGTGTTTTTGAAAATTGACGTTCGCGTGACGGGTGCAGAAAACATCCCGCAGCAGCCCTGCGTGATTCTGGCCAACCACCAAAGTACCTGGGAGACGTTTTTTCTCTCGGCCTACTTTCAGCCGTTGAGCCAGGTACTCAAGCGTGAGCTGCTGTACGTGCCGTTTTTTGGCTGGGCGATGGCCATGCTGCGCCCGATTGCCATCGATCGCGACAACCCCAAGGCGGCGCTCAAACACATAGCCAAAAAGGGTGACGAACTGCTCAAGGACAACATCTGGGTACTGATCTTCCCGGAAGGCACCCGCGTACCGTTTGGCCAAGTGGGCAAGTTTTCCCGCGGTGGTACGGCATTGGCGGTCAACGCCGAGCTGCCGGTGCTGCCGATTGCCCACAATGCTGGCAAGTACTGGCCCAAGACCGGCTGGGCTAAAAAGCCCGGTACGATTGAGCTGGTGATTGGCGAACCGATGTACGCCAACGGCACTGGCCCACGTGCGATTGCCGAGCTGAACGACCGGGTTCAAGCCTGGAACGAGCAGACTCAGCGAGACATGGGCTCCCTGCCCCCACTGGCTGCACGGGCTGAGACGATTGTGAGCTAAGCAAATTGTGGATAACTTGTGCACAAGTTTTGTATTTTTTCCGAAAAACAGTCGTAAGCCCATGATTTAGATGCTTATTTCAAGTAGAGACTTTTTAACGAAAAACGTGCATAAGTTTTTCTAAGAACCATTTGGAAGTAGGGAATCATCCACGCTGAGCATTCGGCCAGCGAGGTTGAGGCCATGAAAATTAGCCTCGGAGCGTCAGATAGTTTGCCTCGGTTGAATGCCGTCCTCCCGCATAAGCTCGCACACTGCAGATCTGCAACCTCAACAATGGCACTGCACATTAAGGGGCCTTAAGGCTCCATGAATCTGGAGCCATAAGCGCTGAGCACTGTTTAAAAAGTAACCAGACCATCGCCAAATCTGCTCATTTTAATCAGGAGAAACTATTGCTACGCGTCAAATTCGGAATGGATGTAGTTTGGTATTTCAATTGATCGGATTTGAGTGTTGAGGCCGGATACACCAAGGTTTCCAGTTGCCGCGTGTTTTCGATCATTTTCTGATCACCTTTCACAAAATTTATCGAATACGCATTGTCTGGGCCCAAGCTGGTACGGGTGACCGTTACCGGAGTAAATCCGGCCTTGGAAGCCATGGAGATCAGCCTTTCTTGAGACATATAGTTAGCGGGTGTCTCAGCCTCCATATATTGATTGTATGTTCGTTCCAAATTATGGACCGATATGTCCGGAGAGTCGTGAAGCTTCTTATACAACTCAATAACTACATGCATCAGATCAATGTCGTCCCCACTTAAACGACTGGAGTGTTCCGTGATGGTGAGCACCCCTCCTTCTTTAAGAAGGTCAGCAGCTTGCTTAATACTGTACTGCTGAACTTCATCGGATGGAAAATGATGCAATGAATGCTGGTACATGACACAGTCAAACTTGTCACCTTCTACCAATGGGTTTTCTGAAGCACTACCAATTACTTTGCCACTGTTTATATCTGTGCCGTCATAAATGATCTTTTTGACGGGAGCACAATTTTTGTGGATGTCCAACTGGGCCGTTTTGCTATTTTCGTCCCACGTCGTTTCAGTATCAACTTCCAAGACATAAGGTTCGACATAGATACCTTTTGCTTCCGCCAAACTGGCTGACACGTAAGAGGTCAGCTTGCCGTCATTCCCGCCAATATCCAGAACCCTGATTTTGTTCGACCCACGGCCCAGCTCAGGATTCACCTCCATAACCATGGTGGCAATATCATTACCCTTTTTGCTGATATGCTTTGTCACATCAGCAGTAACTGACTGTTTGTTTAGTGCTGTTGCAGCTTTATACCACTCGCATAGCTTTTCTATAAAGACAGCGTTTGGGAGCTTGCGAGGGACATCTTTTGCGAGGGCAACCATGTCAGTGATCAGTTTTTCTTTGTATTCATTACTGATTGAAAATGAATCCGGATCGCAATGGTAGGTCAATATCTTGGCAAGGTCGGTGTTTCGGCCGATATTCTCGCCATGCAGGACTAAATAATCGTGGATGAAAAAATCGCTTTTTGAATCAAGCCTATACTGCACGGGCTCAAATTTTTCCAATGGCCGGTTGTATGTAGTTTGTAAGTTTGGAATAAGCTGTAACATACAGAGTTCCTTATTGACTCATCATTGTATTTAGTTCAATACCCGTGTGTATTTATCAAGGCGATAGAATCCAAATCAGAGTGTGTTAGTTTTAGTTCTTGCCTTAAGTTTTTTTCCCGAGCCCGCATGCCCAGGCCCGGCGTTTTTTGAGAAATGCTCGGAGGAGGGTATTGGGTTGGACCAGATCTGGATATAAAAACAAGCTCATGACCTCTCAAATACTTTGTATTAGGAAGTCATGTGCTTACTTCGATATAAACGACACGTCTACACCCAGATAGTAGATCCCTCAATACATGCAGCCTCCACTACATACCTGGGTATCAGTGGTATCGGCAACAAAGAAGGTTCCACCAAGTTTTGGCAGTTAACCAAAGGCCCTGGACGGTCCTGTAGCAATGCCAGAGAGGCGGGAAAGGCGGGAAAGGCGGTGATGCTATCGCGAGCAAGGCGAATTGTTGCACCACCGCTCCCTCAGTGAAAAAGGGTATCGCTATACCTTATCGATATCCACGTTCCTGGTCTCCTTGAGACACAGCAGGCCCACCACCAGGCTGACCCCGGTAATGACCACCGGGTACCACAGGCCGTAGAAGATATCCCCGGTGTAGACCACCAGCGCAAACGACACCGTTGGCAGGAAGCCACCAAACCAGCCATTACCAATGTGGTAAGGCAGGGACATTGAGGTGTAGCGGATGCGGGTCGGGAACAGTTCAACCATCACCGCGGCCAGCGGGCCGTATGTCATGGTGGCGATAAGGGTCAGCAGCACCATTATCAGTACCACCATCGGCTGGTTCACCATGCCTGGATCAGCCTTGGCCGGGTATCCCGCCTCGGTGATCGCCGCGCGCATGGCGGCCTCGTCAAAGCCCTTGATCTGTTGCTCACCCACCGAGACCATCACTTCAGACCCGGACGCGACGGACTGGGAGGTGTACGGCAACCCCTGTTTCACGAGGAAGGTTTTGACCTTGTCACACGGGCTGTCAAAACGCGCCTTGCCTACCGGGTCGAACTGGAAAGTGCAGGTGGCCGGGTCGGCCATCACCACAATCGGCGACTGGCGGCTGGCAGTGTCGATTTGCGGGTTGGCGTAATGGCTCAGGCCTTTGAACAACGGAAAATACAGCACTGTGGCCAGTAACAGGCCAAGCATCAAAATCGGTTTGCGGCCCACCTTGTCCGATAGCCAGCCGAAGAAGATAAAGAACGGCGCACCGATGATCACACTGATAATCAGCAACATGTTGGCCTGGGCCGGGTCAATCTTGAGCATCTGCGTGAGGAAGAACAGCACGTAAAACTGTGCGGTATAGAAGGTCACGGCTTGGCCGGCGTTGATCCCGAACAGCGCAATCAACACGATCTTCAGATTTTCCCATTTGCCGAACGACTCACGGATCGGCGATTTGCTGGTTTTACCTTCGGCCTTCATTTTCACGAACGCCGGCGACTCATGCATGCTCATCCGAATCCAGGTCGAGATGCCCAGCAGCACGATGGACAGCAGGAACGGCAGGCGCCAGCCCCAGACTTCAAACTGGTCACCGGTCAGGTAGCGGCAGCTCAGTACAACCACCAACGAAAGCAACAGGCCCAGTGTGGCAGTGGATTGAATCCAGCTGGTGTTAAAACCGCGCTTGCCGGGAGCGGCGTGCTCCGCCACATAGGTAGCGGCGCCACCATATTCTCCGCCCAGCGCCAGCCCTTGGAGCATGCGCAGCACCACCAGCATGATCGGGGCCGCGATGCCAATGCTGGCGTAAGTGGGTAGCAGGCCGACAGCAAAGGTCGATAAGCCCATCAGAATGATGGTCATGAGAAATGTGTATTTACGCCCGATCATGTCGCCCAATCGGCCAAACACCAGCGCCCCGAACGGTCTGACCAAAAAGCCTGCGGCGAAGGCCATCAAGGCAAAAATGAACGCTGTGGTGTCGTTTACGCCCGCAAAAAACTGCTTGCTGAGCACGGTCGCCAAAGCGCCATACAAGAAAAAGTCATACCACTCGAAAACCGTCCCGAGGGATGACGCAAAAATGATCTTTCGTTCTTCACGACCGGTTGTTGCCTTGGCGGGAGCCGCTTGTTCTGCAATTGCGTCTGACATGTTCAATGTCCTCAGCCCTGTGGGCCACAGTGATTATTGTTGTTGTCCACTGTCGGTTCCGGATGACTGCGCCCGAAACCACGATCGCGTTCAGGCGACCGGTGTTACTGCCGCGCGGCTAACGCCTGCTGATTTCTCCTGCGCGTCATGCAACGTTTGCAGAATTAACTGCGCGGCTTTTTCGCCAATCATCAGGGTCGGTGAACAGGTATTACCCGACACGATGTTCGGCATGATCGATGCGTCCGCCACCCTTAAACCCTCGACACCATGGACGCGTAATTGAGCATCGACCACTGCCTCGGCGTCCTGGACCATGCGGCAGGTTCCCACCGGGTGAAAAATAGTCGTACCAATACGGGCGGCAGCTTCGTACAGCTCTTGCTCAGTTTGCAGATCCTTGCCCGGGAGGTATTCCTCGGGCGTAAAGGCCTGCAGGGCAGGGCGGGTCACGATACGCCGGGTCAGGCGAATCGCATCTGCTGCGACCTTTAAATCGTCAGGGTGGCTCAGGTAATTGGGGTCGATCAGCGGCGCGTCATCGGGGTTGGCCGAACTGATGTCGACCCGGCCCCGGCTTTTAGGCCGCAAATTGCACACTGAAGCCGTAAAAGCTGGGAAGGTGTGCAGCGGTTCGCCAAAGCGCTCAAGGGACAGCGGCTGAACGTGGTACTGCAAGTTGGCCGAGGGCTGATCAGGGTCGGACTTGATAAACGCGCCCAACTGACTTGGCGCCATGGCCAAAGGACCACTGCGATCGTAGGCATACCGCAGGCCCATGCCGACTTTGCCCCACAGGCTATTGGCCACCTGGTTCAGGGTGCGGGCTTTGGTCAGTTTGAAAATCAGCCGCAGTTGCAGATGGTCCTGCAGATTGCCACCCACGCCGGGCAGTTCGTGCTGCACAGTTATCCCCAGGCTTTCCAGCAGGGACCGCGGGCCAATACCCGAGCGCTGCAAGATCCCCGGAGAACCAATGGAGCCCGCGCACAAGATAATCTCGCGACCCGCCGCGAAGCGATGCTCGGCACCTTGCCAGCAAGCGCTGACATGCGTCGCCCGGCCGTTCTCAAGCAGCACTTTATCGACCTGAACATCGGTCAATACGGTCAGGTTCGGACGTTTAAGCACCGGACGCAAAAAAGCCTTGGAAGCATTCCAGCGCACACCGGATCGCTGGTTGACCTGAAAGTATCCACAGCCTTGATTGTCGCCGCCGTTGAAGTCGCTGACGCTGGCAATCCCGCTTTCGGCGGCCGCGTCACGAAACGCATCCAGAATGGGCCAGGTATAACGCTGTTGTTCCACCCGCCACTCGCCATCGCTGCCATGCAGGTCGGAGTTGCCGGCAAAGTGTTTTTCACTGCGTTTGAACAGAGGCAGAACTTCTTTCCAAGACCAGCCTGTATTGCCTTGCTCGGCCCAGCGGTCGTAATCGCCCGCTTGGCCACGCATGTAGATCATGCCGTTGATCGAGGAACTGCCGCCCAACACCTTGCCCCGAGGATAACTCAGGCTGCGACCCTGCAAGCCGGCCTGCGCCTGGGTTTTGAAGCACCAGTCGGTGCGCGGGTTACCGATGCAATACAGGTAACCCACAGGGATATGAATCCATGGATAGTTATCTTGCCCACCCGCCTCGAGCAGCAACACGCTGTGACGGGGGTCGACAGACAGCCGATTGGCCAGCACTGAGCCTGCTGGCCCGGCGCCCACGACGATAAAGTCGTACACCTTCTTGGCTGATGGCATCCATCACCTCGCCTTTTATTGTTCTTGTCTTGCCTCATCGTATTGATTATTTTCGAGTTTGAAACGCGTGATTTCACCCATGGCTTGTGCGTTTTTGCACAGCCCGTTTACCACTATCGCTTGGGGGATGGCATGTTCGACTGGAATGACATGCGCTACTTTCTGGAGCTGCAGCGCAGCGGGCGTCTGCTGACGGCCGCCAAGCGCCTGAACACGACCCACAGCACCGTCGCCCGGCATATTGAAAGCATCGAGCAGCACCTTGGCGCAGCGCTGTTTGTGCAAAACGCCCAGGGCTACGAACTGACGCCCGCTGGCCAAACGCTACTCAAGCACGCCGAAGCCATGGAAAATGCCGCATTGTTGGCGCAGGAAGAAATCACCCAGGCCATCGCCCCCATGGGGAAGATCCGCCTTGGCGTAACTGAAGGTATCGGGATCATGTTCATCACTTCGCGGCTGCGCGGGTTATTTGAGCGCTACCCGGGGCTGGAAGTGGAACTGGTGGCGGTACCGCGCTTTGTCAGCATCCTCAACCGCGAAGCTGAAATCAGCATCCATCTGGACCGACCCAACGCTGACCTGTTGATCACTCGCAAACTCACCGACTACAGGCTCGCGCTGTATGCCAGCCGCCTTTACCTCGACAAGGCACCGCCCTTGAACAGCCGTGAGGACCTGGCCAATCACTACTGGATCGGCTACGTCGACGACCTGCTGTTCAGCCAGGAGCTGCTGTTCCTCAACAACTTCTGTCGCACCCCGACCGTGACCTTTCGCAGCACCAGCGTCATTGCGCAACAACAAGCAGCGCGTGCCGGGCTGGGCATCGCGGTGTTGCCCAACTACATGGGCAGTAACGACCCGGAGCTGGTGCGCGTGTTGCCCGAAGAGTCGGTGCAACGCAGCTACTGGATCAGTACCCGCCGCGAATTGCACAAGTCGGTGAGGTTGCGGGTGGTGTGGGATTTTTTGCTGGAGTTGTGCAAGGAAGAGCAGGGGGTTTTGCTGGCGCCGTAGCAAAAAAAAGCCCGCCAGGTCGTGAGACATGGCGGGCTTTTTTATTGGATTGAGGCCAAGGATCTGCCCCTACCCATCACACATCAGAAGTCCAGGTTGGACACTGCCAGTGCGTTGCTCTCGATGAATTCGCGGCGCGGTTCTACGGCGTCGCCCATCAAGGTGTTGAAGATCTGGTCGGCGCCGACCGCGTCTTCGATAGTTACCTTGAGCATGCGACGCACGCTTGGGTCCATCGTGGTTTCCCAGAGCTGATCCGGGTTCATTTCGCCCAGACCTTTGTAGCGCTGGATGGTGTGACGCTTGGTGCTTTCTGCCATCAACCATTCAAGTGCTTCCTTGAACTCGGTCACGGCTTTTTTGCGCTCGCCACGTTGGATGTACGCGCCTTCGTCCAGCAGAGTGCTCAGTTGAGCGCCCAGGGTGACTACGGTTTTGTAGTCGTTGCTGCCGAAGAAGTCGCGGTTGAACGTGATGAAGGTCGAGTGGCCGTGGGAGATCAGTTCGACCTCTGGCAACCAGACATTACGCTCATGGTCTTCACGCAAGCTGGCTTTGTATACCAGACCCGACTTCTCGACCAAACGCAGACGGTCTTCGAACTTGGCCATCCAGTCTTGCATGGCCGCGTGATCGCCCAACTGCTCAAGGGTAACGGCTGGCAGGTAGATGAAGTGCTCGGTCAGCTCCTGAGGGTACAGGCGTGACAAACGCTTGAGAGTCTTCATCACCATGCGGAAGTCGTACACCAGACGCTCCAGCGCCTCACCCGAGATGCCCGGGGCTTCGTCGTTCAAGTGCAGGCTGGCGTCTTCAAGGGCCGACTGGGTCATGTACTCTTCCATGGCCTCGTCGTCTTTGATGTACTGCTCTTGCTTGCCCTTTTTCACTTTGTACAACGGCGGCTGAGCGATGTAGATGTAGCCACGCTCGATCAGCTCCGGCAACTGACGGAAGAAGAACGTCAGCAGCAGGGTACGGATGTGCGAACCGTCGACGTCAGCATCGGTCATGATGATGATGTTGTGATAGCGCAGCTTCTCGATGTTGTACTCGTCGCGGCCAATGCCGCAGCCCAGCGCAGTGATCAAGGTGCCAACTTCTTGCGAAGAGATCATCTTGTCGAAGCGCGCCTTCTCAACGTTGAGGATTTTACCTTTCAACGGCAGGATGGCCTGGGTACGGCGGTTGCGCCCCTGCTTGGCGGAGCCGCCAGCAGAGTCACCTTCCACGAGGTACAGTTCAGACAGCGCCGGGTCCTTTTCCTGGCAGTCAGCCAGTTTTCCCGGCAAGCCTGCGATGTCCAACGCACCTTTACGGCGGGTCATTTCGCGGGCTTTACGCGCGGCTTCACGGGCGCGGGCGGCGTCGATCATCTTGCCAACAATCAGCTTGGCTTCGTTCGGGTGTTCCAGCAGGAAGTCGGAGAAGAACTTGCCCATTTCCTGTTCAACAGCGGTCTTCACTTCGGAAGAAACCAGCTTGTCTTTGGTTTGGGAGCTGAACTTCGGATCCGGTACTTTCACCGAAATGATCGCCGTCAGGCCTTCACGGGCGTCATCACCGGTGGTGGCGACTTTGTGCTTCTTGGCCAGGCCTTCTGCTTCGATGTAAGTGTTGAGGTTACGCGTCAGGGCAGAGCGGAAGCCCACCAAGTGCGTACCACCATCGCGCTGCGGAATGTTGTTGGTGAAGCACAACAGGTTCTCGTTGAAGCTGTCGTTCCACTGCAGTGCGATTTCTACGCCAATGCCGTCTTCACGTTGAACATTGAAGTGGAACACCTCGTTAACCGGAGTCTTGTTGGTGTTCAGGTAATCCACGAACGCACGCAGGCCGCCTTCGTACTTGAACAGTTCCTCTTTACCGCTGCGCTCATCCTTGAGGACGATGCCGACACCGGAGTTGAGGAAGGACAGTTCACGAATCCGCTTGGCCAGGATGTCCCAGCTGAAGTGGATGTTTTTGAAGGTCTGATCAGATGGTTTGAAATGGATCTGAGTACCGGTGGTTTCGGTTTCGCCGACGATAGCCATCGGTGCTTGCGGAACACCGTGGACGTAGGTCTGTTCCCAGATCTTGCCGCTGCGACGTACTGTCAGCACCAGTAGTTCGGACAGGGCGTTTACCACCGAAACACCTACACCGTGCAAGCCGCCGGATACTTTGTAGGAGTTGTCATCGAACTTACCGCCAGCGTGCAGCACGGTCATGATGACCTCTGCGGCGGAAACGCCTTCTTCTTTATGCACATCAACCGGAATACCACGGCCGTTATCGCGCACGGTGATGGATTCGTCCGGGTGGATGGTGATGGTGATGTCGTCGCAATGACCAGCCAGCGCTTCGTCGATGGAGTTGTCGACTACTTCAAACACCATGTGGTGCAGACCGCTGCCATCGTCAGTATCACCAATGTACATACCGGGACGTTTGCGTACGGCATCAAGGCCTTTCAGCACTTTAATGCTCGTTGAGTCGTACGTGTTTTCTTCGCTCAATGCCTTCACTCCCGATGGTCGTGGGTCTGGGTGATACAGCCCTGTTCCACGTGGAACAGGGCAACTGGCGTTTCCGTCTGCCAGCCTTCCCTCAATAATTCGTGGTCTACACAGGTAATAAATACCTGGCAGCGTAAGTCTTCCAACAAGCGACACAATGCATTGCGATGCTGCTCGTCCAGCTCGGACGGCAAGTCATCCACCAGATAAATACATTGGCCACGCCGGGCTTGGCTGACCAAGTGCCCCTGAGCAATGCGCAGCGCACAGACCACCAACTTCTGCTGCCCCCGCGACAAGATGTCTGCGGCGTTGTTTGCCCCCAGTTTAAGGCGCAAATCAGCACGTTGTGGCCCGGCCTGGGTATGACCCATTTGCTGGTCCCGGTGGACAGATGCGGCGAGTACAGCACTCAGCTCACGGTCTTTGTCCCAACCACGGTAATAGCTCAGCGTTAACCCTTCGAGATCAAGCAACTCACTCAGGGTCTGCTCAAAGACTGGTTTCAAGGCTTTGATGTAGGCGCGGCGGTATTCATCAATTTCAGCACTGGCCAGGCACAGTTCCCGGTCCCAGGCCGCTTGTGAAACGGCGTCAAGTGTACCATGCCGCAGCCATGAGTTCCGCTGCCGCAGGGCCTTCTGTAGCCGCTGCCAGGTCGACATGAAGCGCGGCTCTACATGAAACACGCCCCAGTCAAGAAACTGCCTGCGGATCTTTGGGGCCCCTTCCAACAGGCGAAAGCTGTCAGGGTTAATCAATTGCAGTGGCAAGATCTCAGCCAGTTGCGCAGCACTGCGCGCATTCTGGCCGTCGATACGAATCTGGAACTCCCCTTGCCGGTCCCGCGAAATGCCCAGCGCACTATGGCCGCCTTCCGCCAGTTCGACCTGGCCAAAAACAGTGCAACTCTGCTGTTCGTGTTGAATCACAGGGTTTAGCCGCACGCTGCGAAACGAACGCGCCAGCCCCAGCAAGTGGATAGCTTCCAGCACGCTGGTTTTTCCGCTGCCGTTGGCGCCGTACAGGATATTAATGCGGGGGGAGGGGGAGAAGGTCACCGGGTGCAGGTTACGCACCGCGGTGACTGTGACACGACTGAGGGACATCTAGCGTGGGCTGTGCATAAGTTACAGGCGCATCGGCATAACAACGTAGGCCGAGTCGTCGTTGTCCGACTCTTGCACCAGGGCGCTGCTGTTGGAGTCCGACAGGATCAGACGCACTTGTTCAGTGGTCATCACGCCCAGCACATCCAGCAGATAGCTCACGTTGAAGCCAATTTCCAGCGAGCCGCCGTTGTAGTCGACGCCCACTTCTTCTTCCGCTTCTTCCTGCTCCGGGTTGTTGGCCTGGATTTTCAGTTGACCATTGGCCAATTGCAGGCGGATACCACGGTATTTCTCGTTGGACAAAATCGCGGTACGGCTGAACGCTTCACGCAGTGCCTGACGGTCACCGATAACAATCTTGTCGCCACCTTTAGGCAGCACGCGTTCGTAATCCGGGAACTTGCCGTCTACCAGCTTGGAGGTAAAGGTGAACTCACCGGTGGTGGCACGGATATGGTGTGCGCCCAAGACGATGCTCACTTCGCCGTCCGGCTCGGTCAGCAAGCGGGCCAGTTCCAGAATGCCTTTGCGCGGCACGATGACCTGGTGACGGTCCGGTTGGCCGATATCGGCTTTCATCGAGCACATGGCCAGACGGTGACCGTCGGTGGCCACGGCGCGAATGATCCCGGCCGATACTTCCAGCAGCATGCCGTTGAGGTAGTAACGAACGTCCTGCTGGGCCATGGCGAAGCTGGTGCGCTCGATCAGGCGACGCAATTTGCTTTGCTGCAGGTTGCAGGTCAGCGAACCCGGGCCTTCTTCAACCGTCGGGAAGTCGTTGGCAGGCAAGGTGGACAAGGTAAAGCGGCTACGTCCTGCTTTGACCACCAGCTTGTTGTCGTCCAGCTTGATGTCGATCAGGGCATCGTTGGGCAGGCTTTTGCAGATATCCATCAGCTTGCGCGCAGGCACGGTGATTTCGCCTGGCTCGGCCGGCTCTTCAAGCTGCACACGGCCGACCAGTTCGACCTCAAGGTCGGTACCGGTCAGCGACAGCTGCTGGCCATCGACAACCAACAGCACGTTGGACAATACCGGCAAGGTCTGGCGGCGTTCAACGACGCCTGCGACCAGTTGCAGGGGTTTCAACAGGGCTTCGCGTTGAATGGTGAAATGCATGGTCTAGTCCCTTGCCTTAATAAGCTGCGCTGGTGTCATCAGGTTGTCAGTGTACGCAGCAGGTTCTTGTAGTCCTCACGGATGTCCGCGTCGGATTCCTTGAGCTCGTTGATCTTGCGGCATGCGTGCAAGACCGTGGTGTGATCGCGACCGCCAAACACGTCGCCGATTTCCGGCAAGCTGTGGTTGGTCAGTTCTTTGGACAGTGCCATGGCAACCTGACGTGGTCGTGCTACCGAGCGCGAGCGACGCTTGGACAGCAGGTCCGAAATCTTGATCTTGTAGTACTCAGCCACAGTGCGCTGAATGTTATCCACAGAGACCAGCTTGTCTTGCAGCGCCAGCAAGTCTTTCAGGGACTCACGGATCAACTCGATGGTGATATCGCGGCCCATGAAGTGCGAGTGAGCGATCACGCGCTTGAGCGCGCCTTCGAGTTCACGCACGTTGGAACGAATACGCTGGGCAATAAAGAACGCAGCATCGTGGGGCAGATCGACCTTGGCCTGATCAGCCTTTTTCATCAGGATCGCGACCCGGGTCTCAAGCTCTGGCGGCTCGACGGCTACCGTCAAACCCCAGCCGAAACGTGACTTGAGGCGTTCTTCGAGACCTTCGATTTCTTTCGGGTAACGGTCGCTGGTCAGAATCACTTGCTGACCACCTTCAAGCAGGGCGTTGAAGGTATGGAAAAACTCTTCCTGGGACCGCTCTTTGCGCGCAAAGAATTGAATGTCATCGATGAGCAAGGCGTCTACCGAGCGGTAGAAACGCTTGAACTCGTTGATAGCGTTGAGCTGCAGGGCCTTGACCATGTCGGCTACAAAACGCTCGGAATGCAGGTAAACAACCTTGGCATTCGGGTTCTTCTTTAACAGGTGGTTACCCACCGCGTGCATCAAGTGAGTCTTACCCAGGCCAACGCCTCCATAAAGGAAGAGCGGGTTGTAACCATGCTTGGGGTTATCCGCCACCTGCCACGCCGCAGCGCGAGCCAGCTGGTTGGATTTGCCCTCAACGAAGTTTTCGAAGGTAAAGGTGCGGTTCAGGTAGCTGGTGTGCTTGAGCGCACCTTCAACTTGAACGGTGCGCTGTTCGGCACGCACAGGCGCTTGCTGCGAGCTGGCGCCAGCCATTGGATCGAAGCTGGCTCGCGAAGGCTCTTCGCTCGCCTGAGCCGCCTGTTTAGGGGCCGGGGCGGGAGCAGAGGCTTGGCTGGTCGATGGACTCGCAGGCACAGGCGCTTGTTGGGAAGCCGCTGCGGCCAGTGGCGCATTGGGGGCAGCACGAGGCGCCGAGCTGCGTTTGCTGCCTATTAATAAGGACAACGCTGGCGCCATGCCATTGCTGTGCTCGTTCAACAGTTCAAGCAAACGGCTCAGATACTTTTCGTTAACCCAGTCGAGAACGAAACGGTTGGGTGCATACACGCGCAACTCGTCGCCTTCGGCTTCGACCTGTAGTGGACGGATCCAGGTGTTGAATTGCTGGGCAGGCAGCTCATCGCGCAAAAGCTCCACGCACTGCTGCCAAAGTTCCACTGACACGGATATCCCCTAAGTTGAAAGCCGGTGAGGCAAAAACAGGCGCCATTGTAACGGCCGCTGGCCTACTTATCCACATGTAGGTTGCCTGCAAATAAGGAGGAATCCGGCTTTTTACGGTAAACAAAGCGACAAATGGTATGTGCATAAGGTCTGTGGATAAGCGGGCCTAAGCCCATTGCACAAGTGGGGTCGAAACTCTGTGCATAACTGGCCTGTGGATAAGTAGGCCTTTCATGCACAGCTTATCCGCGGGTGCAGCACAGGCAGAGCACGGTTTTTGGACAACCTTTCTGATCGCTGAAAGCCTTTACCTGTAAGGGCTGTATCAAGTTATCCACAGAAAATGACTCCTGTAAGAGTAGTTACATCTTTAAAAGAGCTTTAAATACTTCATTTTTTTATTTCTATAGTTGGCAGGCGAAAGGCTTGTGCAAAACGCCAAACATCTATTTACCGGGAAACGTTGGTTGGAAATTGACCTATCGGCTTGCTTTCTCTAGAATCGCCGGTCTCTTAAAACGGGGGCCATTCCGGCCCGTTGTGGACGAACCAGGTAGCACGACATGAAACGTACTTTCCAACCAAGCACTATCAAACGCGCCCGCACTCACGGTTTCCGTGCACGCATGGCTACTAAAAACGGCCGTGCAGTCCTGTCGCGTCGCCGCGCCAAAGGCCGTGCACGTCTGGCAGTTTGATAATCAGACAATGGTGGTGAGTCAGGACTTCAGTCGGGAAAAGCGGTTACTCACTCCCCGACATTTCAAGGCAGTCTTTGACTCCCCCACCGGCAAGGTTCCGGGGAAAAATCTCCTGCTCCTTGCGCGTAGCAACGATCTTGATCACCCCCGCCTTGGGTTAGTGATCGGGAAAAAGAGCGTAAAGCTCTCCGTTGAGCGCAATCGCCTTAAGCGTTTGATGCGTGAATCGTTTCGTCTCCACCAGGATTTACTGGTTGGTTGGGATATCGTTATCGTCGCGCGCAAAGGTTTGGGTGACGTAGAGAACCCCGAATTGATTCAGCATTTCGGCAAACTCTGGAAGCGTCTGGCCCGTAATACGCCAGTTCCAGCAGTAAAAACCGAAACTGTAGGGGTAGGCAGTCCTGATGCGTAAACTGGCGCTCGTTCCGATCCAGTTTTATCGCTATGCCATTAGTCCTTTGATGGCCAGCCACTGCCGTTTCTACCCCAGTTGTTCCTGCTACGCGTTGGAAGCCATCGAAAATCATGGCCTTCTACGCGGCGGCTGGCTGACCTTTCGTCGTTTAGGTCGCTGTCACCCGTGGAATCCCGGTGGTTACGACCCGGTTCCACCTATCCCTACCTCCCGTTCTTCTTGATGGCCGAGTAATCATGGATATTAAACGCACGATCCTGATCGTCGCTCTCGCAGTCGTGTCCTACGTTATGGTTCTGAAATGGAACCAGGACTACGGCCAAGCTGCCCTGCCGACTCAGAATGTTGCCGCCAGCAGCACAACCGCGCCGGCTTTGCCCGACACGGCTTCAGGTAACAACGCTTCGAACAGTGCCGATGTACCCAGCGCCAATACTGATACCAGCACACCGACTGAAACTCCGGTGGCTGCAAGCAAAGATCTCATCCACGTAAAAACGGATGTTCTGGACATTGCAATTGATCCACAGGGTGGCGATATCGCCCAGTTGCGTCTGCCGCTTTATCCACGTCGCCAGGATCACCCGGACGTTCCGTTCCAGTTGTTTGATAACGGCAACGAACGCACCTATCTGGCCCAAAGCGGCCTGACAGGCGTTGATGGCCCGGATGCCCGCTCCACTGGTCGCCCGGTTTTCAGCACAGACAAAAAGACTTATGAACTGGCCCCAGGTCAGGATCAGGTCGTCGTTGATCTGAAATTCAGCGAAAACGGCGTCAACTACATCAAGCGCTTCACGCTCAAGCGTGGCCTGTACGATGTACAAGTCAGCTATCTGATTGATAACGAGAGCGGCAAGCCGTGGAACGGCAACCTGTTCGCGCAATTGAAGCGTGACGCCAGCTCCGATCCTTCTTCCAGCACCGCCACCGGCACCGCGACTTACCTGGGCGCTGCCCTGTGGACAAGTTCGGAGCCGTACAAAAAAGTGTCGATGAAAGATATCGACAAGGGCCAGCTGAAAGAAACCGTTCAAGGTGGCTGGGTTGCCTGGTTGCAACACTACTTTGTGACCGCGTGGATTCCACAGAAAGGCGATAACAACGTCGTTCAGACCCGCAAAGACAGCCAAGGCAACTACATCATCGGTTTTACTGGCCCAACCTTGACCGTTGAGCCGGGCAAAACTGCTGAAACCAGCGCTACGTTGTACGCCGGTCCAAAAAGCCAGGGTGTGCTCAAAGAGTTGTCCCCAGGCCTGGAGCTGACGGTCGACTACGGCATTCTGTGGTTTATTGCCCAGCCTATTTTCTGGCTGCTGCAACATATCCACAGCCTGGTGGGTAACTGGGGTTGGTCGATTATCTTCCTGACCATGCTGATCAAAGGGATCTTCTTCCCTCTGTCGGCCGCCAGCTACAAATCGATGGCTCGCATGCGCGCCGTGGCACCAAAACTGGCTGCTCTGAAAGAGCAGTTCGGTGATGACCGCCAGAAAATGTCGCAAGCGATGATGGAGCTGTACAAGAAAGAGAAGATCAACCCACTGGGCGGCTGCTTGCCGATTCTGGTGCAGATGCCGGTCTTCCTGTCCTTGTACTGGGTACTTCTGGAAAGTGTTGAAATGCGCCAGGCGCCGTTCATGCTCTGGATTACCGACCTGTCGATCAAAGACCCGTTCTTCATTCTGCCGATCATCATGGGCGCAACCATGTTCATCCAGCAGCGTCTGAACCCGACTCCGCCGGATCCGATGCAGGCCAAGGTGATGAAGCTGATGCCAATCATCTTCACCTTCTTCTTCCTGTGGTTCCCTGCTGGTCTGGTGCTGTACTGGGTTGTGAACAACTGCCTGTCCATCGCTCAACAGTGGTACATCACGCGTAAAGTTGAAGCTGCTACCAAAAAAGCAGCCGAGTAACTTACTCTGGTAAGCACCACTCAAAACGCCCCCTAGTGGGGCGTTTTGCTATCCGTCACTTTTGTTTTGAGGCCTGTTTTATGAGTGTTCCGGCTGAAACCATTGCCGCAGTAGCGACAGCCCAAGGCCGAGGTGGTGTGGGGATCGTACGTATTTCCGGCCCGCTCGCCAGTGTTGCGGCGCAAGCGTTCAGCGAACGCGAACTGAAACCGCGCTACGCCCACTACGGCCCTTTTTACGGTGAAAACCGTGAAGTCCTGGATGAAGGCATTACGTTGTACTTCCCGGGGCCCAACTCGTTTACCGGCGAAGACGTGCTGGAACTGCAAGGCCACGGCGGACCTGTGGTTCTTGATATGTTGCTGCAGCGTTGCATCCAGCTGGGTTGCCGCCTGGCTCGCCCGGGTGAGTTCAGCGAGCGCGCTTTTTTGAATGACAAACTCGACCTGGCCCAGGCCGAGGCCATTGCCGACCTGATCGAGGCAAGTTCTGCACAGGCTGCGCGCAACGCTTTGCGCTCCTTGCAAGGCGCATTCTCACAGCGTGTGCATAACTTGACCGAACAGCTGATCGGTTTGCGCATCTATGTCGAAGCCGCGATTGATTTTCCGGAAGAAGAAATCGACTTTCTTGCCGATGGCCATGTGCTTGGCATGCTGGACAAGGTTCGCGAAGAGTTATCCACCGTTCAGCGTGAAGCCGGGCAGGGTGCCTTGCTGCGTGATGGCATGACCGTGGTAATTGCCGGCCGGCCCAATGCTGGCAAATCGAGCCTGCTCAACGCCCTTGCCGGACGTGAGGCGGCCATCGTGACCGAGATTGCCGGCACAACCCGTGACGTCTTGCGCGAACATATCCACATCGATGGCATGCCGTTGCATGTGGTGGACACCGCAGGCCTGCGGGATACCGATGATCAGGTCGAGAAAATCGGCGTGCAACGGGCGCTTAAGGCCATTGGCGAAGCCGATCGGGTCTTGCTGGTGGTAGATGCAACTGCGCCTGAAGCCGATGACCCGTTTGCGCTGTGGCCGGAGTTTCTGGAACAGCGCCCGGACCCGACTAAAGTCACGTTGATCCGTAACAAAGCGGATCTGAGCGGCGAGAGCATCGGTCTGCAGGTGTGTGAAGATGGCCACGTGACGATAAGCCTGAGCGCCAGATCAACGGATGGCCTGGATTTGCTGCGTGAGCACCTCAAGGCCTGCATGGGTTATGAGCAGACCTCTGAAAGCAGCTTCAGCGCGCGCCGCCGCCACCTGGAGGCGTTGCAGCACGCCAGCAAGGCACTTGAGCATGGCAGGGCACAACTGACCCTGGCAGGCGCCGGGGAGTTGCTGGCTGAGGATTTGCGCCAGGCGCAACATTCCCTGGGCGAAATTACCGGGGCATTCAGCTCCGATGACCTGCTGGGGCGGATCTTCTCCAGCTTCTGTATCGGCAAGTAAGCCTCAGACCCCTGTGGGAGCTGGCTGCAGCTCCCCAGGTTTGCATTGTTCTGGTATCGACCTATAATTTTGGCGATCCATATTCCTACGAGGTATTAGTCCAATGCGCCATTGATGCCGCCGCGATGCTTGCGGCCAGTTCTTAATTCCCCTGCAACAGGGGGTAGATCTGTGCATCTCTGGAGTGCGTATGGCTCACGTTACCTGTTTAACGCTGGAAAGCGTTTCTTATCATCTGCCTGATGGCAGCCCGCTGTTCACAAACCTTGATCTGCATCTCGACCAACGACGTACCGGCATGGTCGGGCGCAATGGTGTGGGCAAAAGCCTATTGGCGCGTCTGATGGCTGGGGATATCTTGCCCTCCACAGGTCGCTGCATACGTAGTGGCACGGTGCATTACCTGACACAGCAAATCAGCCATGGACCTGACCAGACTGTTGCTGATCTGGTCGGTGTCCAACCTGTCCTCCGGGCACTTGAGCGTATTGAACAGGGCAGCACTGACCAAGCCGATTTTGACTGTGTGGGTGATCGATGGACTATCCGGCAACAACTGCTCGATCAGTTAGCCCAAAACAACCTCACTCACCTCACACCTTTCACCCCCACGTCGGCCCTCAGTGGGGGTGAAGCCATGCGCGTTGCCCTGTTGGGGGCTTTCTTGTCGCAAGCGGACCTGCTGATCCTGGATGAACCCACCAACCACCTGGATCGCCAACACCGGCTCGCCCTCCATGAGCAGCTGAAGCAATGGCCCAACGGATTGCTTGTGATCAGCCATGATCGTGACTTGCTTGAACACATGGAGCGCATTATTGAGCTCTCATCCCTGGGGCTAGTCAGCCATGGCGGTGGCTTCTCGTTTTATGCACAGGCCAAAGCCCGGCAACTCCAGGCGGCGCAGCAACAGCTGGCGTCTGCCAAGCTTGAGCGCAAGCGCGAAGAGCAAGCCTTGTGCGAGCAAAGGGAACGTCTTGAGCGCAGACAGGCCCGTGGAGACAAACAGGCCAACGATACAAATCAGGCAAAAATTCTGTTGGGCCGACAAAAGGAGCGTAGCCAGGCCAGCAGCGGCAAGCTGCGGGTACAACATGATGCAGCCCGTGAGCAATTGTCTGCCCTGGTTCGTCAGGCTGCGAACCAGGTAGAAGAGCAGCAGGCCATCTTTGTCTATCCGCCCCAGGTTTGTCTGAGCGCGCCGGGTCAAATCGCCGAGTTGATAGATGCTCGTCTGCCGCAGGGTCTGGAGCATCTGCGCGGGATCAATCTCACCATCACGCGCGGCCAGCGCATTGCCTTAACGGGCCCAAACGGCTGCGGAAAGTCGACCTTGCTCAAGGTCCTGGCCGGGCAACAGCCAGTTGTTTCAGGCCTGGCCCGAACCTTTGTAACCACCGCTTATCTCGACCAGCATCTGAGGCTTTTAGAGCCTGAGCGATCAGTTCTTGCACAGTTGCAGTCACTCAACCGCCAGCTCAATGAAGGTCAATTACGCACCCGTCTCGCTCAATTGGGTCTCAATGCGGATCGAATCAGCCTGCCCTGCAAGCAACTCAGTGGCGGTGAGCGCTTGAAAGCCGCCATGGCTTGCGTGTTTTATGCCGAATCCCCGCCACAGCTGTTATTGCTCGATGAACCGGACAATCATCTGGATCTGCCTTCGATTCAGGCGCTGGAAAGCATGCTCAAACTGTATCCAGGGACTTTGGTTGTCACCTCGCACGATGAGGTATTTCTGGCTGCTATTGGAATTACCCACAGGCTCCAGGCATCACCCACAGGCTGGCTGAATAGCCCTGTCTAAGGGCATTGGTTTGTACCGTTCATCACTTAAATTACTGACCGATCGTCCGCCTGCTTGATGGATTCACTCTGCAAGCGGCTTTCGGCTGCCTGTTTATTGGCTAAGTACACCGTAATCGATGGAATAAGCCCTGTGCATAAGTGCCCCTTAGCTCAGTGGGTAAGTAGGCTTGAAAACTGAAGATAACCACCCCTGTGGATAAGAACCTTCTTTATCCACAAGCTTAAAGCACTTATCCAAACCCCTCACAGGCACCTAACCACAGATTTTTGAATCTCTGTACAGTACGTAATTAAAGGCTTGTAGCAATCTATCCACAGATATGGCGCTCAGTAGTAATAAACATAAAAACAAAGCTTTATAAATTTCTTCTCTATTTATTTATCTATCTTGCCTTATCCACAGCTGGTTAAATTTTGTGCAAAGGGTTCTTTAAGAAGGGCGAAGTCCCTATACTTTGCGGTCTATCCAAAAAACCCCTAGAAACAGGCACGAGGTGCGTGGTGAATTTCCCTTCCCGTTTTGCAGTGATCGTCATCGGCGGCGGTCACGCCGGAACCGAGGCTGCACTTGCTTCAGCACGCATGGGCGTAAAAACCCTGCTGTTGACCCACAACGTGGAAACCCTCGGGCAAATGAGCTGCAATCCTGCGATTGGCGGGATTGGTAAAAGCCATCTGGTTAAAGAAATCGACGCCCTTGGCGGCGCGATGGCGATTGCCACCGATAAAGGCGGTATCCAGTTCCGTGTACTCAATGGCCGTAAGGGCCCGGCAGTGCGGGCAACCCGTGCACAGGCTGACCGCATTCTTTACAAGGCGGCGGTACGCGAAATTCTGGAAAACCAGCCCAACCTGTGGATATTTCAACAGGCTGCTGATGACCTGATCGTTGAACAGGATCAGGTGCGTGGCGTAGTGACCCAAATGGGCCTGCGTTTTATGGCTGATGCCGTGGTTTTGACGACGGGCACTTTCCTCGGTGGACTTATCCACATCGGAATGCAGAACTACTCGGGCGGCCGAGCCGGCGATCCACCTTCGATCGCCTTGGCACAGCGCCTGCGTGAACTGCCTCTGCGAGTGGGACGCCTGAAAACCGGTACACCACCGCGTATCGATGGTCGATCTGTGGATTTCTCGGTCATGACCGAGCAACCGGGCGATACACCGATTCCAGTGATGTCGTTCATGGGCAACAAAGAACAGCACCCGGCCCAGGTCAGTTGCTGGATCACCCATACCAACGCCCGCACCCATGAAATCATTGCATCTAACCTCGATCGCTCACCGATGTACTCGGGAGTGATCGAAGGTATTGGCCCGCGTTACTGCCCGTCGATCGAAGACAAGATCCATCGCTTTGCCGACAAGGAAAGCCATCAGGTCTTTATCGAGCCGGAAGGTTTGACCACACACGAGCTGTACCCGAACGGGATTTCCACTTCCTTGCCGTTCGATGTGCAAATCCAGATCGTGCAATCGATTCGCGGTATGGAAAACGCCCACATCGTGCGGCCCGGCTATGCCATCGAATATGACTACTTCGATCCGCGCGACCTGAAATACAGCCTCGAAACCAAAGTGATTGGCGGTTTGTTCTTTGCAGGACAAATCAACGGCACTACCGGTTACGAAGAAGCCGGAGCTCAAGGCTTGCTGGCTGGCGCCAACGCGGCATTGCTCGCACAGGGCAAGGAAAGCTGGTGCCCGCGTCGCGATGAGGCGTACATCGGAGTATTGGTCGACGACCTGATTACCTTGGGTACTCAAGAACCGTACCGGATGTTCACCTCCCGTGCCGAATATCGCCTGATCCTGCGCGAAGACAACGCCGACATGCGTTTGACCGAAAAAGGCCGCGAACTGGGCCTGGTCGACGATGCCCGCTGGGCGGCGTTCTGCACCAAGCGCGAAAGCATCGCGCTGGAAGAGCAACGACTCAAAAGTACCTGGGTTCGCCCGGGGACTGAGCAGGGTGATGCGATTGCGGCCAAGTTCGGCACGCCGCTGACCCATGAGTACAATTTGCTGAATCTGCTGACTCGCCCAGAAATCGACTATGCCGGTCTGGTTGAAGTGACCGGGCATGGCGCCGAAGATCCGTTGGTCGCCGAACAGGTTGAGATCAAAACCAAGTACGCCGGTTATATCGATCGTCAACAAGACGAAATTGCCCGTCTGCGCGCCAGTGAAAACACCAAACTGCCTGTGGATATCGATTACACGAACATCTCCGGACTGTCGAAAGAGATCCAGAGCAAGCTGGGGGCAACCCGTCCAGAGACCCTGGGTCAGGCTTCGCGTATCCCAGGCGTCACGCCAGCGGCGATTTCCCTGTTGATGATTCACCTGAAAAAGCGCGGCGCTGGCCGCACGTTGGAGCAAAACGCTTGAGTTCGCTGGTTACCGCACAACACGCCGAAGAGTTATCCACAGGTGCACGCCAGTTGGGCGTCGCACTGACCGAAAGCCAGCACCAGCAATTGCTGGACTACTTGGCCCTGTTGATCAAATGGAACAAGGCCTACAACCTCACGGCTGTGCGTAACCCGGACGAAATGGTGTCACGCCATTTGCTCGACAGCCTGAGCGTGATGCCCTTCATCGAAAATGGCCGCTGGCTGGATGTGGGTAGCGGTGGCGGTATGCCCGGCATACCTCTGGCGATCCTGTTTCCTGAGTCGCAAGTGACCTGTCTGGACAGCAACGGCAAGAAAACCCGTTTTCTGACCCAGGTCAAACTCGAGCTCAAGCTGGACAACCTGCAAGTTATCCACAGTCGCGTCGAAGAGTTTCAACCTGAACAACCATTCAATGGAATTGTTTCCAGGGCTTTCAGCAGCATGGAGAACTTCAGCAACTGGACGCGCCACCTGGGCAACAGCGAAACTCGCTGGTTGGCAATGAAGGGCGTTCATCCGGCCGACGAGCTGGTAGCATTGCCGTCTGATTTTCGTCTAGATAGCGAACACGCCTTGACCGTTCCAGGTTGCCAAGGCCAACGCCATCTGCTGATACTGCGCCGCACGGCATGATTGGGAACGCAAGCAAGAATGGCTAAGGTATTCGCAATAGCGAACCAAAAGGGTGGCGTGGGTAAAACCACCACCTGTATCAACCTCGCAGCATCGCTGGTCGCTACCAAGCGACGCGTGCTTCTGATCGACCTTGATCCACAGGGCAACGCCACCATGGGTAGCGGTGTGGATAAACATGGTCTCGAGAATTCGGTGTACGACCTGTTGATCGGCGAATGCGACCTGGCTCAGGCCATGCACATCTCCGAGCACGGGGGTTACCAGCTGCTACCGGCCAACCGCGATTTGACCGCGGCCGAAGTCGTGCTTCTCGAAATGCAGATGAAAGAAAGCCGTCTGCGCACGGCGCTGGCGCCGGTACGCGAAAGCTACGATTACATTCTGATTGACTGCCCGCCATCGCTGTCGATGTTGACCCTGAACGCTCTGGTTGCTGCTGACGGGGTAATTATCCCCATGCAGTGCGAGTACTTCGCGCTTGAAGGTTTGAGTGACCTTGTGGATAACATCAAGCGCATTGCCGAGCTGCTCAACCCGAACCTGAAGATCGAAGGCCTGCTGCGGACCATGTACGATCCGCGGCTGAGCCTGATGAACGATGTATCGGCCCAGCTCAAGGAACACTTCGGCGAGCAGCTGTACGACACAGTGATTCCGCGCAATATCCGTCTGGCCGAAGCGCCGAGCTACGGCATGCCGGCACTGGCCTACGACAAAAACTCCCGTGGTGCGATTGCTTACCTGGCCCTGGCGGGTGAAGTGGTTCGTCGTCAACGTCGCACCTCCCGTACGCCTCAGCCAACTTAAGGAAATCCCATGGCCGTCAAGAAACGAGGTCTCGGACGCGGACTGGATGCACTCCTGAGTGGTCCGACAGTCAGCTCGCTGGAAGAGCAAGCGGTCAAGGTAGATCAAAGCGAACTGCAACACTTGCCACTGGACCTGATCCAGCGCGGCAAGTATCAGCCTCGTCGCGACATGGACCCGCAAGCACTCGAAGAGCTGGCGAACTCGATCAAGAGTCAGGGCGTGATGCAACCGATCGTGGTACGCCCGATCGCCGGCAACCGCTTTGAGATCATCGCCGGTGAACGCCGCTGGCGCGCAAGCCAGCAGGCGGGCAAAGACACTATCCCGGCGATGGTCAAAGACGTCCCGGATGAAACCGCCATCGCCATGGCGCTGATCGAAAACATTCAGCGTGAAGACCTCAATCCAATTGAAGAAGCCGTGGCCTTGCAGCGCTTGCAGCAAGAATTCCAGCTGACTCAGCAACAAGTGGCCGACGCTGTGGGTAAGTCCCGGGTGTCTGTGGCTAACTTGTTGCGATTGATTTCCTTGCCGGAAGTGATCAAGACCATGCTGTCCCACGGTGACCTGGAAATGGGTCATGCGCGGGCATTGCTCGGTTTGCCCGAAGCTCAGCAGGTTGAAGGGGCGCGACACGTTGTCGCACGAGGCCTGACAGTACGTCAGACCGAAGCCCTGGTTCGCCAGTGGCTCAGTGGCAAACAAGAGCCGACTGAACCGGTTAAACCCGATCCGGACATTGCCCGGCTCGAACAGCGTCTGGCTGAGCGCCTAGGCTCTGCGGTGCAGATTCGTCACGGAAAGAAGGGAAAAGGCCAATTAGTGATTGGTTACAATTCTCTTGATGAGCTTCAAGGCGTGCTTGCTCACATCCGCTGAAACAATTCCTCTTGTAGCGCGCAGTCGGAAATCACTACCTGACAGTTGAATAGGGGCTTAAGCGCCCCTATACTCTGCGCGCATTTTGTCGGCACAAATTATGCCAAGTTTTTCACTTTTGGTAGCCGACCTTTGAGGAGCAGTTGTGATGGAAACCCGCACGCCAAACCGCTTGCCGTTCCATCGCTTGGCGGTTTTTCCGGTTTTGCTGGCTCAATTTGTCGTTTTATTGCTGGCTGCTTTGGGGCTCTGGCAATGGCATGGAGTCGTCGCCGGATATTCAGGACTCTGCGGAGGACTGATAGCTTTGCTACCCAATGTGTATTTTGCTCACAGGGCTTTTCGGTTTTCCGGCGCCCGAGCAGCGCAAGCCATCGTCCGGTCGTTTTACGCTGGCGAGGCAGGCAAGTTAATTTTGACGGCAGTGCTGTTCGCGCTGACGTTTGCAGGTGTGAAGCCATTGGCGCCGCTAGCAGTATTCGGCGTCTTCGTGCTGACCCAACTGGTCAGTTGGTTCGCTCCCCTGCTAATGAGAACAACACTTTCGAGACCTTAGGGCGTTTGAGGCAACCATGGCAGAAACAACCGCTTCGGGCTATATCCAGCACCACTTACAGAACCTGACCTTTGGGCAGCTACCTGATGGCGGCTGGGGCTTTGCTCACACCGTTGCAGAAGCTAAATCAATGGGCTTTTGGGCTTTCCACGTCGATACACTCGGCTGGTCGCTGTTTGTCGGTCTGATCTTCATCCTCGTTTTCCGCATGGCGGCCAAGAAGGCAACTTCCGGTCAGCCAGGCGCACTGCAGAACTTCGTCGAAGTACTGGTGGAATTCGTTGATGGCAGTGTTAAAGACAGCTTCCACGGTCGCAGTGCAGTTATCGCACCGCTGGCGCTGACCATTTTCGTTTGGGTGTTCCTGATGAACGCCATCGACCTGGTTCCAGTTGACTGGATTCCACAGTTGGCGATCCTGATCACTGGCGATGAGCACTTCCCATTCCGTGCCGTACCGACGACTGATCCTAACGCGACCATGGGCATGGCCCTGTCGGTCTTTGCGTTGATCATCTTCTACAGCATCAAGATCAAGGGTATCGGCGGCTTTATCGGCGAACTGACCCTGCACCCATTCGGCAGCAAGAACATTTTTGTTCAGGCGCTGCTGATTCCGGTGAACTTCCTGCTCGAATTCGTGACGTTGATTGCCAAGCCTATTTCGTTGGCTCTGCGTCTGTTCGGCAACATGTACGCTGGCGAACTGGTGTTTATCCTGATCGCCGTAATGTTCGGCAGCGGCCTGCTTTGGCTTAGCGGTCTGGGCGTGGTGCTGCAATGGGCGTGGGCTGTATTCCACATCCTGATCATCACCTTGCAAGCGTTCATCTTCATGATGTTGACCATCGTTTACTTGTCGATGGCACACGAAGATAACCACTAAGATACGCTTCGGCGAGTCTGGTGCCCCTCTCGCTTTCGGGTGAGAGGGTCGCAAAATGATTTTGTTTTACCGCTTTAATCTAAAAACCTAAACCATACGACGTAAAAGTCGGGAGGAAAGATGGAAACTGTAGTTGGTCTAACCGCTATCGCTGTTGCACTGTTGATCGGCCTGGGCGCACTGGGTACCGCAATTGGTTTCGGCCTGTTGGGTGGCAAGTTCCTGGAAGGCGCAGCGCGTCAACCAGAAATGGTCCCAATGCTGCAGGTTAAAATGTTCATCGTTGCCGGTCTGCTCGACGCCGTGACCATGATCGGTGTTGGTATCGCACTGTTCTTCACCTTCGCGAACCCCTTCGTTGGTCAACTCGCTGGCTAATCACTCGAATCTTCGAGTTGATTAGAGTGATGGACAACGAACGAGCGAGGTGTTGGCGTGAACATTAATGCAACCCTGATTGGCCAGTCCGTTGCGTTCTTCATTTTTGTACTGTTTTGCATGAAGTTCGTGTGGCCTCCGGTCATCGCGGCATTGCAAGAACGTCAGAAGAAGATTGCGGCTGGACTGGACGCTGCTAACCGAGCAGCTCGCGACCTGGAGTTGGCCCAAGATAAAGCGGGTCAACAACTGCGCGAAGCTAAGGCTCAAGCAGCTGAAATCATTGAGCAAGCCAAGAAACGCGGTACTCAGATCGTAGACGAAGCCCGTGAACAGGCTCGCGTTGAAGCTGACCGTGTGAAGGCTCAGGCTCAGGCCGAGATCGAACAGGAAATCAACAGTGTCAAAGATGCGCTGCGCACCCAATTGGGTAGCCTGGCCGTTGAAGGCGCTGAGAAGATCCTGGGTGCCACAATCGATCAAAACGCGCACGCGGAGCTGGTTAATAAACTGGCTGCTGAAATTTAAGCGAGGGCGATCATGGCAGAATTGACCACGTTGGCCCGACCTTACGCTAAGGCAGCCTTCGAGCACGCCCAGGCCCACCAGCAACTGGCCTCTTGGTCAGCCATGCTCGGCTTGGCTGCAGCAGTGTCGCAAGACGACACTATGCAGCGCGTGCTCAAGGCCCCGCGACTGACGAGCGCAGAAAAGGCCGCCACGTTTATTGACGTGTGCGGCGACAAGTTCACTGTAGAAGCACAGAACTTCATCAATGTTGTAGCCGAAAACGACCGTCTCCCGCTATTGCCGGAGATCGCCGCTCTGTTTGACCTGTACAAGGCCGAACAAGAGAAGTCGGTAGATGTTGAAGTGACCAGTGCTTTTGCATTGAACCAAGAACAGCAAGACAAACTCGCCAAGGTTCTCAGTGCACGACTCAACCGGGAAGTGCGCCTGCAAGTTGCGGAGGATGCCAGCCTTATAGGTGGTGTCATCATCCGCGCCGGCGACCTGGTTATCGATGGCTCGGTTCGCGGAAAACTCGCAAGCCTTGCCGAAGCATTGAAATCTTGAGTTTGAAGGGGCAGCAGAGCAATGCAGCAACTCAATCCTTCCGAAATAAGTGAAATTATCAAGGGCCGCATCGAAAAACTCGATGTGACCTCCCAAGCCCGTAACGAAGGCACCATCGTCAGCGTATCTGACGGTATTGTGCGGATTCACGGTCTGGCCGACGTAATGTACGGCGAGATGATCGAGTTTCCGGGCAGCGTCTTCGGTATGGCCCTCAACCTTGAGCAAGACTCTGTAGGTGCTGTTGTATTGGGCGCATACACGACTCTGGCTGAAGGCATGAGCGCCAAGTGCACAGGCCGCATCCTGGAAGTTCCGGTTGGTAAGGAACTGCTGGGTCGCGTTGTCGACGCACTGGGTAACCCAGTTGATGGCAAAGGTCCACTGAACAACACCGAGACTGATGCAGTCGAGAAAGTTGCTCCAGGCGTGATCTGGCGTAAGTCGGTAGACCAGCCTGTACAGACTGGCTACAAGGCTGTCGATGCCATGATCCCTGTCGGCCGTGGCCAGCGTGAGCTGATCATCGGTGACCGTCAGATCGGTAAAACCGCTCTGGCGATCGACGCGATCATCAACCAGAAGAACAGCGGCATTTTCTGTGTATACGTAGCAATCGGTCAGAAGCAATCGACTATTGCCAACGTGGTTCGCAAGCTGGAAGAAAACGGCGCGTTGGCTAACACCATCGTCGTTGCTGCCAGTGCATCCGAATCCGCAGCGCTGCAGTTCCTGGCACCGTACTCCGGTTGCACCATGGGCGAATACTTCCGCGACCGCGGTGAAGACGCGCTGATCGTTTATGACGATCTGTCCAAGCAAGCAGTGGCTTACCGCCAGATTTCCCTGCTGCTGCGCCGTCCACCAGGCCGTGAAGCTTACCCAGGCGACGTGTTCTATCTCCACTCCCGTCTGCTGGAACGCGCATCCCGCGTTTCGGAAGAGTATGTAGAGAAGTTCACCAACGGCGCAGTAACCGGCAAAACCGGTTCCCTGACCGCACTGCCGATCATCGAAACCCAGGCTGGCGACGTTTCCGCGTTCGTTCCGACCAACGTGATTTCCATCACTGACGGTCAGATCTTCCTGGAATCGGCCATGTTCAACTCCGGGATCCGTCCTGCAGTGAACGCCGGTGTTTCGGTATCCCGTGTGGGTGGTGCCGCGCAGACCAAGATCATCAAGAAGCTGTCCGGTGGTATCCGTACCGCTCTGGCTCAGTACCGTGAGCTGGCGGCATTCGCCCAGTTCGCATCTGACCTGGACGAAGCGACCCGTAAGCAACTTGAGCATGGTCAGCGCGTTACCGAGCTGATGAAGCAGAAGCAATACGCACCAATGTCGATCGCTGACATGGCGCTGTCGCTGTATGCCGCTGAGCGTGGGTTCCTGACTGACGTCGAAATCACCAAGGTCGGTAGCTTTGAACAAGCGCTGATTGCTTACTTCAACCGCGATCACGCCGAGCTTATGGCGAAGATCAACGTTAAAGGTGACTTCAATGACGAAATCGACGCTGGCATCAAAGCCGGTATCGAGAAGTTCAAGGCCACCCAAACCTGGTAAGCCGCAGCGGGAGCCGCAAGGCTCCCGCTTGCTAACCTGATAGGTGTTACATGGCAGGCGCAAAAGAGATTCGCAGTAAGATTGCGAGCATCAAAAGCACGCAAAAGATTACCAGCGCCATGGAAAAAGTGGCGGTCAGCAAAATGCGCAAGGCACAAATGCGCATGTCTGCTAGCCGTCCTTATGCGGAGCGCATCCGCCAGGTTATTGGGCATTTGGCTAACGCCAACCCGGAATACCGCCACCCGTTCATGATCGACCGCGAAATCAAGCGTGTAGGTTATGTGGTTGTGAGCAGTGACCGTGGTTTGTGCGGTGGTTTGAATACCAACCTGTTCAAGGCTTTGGTCAAGGACATGGCGGTAAACCGTGAAAACGGCGTCGAGATTGATCTGTGCGTGGTCGGCAGCAAAGGTGCGGCATTTTTCCGTAACTTCGGCGGTAACGTCGTCGCGGCTATCAGCCATCTGGGTGAAGAACCGTCGATCAATGATTTGATCGGCAGCGTTAAGGTGATGCTGGATGCTTACCTGGAAGGCCGTATTGACCGCCTGTCCGTGGTATCCAACAAGTTCATCAACACCATGACGCAACAGCCTACTGTGGAGCAATTGATTCCACTGGTGGCGACCCCGGATCAAGAACTCAAGCACCACTGGGACTATCTCTACGAACCGGACGCCAAAGAGCTGCTAGACGGCTTGATGGTACGTTACGTGGAGTCGCAGGTGTACCAGGCGGTTGTCGAGAACAGTGCAGCTGAACAAGCTGCGCGGATGATCGCAATGAAGAACGCCACTGATAACGCCGGTGATTTGATCAGCGATTTGCAGCTGATCTACAACAAGGCGCGTCAGGCTGCGATCACCCAAGAGATCTCGGAAATCGTCGGCGGCGCTGCCGCGGTTTAACGGTTCAAATATTCAGAGGATCCAGCTATGAGTAGCGGACGTATCGTTCAAATCATCGGCGCCGTGATCGACGTGGAATTTCCACGCGAAAACGTACCGAGCATCTACAACGCGCTGAAAGTACAAAGCGCGGCCGGGACCACTCTGGAAGTTCAGCAGCAGCTGGGCGACGGCGTGGTTCGTACCATTGCGATGGGTTCCACCGAGGGCTTGAAGCGCGGTCTGGAAGTCACCGACACTGGCGCAGCCATCTCCGTACCAGTCGGTAAAGCGACTCTGGGCCGGATCATGGACGTTCTGGGCAACCCGATCGACGAAGCTGGCCCGATTGAAACCGAAGAGCGCTGGGGCATTCACCGTCCTGCACCGTCCTTCGCTGAACAAGCAGGCGGCAACGACCTTCTGGAAACTGGCATCAAGGTTATCGACCTGATCTGCCCGTTTGCAAAAGGCGGTAAGGTTGGTCTGTTCGGTGGTGCCGGTGTAGGCAAAACCGTAAACATGATGGAACTGATCCGAAACATCGCCATGGAACACAGCGGTTACTCTGTGTTTGCTGGTGTGGGCGAGCGTACCCGTGAGGGTAACGACTTCTACCACGAGATGAAGGATTCCAGCGTACTGGACAAAGTGGCACTGGTTTACGGTCAGATGAACGAGCCGCCGGGTAACCGTCTGCGCGTAGCACTGACCGGCCTGACCATGGCCGAGAAGTTCCGTGACGAAGGTAACGACGTACTGTTGTTCGTTGACAACATCTACCGTTACACCTTGGCCGGTACTGAAGTATCCGCACTGCTGGGCCGTATGCCTTCCGCAGTAGGCTACCAGCCGACTCTGGCTGAAGAGATGGGTACTCTGCAAGAGCGCATCACTTCGACCAAAAACGGTTCGATCACTTCGATCCAAGCGGTATACGTACCTGCGGATGACTTGACTGACCCGTCGCCTGCGACCACCTTCGCCCACTTGGACGCTACCGTTGTACTGTCCCGTGACATCGCCTCCCTAGGTATCTACCCAGCGGTTGATCCACTGGACTCGACTTCGCGCCAGCTGGACCCGATGGTAATCGGCCAGGAACACTACGACACCGCTCGCGGCGTTCAGTACGTGTTGCAGCGTTACAAAGAACTGAAGGACATCATTGCGATCCTGGGTATGGACGAGCTGTCGGAAGTCGACAAGCAGTTGGTATCCCGTGCTCGTAAGATCCAGCGTTTCTTGTCTCAGCCGTTCTTCGTGGCTGAAGTCTTCACTGGCGCTTCGGGTAAATACGTTTCCCTGAAAGACACCATTGCTGGCTTCAAAGGCATCCTCAACGGTGACTACGACCACCTGCCAGAACAAGCGTTCTACATGGTCGGCGGCATCGAAGAAGCGATCGAGAAAGCCAAGAAACTGTAATTCCGGCGCCCGGCAACGGGCGCTAATCAGGTTGAGGCAATCAGATGGCTAATATGATGACAGTCCATTGCGATATCGTCAGTGCGGAAGGAGAAATCTTTTCCGGTCAGGTCGAGATGGTGATTGCGCACGGCAGCCTGGGTGATCTTGGTATCGCTCTGGGTCACGCTCCGCTGATCACTGAACTCAAGCCGGGCCCGATCCGCCTGATCAAGCTGGGCGGGGAAGCCGAGGTGTTTTACATCTCCGGTGGTTACCTCGAGGTTCAGCCGAACATGGTCAAGGTTCTTGCCGACACCGTGCAACGTGCTGCCGACCTGGATGAAGCCTCCGCTCAGGAAGCCGTCAAGGCTGCCGAGAAGGCGCTGAACGAAAGAGGCGCAGAATTCGATTACGGTTCTGCTGCTGCACGACTGGCCGAGGCTGCAGCTCAGCTGCGCACCGTCCAGCAAATCCGCAAGAAGTTCGGCGGCTAAGCCTCCTGTCTTATTGTGTGATTGATTAAAAAGGGTAGCCTCGGCTACCCTTTTTCTTTTTCCGCGAAAACTTTTTGGTCGCAACCGCTGACCACCCAGGATTGGTAGCCAGTCATGTCTCTCGATATCGTTATTCTCGCAGCAGGTCAGGGCACCCGCATGCGTTCCGCCCTGCCCAAGGTTCTTCACCCCGTGGCAGGCAACTCCATGCTGGGCCATGTTATCCACAGCGCTCGCCAGCTCAAGCCAACTGGCATCCACGTCGTCATTGGCCACGGTGCCGAATTGGTCCGTGAACGCCTGGCAGCAGATGACCTGAACTTCGTGCTGCAAGACAAACAACTGGGTACAGGCCATGCCGTGGCCCAGGCGCTGCCATTTTTGACTGCTCAAAACGTGCTGATCCTGTACGGCGATGTGCCATTGATCGAAGTCGAGACCTTGCACCGTTTGCTCAAGCAAGTCGGCCCAGAGCAATTGGGCTTGCTGACTGTCAACCTGCCTGACCCGACCGGGTATGGCCGCATCGTGCGTGATGCCGACAACAAGGTATGCGCCATCGTTGAGCACAAGGATGCCACCGAGGCTGAACGTGCTATCACCGAAGGCAATACCGGGATTCTGGCGTTGCCGATCCGGCGCCTGGCTGACTGGATGAGCCGCCTGTCGAACAACAATGCACAGGGCGAGTATTACCTGACCGACGTTATCGCCATGGCGGTGAGCGATGGCCTGGTAGTTGCTACTGAACATGCCCACGACCCGATGGAAGTGCAGGGCGCCAATGACCGCAAACAGCTCAGTGAGCTGGAACGTCATTACCAGCTGCGAGAAGGCCGTCGCCTGATGGCACTGGGTGTGACCTTGCGTGACCCGGCCCGTTTCGATGTGCGTGGTGAGGTGACTGTCGGCCGTGATGTGCTGATCGATATCAACGTGATTCTTGAAGGCCGTGTGGTCATTGAAGATGATGTGGTGATTGGCCCGAACTGCGTGATCAAGGACAGCACCTTGCGCAAAGGCGTGGTGGTCAAAGCCAACAGCCATATTGATGGTGCCGTGATGGGGGAGAACAGCGATGCGGGTCCATTCGCCCGTTTACGCCCGGGTAGCGTGCTGGATGCCCGCGCCCATGTGGGTAACTTTGTTGAATTGAAAAACGCCCATCTGGGTGAAGACGCCAAGTGCGGCCATTTGACTTACCTGGGTGATGCCGAGGTCGGCCCGCGCACCAACATTGGCGCGGGCACCATCACCTGTAACTACGATGGCGCCAACAAGTGGAAAACTGTGTTGGGGGCGGATGTGTTCATCGGTTCGAACAACTCGCTGGTCGCCCCTGTGGATATCTCCAGCGGTGCAACCACTGCAGCCGGTTCAACCATCAATCAGGATGTAGCTCCAGAGCAACTGGCTGTTGGTCGCGCACGCCAGCGCAATATTGATGGCTGGAAGCGTCCAGTCAAACAGCCAAAGCCATGATCTAAAGTTATCCACAGGTCACGACTGGTGATAGGTGGTTACTAACAGGTCATCCTATAACTGTTTTAAATCAATAAGTTACCTAAAGCCTTATCCGCATCCTGTGGATAAGGCTTTTTTATTTCAGCTTAAAATCATATTTTTAGCCCATGAATACGAGGCGATATTGAGTTATTCACAGTAAATAACGGACAAGAATTTCTTGACGGACATTTCGAGATAAGGTTTCATTGCTTTCGTTATCTTTCGAAACGAAACTTAAGCCGTTATGTCTAAACGTAATACGCCGCAACGCAGACACAACATCCTGGCCTTGCTTGCAGAGCAAGGTGAAGTCAGTGTGGATGAACTGGCCAAGCGCTTCGAAACCTCCGAGGTTACGATTCGCAAGGACTTGGCTGCACTCGAAAGTAACGGTCTGTTATTACGTCGTTACGGCGGTGCTATTACCATGCCGCAAGAACTGGTCAGTGATGTACCTCAACCGGTTTCTCTTTATAAGCAAGCCATCGCCCGTGCGGCGGTTGGCCTGATTAAAGAGCATGCGCGCATCATCATCGACAGCGGCAGCACCACGGCCTCGATGATTCCACAGCTAGGCTTGCAACCCGGCCTGGTAGTGATGACCAACTCCCTGCACGTCGCCAACGCACTCAGCGAACTGGAACATGAGCCTGTGTTGCTGATGACCGGGGGCACCTGGGATCCGCACTCCGAGTCCTTTCAAGGGCAGGTTGCCGAACAGGTGTTGCGCTCTTACGACTTCGATCAACTGTTTATCGGTGCTGACGGCATAGACCTGCAGCGCGGCACGACAACTTTTAACGAGTTGTTGGGTCTGAGCCGGGTCATGGCTGATGTCGCACGTGAAGTGATCGTAATGGTCGAGTCGGACAAGATTGGTCGCAAGATACCCAACCTGGAACTGCCCTGGAGCAGCGTCCATACCCTTATTACAGATGATCGCCTGCCGCTTGAGGCACGCGAACAGATTCAGGCCCGGGGCATAACGTTGTTATGCGCGGCCCTAAGCTAGGAGAAGTTTATGTGTGGAATCGTTGGCGCAGTCGCTGAACGCAATATCACGGCCATTCTGCTCGAAGGCCTGAAACGTCTTGAATACCGCGGTTATGACAGCGCAGGTGTTGCTGTTTTCACCAACAACGGCACCCTGGAGCGCACGCGTCGCAACGGTAAAGTTGCCGAGCTGGAACAAGCGCTGGCCGGTGAACCCCTGGCAGGGCGTCTGGGTATTGCTCACACCCGTTGGGCGACCCACGGCGCGCCGTGTGAGCGTAACGCTCACCCGCATTTCTCCGGTTCCGATCTGGCAGTTGTACACAACGGCATCATCGAAAACCATGAAGCCCTGCGTGCGCAGCTTAAAGGCCTGGGTTACGAATTTACTTCGGACACTGACACCGAAGTCATTGCCCACCTGCTCAATCACAAATTCAAAGACCACAGCGACCTGACTGCGGCCCTCAAAGCCACTGTTAAAGAATTGCACGGTGCGTATGGCCTGGCCGTGATCAGCGCCAAACAACCGGATCGCCTGGTGGCTGCACGTAGCGGTAGCCCGCTGGTGATTGGCCTGGGTCTGGGTGAAAACTTCCTGGCCTCCGACCAATTGGCACTGCGCCAAGTGACTGACCGCTTCATGTACCTGGAAGAAGGCGACATCGCTGAAATCCATCGTGACAGCGTGCAGATCTGGGATGTGAATGGTCAAAGCGTTCAGCGTGAAACAGTGCAATACAGTGATGGCGCCGAAGCTGCTGACAAGGGCGAATATCGCCACTACATGCTCAAGGAAATCCACGAGCAGCCAGCAGTAGTACAGCGCACCCTGGAAAACCGTTTGGGTCAGGACCACGTTCTGGTACAAGCCTTTGGTCCACAAGCGAAGGAATTGTTCGCCAAAGTACGCAATGTTCAGATCGTAGCCTGTGGTACCAGCTACCACGCCGGGATGGTCGCTCGTTACTGGCTTGAAAGCCTGGCGGGCATCCCTTGCCAGGTCGAAGTGGCGAGCGAGTTCCGTTATCGCAAAGTTGTGGTGCAGCCCGATACCCTGTTTGTTTCGATCTCACAGTCGGGCGAAACCGCTGACACCCTCGCTGCACTGCGTAACGCAAAAGAACTGGGCTTCCTTGGCAGCCTGGCGATTTGCAACGTAGGTATCAGCTCGCTGGTGCGTGAGTCTGATTTGACGCTGCTTACCCAAGCCGGTCGTGAAATTGGCGTGGCTTCCACCAAAGCGTTCACCACCCAGCTGGTTGGCTTGCTGCTGCTGACCCTTTCCCTGGGCCAGGTTCGCGGCACGCTGGAAGCGGGCGTTGAAGCACAACTGGTAGAAGAGCTGCGTCGTTTGCCTGCGCGTTTGGGCGAAGCACTGGCGATGGACTCGGTTGTCGAAAAAGTGGCTGAGCTGTTCGCCGACAAGCACCACACCCTGTTCCTGGGCCGCGGCGCTCAGTTCCCGGTGGCAATGGAAGGCGCACTCAAGCTCAAAGAAATTTCGTACATCCACGCTGAAGCGTATCCAGCGGGCGAGCTGAAGCATGGCCCTCTGGCACTTGTGGATAACGACATGCCGGTGGTTACCGTTGCGCCGAACAATGAGCTGTTGGAAAAACTGAAATCCAACCTGCAAGAAGTGCGTGCCCGTGGTGGCGAGTTGATCGTGTTTGCCGATGAACAAGCCGGTATGACCAATGGCGAAGGCACCCATGTGATCAACATGCCGCACATCCACGATGTGCTGGCGCCGATCCTCTACACCATCCCGCTGCAATTGCTGTCTTACTACGTGGCCGTGCTCAAGGGCACCGACGTAGACCAGCCGCGGAACCTGGCCAAATCCGTCACTGTGGAATAAATTCTGCTGCGACAATTGGTAGCTGTGGGTTTAGAGAATTAAAACTGTCGCAGGAGTCGGCTAGGTCTGTCCTACCGCCTCCTGCTTTCGCAACTGGCTGCGCTCCTGCCCTTGACCATCCAACGGGCCGCTCAGGCATGGTAAGCGAGGCTCCGTCCTTTGGGGATCCTCGCGCCTGATGGACGAACACTGAGCAAAAGGCGCGACTACAGGTGGAAATCGCCCGCAGCCTCCGGCTGGTAAAGCACTTTCCTTATCTCAATCCGTCGGGTCCGATCAGAAATTCGCCAGTCGATGGCGTCCCCCTCCTGATAGCCCAGGATGGCGGCGCCGATGTCCGAATACACGGAATGCTTCCCTGAGTTGCTGTCCGCGTCTTCAGGGTAGACCAAGGCCACTTCGATCTCTTCGTCGTCCAGCTGCAGCAAGGCCCTGGAATTCATCGTCACGACATTGCTCGCCACCTGCTGCGGCTTGACGACAATGGCTCGCTCAAGCTCATGTTCGAGTTCAACAACGGCCGGGCCTTCTTCGAGCGCGATTAGACTCTCGAGCCTGGCCTTGTCGATTTCAGTGATGTAGATCCTGCTGGAGTCGCCAATGGCACCTTCGCGCAAGAACTGGAGATAGCGCCCGGCCGTCATGGAAAATGACTTCAATGTCGGCGTTTCGCTCTCAAGCAGAAAGCCGCTGCGCAGAAAGGCTTTCACCGAGCGCGCGTTGTCCGGGTGAATCTTGGCGATGAGCTTCTTGGCCCGCATGTCGAGGAATGCCAGTTTCATGCCTTCGCGGATCGTGCGGGCGCCAAGGTTTCGGCCCCATTTGTCGCTGTCTCCGATGACCAGGACTATCTCGCAATTTGAGCCGGTCTTGATTAGACGGACAAAGCCCACCGGGGCGTCATGCCGGTCATAGGCCATGAAGAAGCGGCCGCCCTGGTTGAACAGATGAGTCAGGATCGGCAATTGAGTCCGATCGATGACTTGCTCGATGGAGCGGGAGACATGACGCGAATCGCTCAGATAGCAGGTGACGCGCTCATCCTCCAACCAATCCATCAGCGTCAGCGCGTGCGCCCGAGTAATTTCAGGGCACAGCGAAATGAAAGGCTTGTTCATCGTAACCACACTTATTTCTAAAGGTTGGAAGCCCTTCATGGTTATGGTCATGACGGTTCTTTCGGCAACCGGCTATTTTAAGACATAACGCGAGTAATGCCGAACCCGAACCAGTCAAACGCTCAAGCCTTGATGAAGCCGACTATCAGTCACAATGATCAGCGATGCATCGTTGTGCCCTTTAACCCGACCCAGAGGCCCCATCAAATGTATGTGGATGTCTTGTCATTACTGGGTGCAACAGTTTTAATCCTCAGGATTCACACCCACTCGACCCGCTCTGCGGGTCGAGTGGTTTCTGGCCTGTGGATAACGTAAGCAAGGAGGCGGCATGCTGTACACCAATGCGCTGAGACAACTGGATATGCAGGATATTTCGATTGTTTTGTTGTTGATCGAAAACCGCAGCGCCAAGCGGGTTTCAGAAATTTTAAATCTCAGTCAGTCGAGTATCAGCTACAGCCTGAAAAAACTCAGACACTGTTTCGACGACAAACTGTTCGAAAGCAGTGAGGGCGCGATGCAGCCCACAGCGCGAGTGCTGGCGATGAAGCCTTATCTGCAAAACATCATGCAGTGCATTAACCAGTGCGCCATAGAAGGGGCGGGGCAGAGCAGTGTGCCGCGCCAGTGGAATATCACGGCCCCCGAATACTTTGAAATTCTGATGTTGCCTATGCTGTTGCAGCAGGTGCGTTCAACCGGGCGCAACTGGTCGTTGAGCATGAGCCGTTTGGGCAAGGATTTGCCGATCAATGAGTTGCTGGCCTCAGACATCGATGTCTGTTTTGGCTTCGGCCCGGGGTATCACCAGCGACACCCGTTATTGAATTACCGCAGCCTGAAGGAAGATGCGTTTGTGTGCTTGTCCAGCGTGCCAAAGCATCAACCGAAAACCGCTTTGGATATCGACGAGTTTTGTGAAACCCCACAGATATTTCCAACACCATGGTTGTCGGAAAAAAACATGGTGGATGGCTGGCTGGAAAAGCAGTCCCGTAGGCGAACTATTTTAACCCGTGCCAATTCCTATCATGCGGGGGTCAATATTTTATTGGCGTTACCTGCGCTGATCGTGGTTCCGGAAAAAATAGTGGCGACGCTAAATGTTTCACCCAAAATTAAAGTTCTTAAACCGCCAGTTGGTTTTCCGACATTTACTCTGGACATGATCTGGAGCCGAGAAAGAAATATCCACAGCGACTTTCATCAGCTGGAAGCGCTGATTGAAAAAATAAAAATATGATTTCAGCGGCGCAGTCCAACCTGTGGGAGTGTGGTGCGCTATACATCCCTTTGTTTATATCGCAAGGCGGTGTGCGGCCTTGAACTGAAAAGGAATATTCCATGTTTAAACATTTTTTCAAACCCGCCCGCACCAGCGCGGTTTTTTTATTTTCTTGCCTGGCGGCTTCTGTTGCCTGCGCCGCCGATAAAACCACCTACCCCGATGCTGCCGCCAGTGATCCCAAAACCATGGGCTGGATGGTCGGTGCGCCACCACCTCCTGATCGCATCGTGCGTTTTGCCGACGGCAGTTATTTTAAGTTCCCGGCCATGCGCTGGAGCGTTTCCAACTTTCGCCAATTGATGCCCACCACCAATGTTTCCCGTGGCCTGGGGGCTCCTGTGGCGCTGGCGCAGGCGCTGCGCACGGATATTGACGGTTTGACCTTCGTGCCTCTGGGCAGCAAGCAACCGATGACCTGGGAGCAATCACTGGCCGCGAATTACACCGACGGTATTGTGGTGTTGCACCGCGGAAAAATTATTTATGAGCGTTACTTCGGTGTGTTGAACCCCGAAGGCCAGCACGGCGCAATGTCGATGACCAAGTCGGTGGTGGGCACCATGGGGGCCATGCTGGTGGCCGATGGCACGCTGGATGCCAGCAAAAAAATCGCAGACTACGTGCCGGAGCTGGCTGAATCAGCCTTTGGCAACGCCACTTTGCGCCAGGTGCTGGACATGACCACCGGGCTTAAATACAGCGAAGATTATGCCGACCCGAATGCTGAGGTCTGGAAGCACGCGCAGGCGGGTAGCCCGCTGCCCAAACCCAAGGATTACACTGGCCCGCAAAGCTACATGGAGTATTTGCAGACGGTTGAACCCCAGGGCGAGCACGGTGAAGCATTCGCTTATAAAACAGTGAATACCGATGTGCTGGGTTGGGTGATTGCGCGGGTAACCGGAAAAAATGTCGCACAGTTGATGTCAGAAAAAATCTGGCAGCGTATCGGCGCTGAACAGGACGCGTATTTCACCGTCGACTCCATTGGAACGCCTTTCGCAGGCGGCGGCCTGAATACCGGGCTGCGTGATATGGCGCGCTTTGGCGAGATGATCCGCAATGATGGCCAGTATCTGGGCCAACAAATCGTGCCTAAAACGGTTGTGGATGAAATTCGTGCCGGTGGTGACAAGTCGGCCTTTTCCAAAGCCGGTTATGACCTGCTCAAAGGCAGCAGCTATCGCAATATGTGGTGGGTGACCCACAACGCCGACGGTGCCTTCATGGCGCGTGGTGTGTACGGCCAACGCACTTACATCGACCCCAAAGCCGAGATGGTGATTGTGCGTTATGCGTCCAACCCGGTCGCCAGCAACTCAGCGAACGACCCGGTGACCATTCCGGCGTTTGAGGCCCTGGCCAAACAGTTGATTGCTCACCCCGAGTGATTCTGCTGACGGGGGTGTGGGAGCGGGCTTGCTCGCGATCGCCTCACCCCGGTTTTTTCAAACACACCGAGTTGCCTGTATCGCGTGCAAGCCCGACTCCCAGAGGGTTTGCGCGCTTTATCAGGCAAAGATGAAGAATGCGTAAGCTGGACAAAAGTTTCATCACTTCTGCGATATCGTTACTAGATATTTCATGAGTGAGAAATTCCATGCGCGTCGATTTAGATGCCGAGGAGGAGAGGCTTGAGTCTTTGCCTCGTTTTCAAAGTGCCTCTGCACAGGCCCGCCAGCTCTATCAACTGAGTGTAGTGCTGGCGGTTATAGTGATTCTGGCGTGGGCGCTGGCCTTTTCCATAGGGCTGTTCTCATCTGAGTCGCTGTGGCCGGCGCTGCTCAATAACAATGCGGCTGCCCTGCTGGTGCTGGCGGCTGGTGCTCAATCGGCTTACTGGGTGGCGCGCTGGCGTCGCGACGCACTCAACCCGGTACCTGAAGTGCCTCAGGTCGAACCTGACGAACAGCCCGGTGGCATTGACCGCTTGAACCAGCGGATCAATACAGGTGCACAACGCCTGTTAGCCACGATCGGTCAGCCGGTGTTGTGGCTTGCTGGTGTTGGCGGCGCTGCGTGGTGGAGCGTGCAGCACATCTGGAGCCTGGCATTGCCGGGTTATGCATTGGGGACGTGGGGCAGTGTCGCGGCAGGTATCGCCATTGCGCTCGCGTTTTCGCTGCTGGTGTTCGAGCGTTATCTGGCGCAGCAGCAAGTTGCGCAATGGCCGGAAGCACGTTTGCTTGCGCCGTTGGTTCGTGTCCCTATCCTGACTTTTTTAATGAGTGCCGTGTGCCTGTTATTCAGCAGCGACGATGCGCTGTGGCCAGCCCGTTTGGCAGTGTTAACGGGGCTGCTGCCTGCCGCTGTGGCGGTTGAATTGATCCTGCGTGCGGTAGCGGCGTTGTTCAGCCCGCGTCGCGACAAGCTCGAACCACGGATGATTGGCCAAAGTTTTGTCGCGGGCATGTTGCGCTGGCCGCCTCAACCGTTGCTGGCGCTGCAACACGAGTTGCATAACCGCTTTGGTATCGACCTGCGTCAAATCTGGGCGTTTACGTACATGCGTAAAGCGTTCTTCCCGGTGCTGGCGGTGGTGGTTGCGGTCGGCTGGGTACTGAGCGGCGTGAATGAAATCCCGCTCCAAGGTCGCGGGATTTATGAGCGCTTCGGTAAACCGGTTGAAGTGCTGGGGCCGGGACTGCACGCCGGTTTGCCTTGGCCATTGGGTCGGGTACTGGCGGTCGAAAATGGAGTGGTGCATGAATTGGCGACCAGCACTGAATCGGCCATCGATCCGTTGCTCACGCCTGCCGATGGCTTGCCACCGCTTACGGCCAACCGGCTGTGGGACGCCACCCACGTGAATGACAAGTCTCAGTTGATTGCCAGCGACAGCGGCGACAGGCAGGGCTTTCAGATCGTCAACATGGACGTGCGTTTTGTGTACCGCATTGGCCTGAGTGACCGTGCTGCCATTGCAGCGACTTATCACAGCAATGACGTCCCGACGCTGATCCGCAGTACCGCAAGTCGCATTCTGGTCCACGACTTTGCCTCGCGCACCCTCGATGGTGTGCTCGGTGAGCAGCGCAGTGCGTTGGCCGATGACATCGGTTGTGCCGTCCAGGCCGATCTGGATGCGCTCGACAGCGGAGTCGAAATTCTTGCCACCGTGGTTGAAGCCATTCATCCACCGGCCGGTGCGGCCAATGCGTATCACGGTGTCCAGGCTGCCCAAATCAGTGCGCAGGCCTTGATTGCCCGTGAGCGGGGTGCCGCCAGTGAACAAATCAACGTTGCGCAATTGCAGGCCAGTGTTGCGCTGGACCAGGCCCATGCATTGGCGCGTGAAGTGAACGCTACCGCACAGACGGCGGATCTGCGTTTTGGCGCTGAACAAAAAGCCTACGCCAGCGCCGGCCACGGATTTTTGCTTGAGCAGTATTTGAGTCAGTTAAGCCTGGGACTGAACAACGCCAGATTGCTGATCCTCGACCATCGCCTCGGGGGCAGCAGTGCGCCGACCCTCGATCTGCGTTCTTTCACGCTGCCGGCCGATCCTGTCGCGCCGCGTAAAGCTGCTCAGTAAGGAGCCCTTATTTTGTCTCAATCTCACGATCACAGCAGCCATCATCATGGCTGTTCACACCACGGCCATCACGCTCATGGTGACGACCATGAGCTGAGCCCTTTCCCATGGCGACGCATGGGCTGGGCCGCGCTGCTGGTGCTGTTTGCCATCGCCGCTGCCAGCCTGGTGCAAGTCCGCTCCGGTGAAGCGACGGTCATTACCCGCTTTGGCAACCCGGCCCGGGTGTTGCTTGAACCGGGGCTGGGCTGGCGCTGGCCGGCACCTTTTGAAGTCAGCGTGCCGGTGGATCTGCGTTTGCGCACCACCTCCAGCGGTTTGCAAGACGTGGGCACCCGTGATGGTTTGCGGATTATTGTGCAGGCCTATGTGGCCTGGCAGGTGCAGCCCGACGCCGAGAATGTGCAGCGATTCATGCGTGCGGTGCAGAACCAGCCAGACGAAGCTGCCCGGCAGATTCGTACCTTTGTCGGCTCGGCACTGGAAACAACGGCCGCCAGTTTTGATCTCTCAAGCCTGGTGAACACTGACTCCAGCCTGGTCAGAATTGCCGACTTCGAAGCGCAACTGCGCAAGCAGATCGAACAGCAACTGCTCAGTACCTACGGGGTACGTGTGCTGCAAGTGGGTGTAGAGCGGCTGACCTTGCCCTCGGTAACGCTCACGGCCACCGTTGACCGTATGCGCGCTGAGCGCGAGACCATCGCCACCGAACGCACCGCCGTGGGCAAACGTGAAGCGGCGCAGATACGTTCGGCTGCCGAACGCGATGCGCGGATTCTCCAGGCGGATGCCAGCATCAAGGCTGCCGGTATTGAAGCCCAGTCGCGGGTCGACGCGGCGCAGATTTATGGCCGGGCATACGCCAGTTCGCCTGAGCTGTACAACGAACTGCGCTCGCTCGATACGTTGGGCACGATGGTTAACCCGGGCACCAAAATTATTTTGCGTACCGATGCAGCGCCGTTTCGAGTACTGGTCGACGGCCCGCCGAAGCTGGATGCCAAGGCCGGATCGCAGCCATGAACCAGGAACCCGAAGCGATACAAGGGGTAAGCAGCCCGTGGCAGCAGGCCGGGCGCCTGGCATTTTTGGGCTTGTATGCCGTGACGGTTTTCGCGGCGGTGGCGTGGGTGGGGTCCAACGTGCGCCAGATCGATCCGCAAAATCGTGCAGTGGTGTTACGTATGGGCGCGCTGGATCGCATTCAAAATGCCGGCTTGTTGCTGGCGTGGCCAAGGCCCTTCGAGCAAGTGGTGATCGTCCCTGCTGCGGACCGCGTAAGTGAGCGCAGGATAGATAACCTCATGCGCTCAGATGCCGCGCTGCAGGCTGACCGGGTGGCGACATTTGCCACGCCGGTCAACGATGCTCTGGCCGGTTCCGGGTATCTGCTGACCGGCGACGCGGGTGTGGTGCAACTGGATGTGCGGGTGTTTTACAACGTCACCGAACCCTATGCCTTTGTGTTGCAAGGTGAGCACGTATTGCCTGCGCTGGACCGTCTGGTAACCCGCAGCGCCGTTGCCCTGACGGCGGCACGGGATCTGGACACGATCCTGGTGGCGCGTCCCGAACTGATCGGCAGCGACAGCCAGGCGGCCGAACGCCGCGAGCGTTTGCGCGGTGATCTGGTGCAGGGCATCAATCAGCAACTTGCCGCCCTGAGTGCAGCAGGCCAGAGCCTTGGCCTGGAAGTGGTGCGCGTGGATGTGCAATCCAGTTTGCCGGGCCCTGCGGTCAATGCCTTCAACGCGGTACTGACTGCCAGCCAGCACGCCGAACAAGCGGTGGCCGCAGCCCGCAATGAAGCTGCCAAAGTCACCCAGTCGGCCACCCAACAAGCCGACCGCAGTGTAGGGCAGGCGCAGGCTCAAGCCAGTGAACGCCTGGCCAAGGCGCAGGCGGATACGTCCACCATCATCAACCTGGCCAAGGTGCAGCAGGCCGGTAATGACCCGGGCCTCATGTTGCGTCTGTACCGCGAACGCATGCCGAAGATTTTGAGCCAGGCCGGCTCAGTCACCAGCGTTGACCCCAAAGATGATTCCCGCCTGATTATTCAGGGAGCCGAACAATGAGTACGTCCGCCACTCAACCCACCGTCAGCCTGCTCAGCAGTACCGAGCAACGCAGCGCCGCGCGCCAACTGACCCTGGCCATGCTGGCGCTGGGCTTGTTGGGTCTGGGGCTGGTGTGGCGCTGGTTGATGCCCGCACAAATCGGCGTCAGTCAGTTGCTGCCTGGCTTCGCTTCTCTATTGGTGGCCGTGCCTGTCATGCGTTCGGCCTGGTACAGCCTGCGCTATCCGAGCCTGCATGGGATCACTGACCAGCTGATTGCTCTGGCCATGCTCGGTGCCTGGGCCACGGGGGATTTGCTGACGGCGGCACTGCTGCCGATCATCATGATCTTCGGCCACGTGCTGGAAGAGCGCAGCGTGATCGGTTCACAAGAAGCGATCCACGCACTGGGCAAACTGACCCGCAGTCAGGCGCGCCTGTTTCTGGCCGACGGCAGTTTGCTGGAAGTCGACAACGCCACACTTGAAACCGGTGACCAGGTAGAAGTGCGCGCCGGTGATCGGGTACCCGCCGATGGTGTGGTGCTGGCGGGGCAGGCTAGCCTCGACACCGCTTCGATTACCGGTGAGTCGGTACCCCTTGAAGTCAGTGTCGGTCAGCCGATCTTTGGCGGGGCGATCAACCTTGATGGCTTGTTGCGGGTGGAAGTCACGCGCACCGGCCAGGAGTCGACCCTGGGTAAAGTCATCGCCTTGATGCAAAACGCCGAGCGCGCCAAACCGCCGATCACGCGTTTGCTTGAGCGCTACGCCGGCAGCTACATGGTGCTGGTGTTGATGATCGCGGCAGTGACCTGGTTTATCACCAACGATGCACAGGCGATGCTCGCTGTGTTGGTGGCGGCGTGCCCTTGCGCGTTGGTCCTGTCGGCACCGGCGACGGCGATTGCCGGCATTGCCGTGGCTGCCCGCCACGGGATTTTGATCCGCAGTTCGGCGTTCCTGGAAGAGCTGGCGGATCTCACGTCTTTGGTTGTGGATAAAACCGGCACTCTGACTTACGGCACCTTGCGGTTGCAAGGGATTGAAACGGAGCAGCCCGACCAGCAACCGTTACTGCTACTGGCCGCCAGTTTGGGCGCCGCCAGCAGTCACCCGGTGAGCAGGGCCCTGGCCGGTCTGGTGAGTCACGAACATATGCTGGCGCTGAGCGATGTTCGCGAGCGCCAGGGGTTGGGCGTAGTTGCCAGCACGGAGCAGGGCGAAGCGGCTCTGGGCCGCCCCGAGTTGTTCAGCCAGTTGGGTATCAGCACGACCACTGTGCCGAATCACGATGGGCCCATCGCAGGCTTGTCGCTCAATGATGTTTTTCTCGGCTGGCTGTTGTTGGCGGACAGCATCAAACCCGAAGCCCGGCAGGCGCTGGGTGAGCTGCGCGAACTGGGGCTTGGCCGTCAGGTCCTGCTGACCGGCGATCGCCAGAGCGTGGCACAGCATCTGGCACACAGGGTGGGCATCAGCGAGGTGCAGGCGCAGGCACTCCCCGAAGACAAACTCAACCGTGTACTGAGCGAAATCGACAGCGGTTTCCGGCCCATGGTAGTGGGTGACGGCATCAACGATTCGCTGGCGCTCAAGGCCGGTGTGGTCGGGGTTGCCATGGGTGCAGGGGGGGCGGATATCGCGTTGGCATCTTCGGACATTGTGCTGATCGGCAGTGACTTGCGGCGCCTGGGGACCTGCGTACGGCTGAGCCGCGAGTGCCGTCACACCCTGCATGTCAATGTGATCATTGGTCTGGGCTGGACCCTGGCCATTGTGGCCGCTGCGGCGTTTGGCTGGCTGGGCGTTGCGGGGGCAATGATTGCCGCCGTGTTGCATAACCTCAGTACTTTACTAGTGTTGGCCAATGCAGGGCGTTTACTGAGGTTTCATGAGTCGTTGGTGGCGCTCAAGCCGACCTCAGAATGATTCGGATAAGCGGTAGCGCACCCTCTAGCGTCTACCTCCGGTTCACGAAGCTGACAGTTTTGGTTAATCGTCTAACCTATAGTTTTCATATCTGAACTGAAGGAGGAACAAAGATGCTCGCGCAACTTCCGCCGGCCTTACAGAAACTTCAACTTCCATTACGGCTAAGGCTGTGGGACGGCCACGAGTTCAATTTCGGTCCGACGCCCAGCGTCACGATTGTGATCAAAGATCCGACCCTGGTGGCTCAGTTTACCAACCCCAGTCTCGACCTGCTGGGCAGTGCTTTTGTTGAGGGCCGGCTTGAACTGGAAGGCTCAATCAGCGAAGCCATTCGCGTATGCGATGAATTGAGTCAGGCACTGGTGGGGGATGACGAGGTCAGCGCCCCCGCTCGTGTTTATCACGACAAGGCTACTGATGCCGAATCCATTTCCTATCACTACGACCTGTCCAACGACTTCTATCAGCTGTGGCTCGATCGCGACATGGCTTATTCCTGTGGGTATTTTGAAACCGGGGAGGAGAGTCTGGATGAAGCACAGCAAGCCAAGTTCCGCCTGCTGTGCCGCAAGCTGCGACTCAAGCCAGGAGAGTACTTGCTGGATGTCGGCTGTGGCTGGGGCGGGCTGGCTCGTTTTGCAGCGCGGGAATATGGGGTCAAGGTCTTCGGGATTACCTTGAGCAAGGAGCAACTCAAACTGGCTCATGAACGGGTCAAAGCCGAAGGTCTGCAGGACAAGGTCGATCTGCAACTGCTGGACTACCGCGATCTGCCTCAAGATGGCCGGTTCGATAAAATCGTCAGCGTCGGGATGTTCGAGCATGTGGGGCACGCTAACCTGCGCGAGTATTGCGAAATTCTGTCCAGGGCCGTGCGCGAGGGCGGGCTGGTGATGAACCACGGGATCACGTCCAAGCACACCGATGGCCGTCAGGTCGGTCGTGGGGCCGGTGAGTTTATCGATCGTTATGTGTTCCCTAACGGTGAGTTGCCGCATCTGTCGATGATGACTGCCGAGATCAGCGAGGCGGGGCTGGAAGTCGTTGATGTTGAAAGCTTGCGCCTGCATTACGCGCGCACGCTGGAGCATTGGAGCCAGCGACTGGAGCACAACCTTGAGGCTGCCGCCAAGCAGGTGCCGGAACAGGCCCTGCGTATTTGGCGGCTGTATCTGGCGGGTTGTGCTTACGCCTTCGCTCATGGCTGGATCAACATCGATCAGATCCTGGCGACCAAACCCCATGCTGATGGCTCGCTGGAGTTGCCACCGACCAGGGCGGATATCTATCGCTGATATGTTTTTTCATGGGAGAGAAAGGCCGTGACGCCAGAGCGTCACGGCCTTTTTTATAGAACAGGCGAAACCAGGCGCGCAACCCGCATGGCCAGTTGCTGCAAGCGGTGAGTGGCCTTGATGTCCGCTTCCGTAATTTCACGGGCCAGTGCGAAGTCATCGAGCAGCATATGCTCGACCTGCCTGGCGAACGCATCGTCGACGGTGAGCAGCATCACTTCAAAGTTGAGACGGAACGAGCGGTTGTCCATATTGGCGCTGCCAATGGCGCTGATTTCGTCGTCGACCAACACCACTTTTTGATGCACAAACCCGGGTTGATAACGGAAGATCCGCACGCCTGCGCGCACAGCTTCGAAGGCATACAGGCTGGACGCGGCATACACGATTTTATGGTCAGGGCGTGACGGTATCAGGATGCGTACATCCACCCCGCGCAGCACGGCGAGTCGCAGTGCTGCGAACACAGCCTCATCGGGGACAAAGTAGGGGGTCGTAATCCATACCCGGCGGTTGGCGGCATGGATCGCCTCAACGAAAAACAGCGAGCAGGTTTCGTACGGATCTGCCGGACCGCTGGCCAGGAACTGGCAGAGCACGCCATCTTCCGGATAGCTCTGGGGCAGGATCAGGGGCGGCAATTTGCGAGCGGCCCAGAACCAGTCTTCAGCAAATGATTCCTGCAGGCAGGCAACCACAGGCCCGGTGACTTCGACGTGAGTGTCGCGCCACGGTGACAGCGGTGGTTTGGCGCCCAGGTATTCAACGCCTACGTTGTGCCCACCGACAAAACCTCGCACTCCGTCCACGACCACCACTTTTCGATGGTTGCGAAAGTTCACCTGGAAGCGACTGATCCAGCCACCACGGGTGGCGAATGCATAGGTTTGTACACCGCCTGCACGCAAGCTTTCCCCGTAACTTTTGGGCAGGGAGTGGCTGCCAATGCTGTCGTACAACACATGTACTGCGACGCCTTGGGCGGCTTTCTCAAGGAGCAGTGCGTGCAGCTTCATGCCCAGATCATCGTCGTGGATGATAAAGAACTGGACCAGCACCACCTCTTTGGCGGAACGAATGGCGTCGAAAATGGCGTCGAAAGTGGCCGTGCCATTGATTAACAAACGCACCGAGTTGTTTGCAAGGCAGGGCATGCGTCCCAACTTCGGCATTGCCCGCAACGAGGTATAGGCTTTTGAGTTGCGAGCCGAGAGTGCTTCCTCGACCCAAGGTCGCCAGTTCAGGTCGGTGATGGCGTCGCGCATTTCCTTGTTGGCATCACGGCGGGCGCGAATGTAATCGTCAAACGTGCTGCGACCAAATATCAGATACGGGATCAGGGTGAAGTAAGGAATGAAGAACAGTGACATGGCCCACGCGATCGAACCCTGCGCCGTCCTGACGGTTAATACCGCATGTACGGCGGCAATCAAGCCTAAGCTGTGGATCAGTAAAATCAGATAACCAAATACGTGCGGGCCTAGATAATCCATGCGTATCCTTGCTCCTCAATGTCCAATGCCAAGTCTTGACCGACCTGAATGTCTTGATTGGTTGCGGGTGCAACACTTACCCATTTTTGACGTCTAACGCGAACAATAGCGTAGGAGTAACTTGATGAATGTTCGTCTGCTTGGGTTGTTCATGGCCTGTGGTTTGTCGATCCCGGTGGCTCAGGCCCAAATGCTTCAGCCGGGTCTTTGGGAATTGACCTCCAGCAATATGCAGGTCGATGGCCAGCAGTTGCCTGAACTGCAGGTAATGTTAGGTCAATTACAGAACATGCTGACCCCGGAACAAAAAGCTCAGTTGGAGAACCAAGGGCTGACCATGGGGGGTAAAGGTGTTCGGGTGTGCCTGACACCCGATCAAGTGAAGTCAGACAACATTCCGCTGACAGATCCCAAGTCTGGTTGTAACCAGCAGATCACTGAGCGTAGTGGAAATCAGTGGAAGTTTCGCTTTAGTTGTCCAAAAGCCCAGGGCGCAGGTGTGGCAACCTTTGCCAGTGATCGTGAATTCACCACCCAAGTGAATGGCACCTTTAACGCGACCGGGATTCAGCAGAAGGGCAGCATGGATACCCGTGCTGTCTGGTTGGGACAAAACTGTGGAACAGTCAAACCGCGAGCCTGATCAAAACTCGTTTTGCAGCGCTTTATAGCCGCGCACCAGATCGACATTGGTGCGTGCTACATCCTCTGAAAATTCCGATGCACTGACACTGACCGGAGCGAATTGGCTCAGGTCAGTGCTTGGCCCGATACGGGTTGTGGACGGTACGTAAAAATTCTCAGGCAGGTCGCGGCCATCGACGACCGAGTTATGCCGCACCACACAGCCGTCACCCAGCTCGCAATTGAACAGCACACTGTTGAATCCGATAAAGACTCGATCGCCTACACGGCATGGCCCGTGGACGATGGAGCGGTGCGCTATCGAAGTATTTTCACCAATAGTGACGGCTGCCCCGGACTTTGAATGGATGACCACGCCGTCCTGAATATTCGAGTTTGCACCGATGGTGATCGGTTGCATGCCGCCGTCCTTGTCGACTTCGTCTGCGCGGATCACGGCATAGGGACCGACGAACACATTTTCGCCGATGACCACCTTGCCGCAAATAATTGCAGTTCTATCGACGTATGCCGACTCGGCTATGGAGGGTAAATCACCGGAGGGGTTCTTGCGGATCATGGTGCGCTCCAGTTCCAGCGGCTCTCGGCTACGGCGTCATGGCTGTGCAAGCTCTCAGCGTGAACCACTTTAATGTTGAAACCCTTCAGTCCTTGAGCAACCTTCAGCGCGACATTCAACCTTCGTACAGCATCCTCGCAGAACATTAAATTCTGGCCATTGGCTAACGCGAAGGCTTGTTCGTCTGCTCGTTTTACAGCGGTTTGTACCGCGGTCCCCAAAGCACTTTCAGCCTCATCGATCAGCGTATTGATCGGGAGATACTCCAGCTCAGTGTCAAGGCGGATTTGTAAAATAGCGGTACTTCTTTGGCTGTGTGGCGTAGCGACGATGCCTTGTGAACTACCAAGCCAGGTTAAAACTTCGGCGTGTAGCAACGCTTTGTTGGCAAAGTCGTTGACGAATTGTTGTTGGATTAATTGTCGAGCCAAGGCTGCCGAGCACGGGCAAGTTGATGAATATTCCACTTCTACTTTTAGTTCCACGTGGAACATTCCGTTTTTCAGAGAGGCATCGATGGTCAGCGGGTAGCTCTTCCATCCGTTCAAAGGGCTGACCAATGCGGGGCGTTTTAGTAGCAGGTGGGTATGAATACTCAGGTAGGCACAGATCGATAAATCGTCATGGCTGTCGAGAAATTGCTGTAAAACTTTTTTCAAAAGTAGAGGGTTCAGCCCCTGTGACTCGAGTACTTCTAGCGCTAGAAAAAGTCGTGACATGTGAATTCCGCGTGCCTGTGCGTCATCCAGACTGACTCCGGCATCAACCTTGGCGGTGAGCCGCTGGCCATCAATCACAATGGGCAGTGCAATCCCGCACATCCCGACCCATTCCAGCGGGACAACTTGGCGGGCATATTGAGACGCAATGTCGGGAAGGATAAGTGCATTCATAAAGAGCTTCCATCGAGGGAGTTGGCATTTTGTTACTCAATAACAATTCTAATCTTTTGTATTGTTATAATGTATCATTATCTGCGGTCTGAATTGGTCGCGCCAACAAGCGGGCGCTTTGACCTGCCAACCCTGATGAGGAAGCTCCCATGCCTAAACGTTTGCCGGTGACTGTGCTGTCCGGATTTCTCGGTGCAGGAAAAAGCACCCTGCTTAATTATATTTTGCGTAACCGCGACAACTTGCGGGTGGCGGTGATCGTCAACGACATGAGCGAAATAAATATTGATGGCGGTGAGGTTCAACGTGATGTGACTTTGAATCGGGCTGAAGAAAAACTCGTCGAAATGAGCAACGGCTGTATTTGCTGCACTCTGCGCGAAGACTTACTGCATGAGGTCAGCGCACTGGCGAAAGACGGCCGTTTTGATTATTTGTTGATCGAATCAACCGGCATTTCAGAACCGCTGCCGGTGGCAGAAACCTTCACTTTTCGCGATGAAGCGGGCCAAAGCCTGGCCGATATTGCCCGGCTGGACACCATGGTCACGGTGGTGGATGGCCTGAATTTTTTGCAAGATTATCAAGCCGCAGAAAGTCTGGATTCACGGGGTGAAACCCTTGGAGAATCAGACGAACGGTCGATTACCGATTTGTTGATTGAGCAAATAGAGTTCGCTGACGTCATATTAGTCAGCAAAATTGACCTTATCAGCAGTGACGAACGACAAGAATTAATCGCCATTTTGCAGCGCTTGAATGCTCAGGCAGAAATAATTCCGATGGTGATGGGCGAAGTTTCTCTCAATAAAATTCTTGATACCGGACGTTTTGACTTTGAGCGTGCGGCTCAAGCACCGGGCTGGTTGCAAGAGTTACGCGGCGAGCATGTGCCCGAAAGCGAAGAATATGGCATCGCGTCCAGCGCTTATCGCGCGCGCAGGCCATTTCACCCGGAACGTTTCTTTAATTTTATTGATCGCCCATGGACCAACGGTAAATTGCTGCGCTCCAAAGGTTTTTTTTGGCTGGCCAGTAAATATCAGGAAGCGGGCAGTTGGTCTCAGGCGGGCGGTCTGATGCGTTACGGGTTTGCCGGACGCTGGTGGCGCTTTGTGCCGCGTGATCAGTGGCCTCAAGACCCGGAAACCAGGGCAGAAATCCTTCAAAAATGGCTGCCGGATACCGCCGATTGCCGGCAGGAATTGGTGTTTATTGGTCAACACATCGACTTTGCCTTGCTGACGGCTGAGCTCGATGCCTGTTTGCTCAGCGATGCAGAGTTGGCACTGGGCGCAGAAGGCTGGAAACAACTGCGCGACCCGTTCGGTGAATGGCATGAAGAGGTGGCTGCGTGATGAATGCCTTTGTTCAGACGGCTCAACCTTTGATTCATCAGATGCGCGGGCAAACCCCGGATGCCATGACGCGAATCCTGGATGAAGACGTGAATCTGGCGATCTGGCAGCGTCAGTTGCCTGTGCAAATTGTCGATTTCGGCGCGTTATTGCTCTCGCTGGACGAGCCTTTGGCTGACGCCATCGTTCTGGAAATAGCCAACGAACAGGCTCGACCTAACCTCCACGGCCTGGCATCCAGGTTTAATGATCTGGAAGGCTATACAGGCTTTATTGCAGATGTTTCCTGGCTGGTCAGTGCCTATGCGTGCCTGTTGGGCGCAAAACGCATTGGGCTGCGTCTCAGGGCCCTGGATAAGGCAATGTGCCCACGCTTTCATGTGGATCACGTACCTGTGCGACTTATTACCACTTATGCGGGGATTGGTACTCAGTGGCTGGAAGAAGGCGTGATGGAGCGTCGTCAGCTGGGGCAGGTGCAGGCCGAGCCAACTGAGGGCGGGTTGATTCAGCAAATAAATGCCGGTGAGGTGGCCTTGCTCAAGGGCGAAAAGTGGCAGGGTAACGAGGGTGCGGGCTTGATTCATCGCTCGCCTGCTCTGGCGCAGGGCGAACGACGTCTGATTTTGACCCTCGACTGGCTGGCCTGAGGCATATTGCTTGCTTGGACCTCTACAGAAGCTGGCGATCATGCTGCAGAACATTCCTACCCACTTGATTGCCGGGCCCCTTGGCGCCGGCAAAACCAGTCTGATTCAGCACCTGATGGCGCACAAGCCCGCACACGAACGCTGGGCGGTACTGGTTAATGAGTTCGGCCAAATCGGCCTGGATGCCGCGCTGATGAGTCAGGCAGACGACGCAATCGCAATTGCCGAAGTAGCAGGCGGATGCGTGTGTTGCGTCAACGGCGCACCTTTTCAAATTGGCTTGAGCCGTCTATTACGCAAGGCTCGCCCGGATCGACTGTTTATCGAACCCTCCGGTTTGGGTCATCCCGTACAGCTTTTGAAACAACTCAGCGAAGCGCCCTGGCTCGGCGTTCTGGCCTTGCAGCCGTGTGTGATGGTGCTGGATGCGCAAGCAATGGCCCAGGGCAAATCCTTGCCTGAAACCCAGCAAGAGGCCCTGAAAAGTGCCGGTTTAGTGGTCATGAATAAATCTAATAGTGTCCCAAATGAGCAACGTGAACAGATTGCATACAGTCTGCCAAAGTGCCCTGTTTTATGGGTCGAGCATGGGCGAATCCCTTTAAATACGCTGCCTGCAGCCCACGTGAATATTGCTCATGCTGTGGATAACTCCTTGATTTATAAGGATTTTAATCAAGTTCACAGTGTGTTTTCCGATCCCCGGACACCGATTGTGATGACTCAGTCGCAGCCCGAAGGGTGGAGTGTGGGCTGGCGCTGGCATGCCTCGCGGCAATTCGACTTGGGCTTGCTGGAACAGTGGCTTCAAAGCCTGGACTGGCGACGTGCGAAGTTGGTTATTCACGGCTCGGGAGGCTGGTTTTCAACTAATTCTGTGGATAACTCGATCGCACAATGGAAGTCGAGCGAGTGGCGCAAGGATTCACGCCTGGAACTGATCTTTGATCGCCCACAAAATCTGGAATTGCTACGGTCAGGACTGGAAAACTGCCTGCTAAAAGAAGTTTTTTAGGGGGGAGGGGGGTGACGCGACCCTGTAATCAGGGGGTTTTAGGCTAAATCTGTGCTGGTAAAATTGTCCTACAATTAAAAGTGTTCGCACTGCATTTTCTGGCTAAAACCCTTTCGATGTGTCTATCTCAGGGGTTTTAGCTTGGTTGACGGAAAAGTTATCCACAGGCAAGAGGTGTTGGCACGGTCGGGCAGGGTCAGTGGCGTGTCTTGCTGTGTTCCTGACGCCATTGGCTGAGCTCAATCACCTGAGCAGTGGGAATTTCGCTCGGCTGGGGCTCAGTCTGCATCGGGTAGGGTGGCAATTCGATTTTTGCGCTATGGGCGCCGAATTGGGTAATGGACCCCGTATGGCGCTGATCGCCTGTGACCGTGAATTCGAAGTTATACACACGGGCCAGACGCTTGTTGCCGCTGGCATCGGCGATAAAGCCAATCTTTTTAAGGGCCACGTTTTCATCCAGCAACTCGATATCAAGTTTTTTACAGTGCTGTTTGACTCGTTCCAGCGCCCGCTCGCGCATGCCGTGGTTATGCCACAGCCAGGCAGCAGCCGTTGCCAGCAGCATCAGCACAAACATATTTCCAAGGGTCAGCATTACATGTGCTCCAACAGATTGTGCTCAGCTTAACTGCGTGTTCAACCTGTCGTACAGGCCGCGTTTCGTCGCATACTGCGTGGCTTGAATCCACCCGTAGTCTGGAATCCGGCATGAAACGTACACCTCATTTACTCGCCATCCAATCCCACGTGGTTTTCGGCCATGCCGGCAACAGCGCAGCGGTTTTTCCTATGCAGCGCGTCGGGGTGAATGTCTGGCCTTTGAACACGGTGCAGTTCTCGAACCACACTCAGTATGGTCAGTGGACAGGCGAAGTGTTGGCTCCCGAGCAAATTCCTTCGCTGGTCGACGGGATCGCCGCCATCGGTGAGCTGGGTAACTGTGATGCGGTTTTGTCCGGTTATCTGGGCAGTGCGGCTCAGGGGCGAGCCATTTTAAGCGGTGTGGCGCGCATTAAAGCCGTCAACCCACATGCGCTGTATCTGTGTGACCCGGTCATGGGGCACCCCGAGAAAGGTTGCATCGTCCCACAAGAAGTCAGTGATTTTCTGCTTGAAGAAGCCGTCGCGATGGCGGATTTCCTGTGCCCCAATCAGCTGGAACTGGACAGTTTCTGCGGTCGCCACCCGCAATCCTTGTTCGACTGCCTGGCCATGGCCCGCAGCTTGCTGGCCCGAGGTCCGAAAGCGGTGCTGGTGAAGCATTTGTATTATCCCGGCAAACCGGCAGAAAATTTTGAGATGCTGTTGGTAACGGCAGAGGGGAGCTGGCATTTACGCCGTCCGTTGCTGGCCTTCCCGCGTCAGCCCGTGGGCGTGGGCGATTTGACGTCAGGGTTATTTCTGGCTCGGGTTTTACTGGGTGACAGTCTGGTGGCTGCGTTTGAATTTACGGCGGCGGCGGTGCATGAAGTGTTGCTGGAAACCCAGGCATGCACCAGCTACGAATTGCAACTGGTGCGGGCCCAGGACCGCATCGCTCATCCGCGTGTGCGGTTTGAGGCGGTGCCGATCAGTTTGTAAGCAAACTAAAAAAAATTTGTGGGAGCGGACTTGCTCGCGATTCTGGCGACTCGGTTTATCTGTAAGACCGAGGTGATGCAATCGCGAGCAGCCCGTTCCCACAGATCATTTACACCGTTTCGTCTTTCAGTTCGCGATAACGCTGCTCCAGCTCCTGACGGATCTGGCGGCGTTGCTTGCCCTGAATAAAGCGGCGCTTGTCTTCGCTGTTCAATGGCTGCAACGGCGGAACAGCGGCCGGTTTGCGATCATCGTCCACCGCCACCATGGTGAAAAAGCAACTGTTGGTGTGGCGCACCGAGCGTTCACGAATATTTTCAGTGACGACTTTGATCCCGACTTCCATCGAGGTGTTGCCGGTGTAGTTGACCGATGCGAGGAAGGTCACCAGCTCTCCGACATGAATTGGCTCACGAAAAATAACCTGGTCCACCGACAGGGTGACCACATAGCGCCCCGCATAGCGGCTGGCGCAGGCATAAGCGACTTCATCGAGGTACTTGAGCAGGGTTCCGCCGTGAACATTGCCAGAGAAATTGGCCATATCCGGGGTCATCAAGACCGTCATCGACAGTTGGGCGTTTCCGGGTTCCATAGCAGCAGGCTCGCGGTTGTATTGCAGCAGTGAAGTGGGTATCTCTGCGGATACTTGTCGATTTTTGAAACAGTTAATAACGGGACGTTGCCGTTTTGACTGCCGTCACGCTTATGTCCATCTGTTTCCATATATTGCACCGCCTTTCCGCTGGAAGTCGCGGTGTTAACCTGCAAAAGCCCATTTATTGGGTAATTCCTATATTTAAAACAGTCGATGCTCACCGCCTGATAAGTGGTGTGTATCGTCTTGTTGCCTGATGAAAATTAAACAAGGAGTACCGCGCCATGCATGCCATCAGTTTTATTCAGGATCTGGCAGTCATCATGCTGGTCGCAGGTGTGGTGACGATTCTTTTTCACAGGTTCAAGCAGCCAGTGGTGCTGGGCTACATCGTGGCGGGTTTTATTATTGGCCCGCACACACCGCCGTTTGGCCTGATCCACGATGAAGAAACGATCAAGACCCTGGCCGAGCTGGGGGTGATTTTTTTGATGTTTTGCCTGGGTCTGGAGTTCAGCCTGCGCAAATTGTTCAAGGTCGGAGCTACCGCCTTTATCGCAGCGTTTATGGAAATTACGCTGATGATCTGGATCGGCTACGAAATTGGCCGCTGGTTCGACTGGAGCACCATGGATTCGCTGTTTTTAGGCGCCATCCTGGCGATTTCGTCGACCACCATCATCGTTAAGGCGCTTAACGACCTGAAGATGAAAAACGAGCGCTTCGCGCAGCTTATTTTTGGCGTGTTGATCGTTGAAGACATCCTGGGTATCGGGATTATTGCGCTGTTGTCGAGTATCGCTGTCAGCGGCAGTGTCAGCCCGGAGGAAGTATTTTCGACGGTCGGTAAATTGTCGTTGTTCATGATTGTGGCGCTGGTTATCGGCATTTTGCTGGTGCCGCGTGTGCTGGCGTATGTGGCCAAATTCGAAAGCAATGAGATGCTGCTGATTACCGTCCTGGGGCTGTGCTTTGGCTTCTGCCTGCTGGTGGTCAAGCTGGAATACAGCATGGTGCTCGGTGCGTTTTTGATCGGTGCGATCATGGCCGAGTCGCGTCAGTTGCTGAAGATTGAACGTCTGATCGAGCCGGTACGTGATTTGTTCAGCGCGATCTTTTTTGTCGCCATCGGGCTGATGCTCGACCCGGCAATCCTGCTGGAATACGCGCTGCCAATCGTAGTGATCACCATCGCGGTGGTACTGGGCAAGGTGCTGTCCTGCGGGCTTGGGGCGTTTATCGCAGGCAATGACGGGCGCACCTCGCTACGGGTTGGGATGGGGCTGTCTCAGATTGGAGAGTTTTCTTTCATCATTGCGGCGCTGGGTATGACACTGCAGGTCACCAGCAGCTTCCTGTACCCCGTGGCGGTTGCGGTATCGGTGTTGACCACCCTGATGACGCCTTACCTGATTCGCGCCGCAGACCCGCTCTCACTCAAGCTGGCGCAGGTGGTACCTGATCGCCTGTCGCGGGTTTTGGGGTTGTATGGCGAATGGCTGCGCAGTATTCAGCCCCAGGGTGAGGGCGCGCTATTGGCAGCAATGATCCGAAAAATCTTGCTGCAAGTGGGCGTCAATCTGGCTTTGGTTATCGCTATTTTCTTCGCCGGCGGTTATTTCGCCCCGCGCATCGGGCGCTACCTGCAGGGCTGGATTCTGGAGCCGAGCTGGCAAAAAGGGATGATCTGGGGCGCGGCCTTGCTGTTGTCGCTACCGTTCCTGATCGCGGCATATCGCAAGCTCAAAGCGCTGTCGATGCTGCTGGCGGAGATGGGGGTCAAGCCTGAAATGGCCGGGCGCCATACACAGCGCGTGCGTCGGGTGATATCTGAAGTGATCCCGATTTTGTCATTGCTGGTGATTTTTCTGCTGCTGTCGGCATTGTCGGCGAGCATCTTGCCCACCAATGAATTACTGATGGTGATTGCAGTGGTGGCCGCGGGGGTAGCTGCACTGTTGTGGCGCTGGTTTATCCGGATTCACACGCGGATGCAGGTTGCACTCCTGGAGACCCTGGATAACCACAAGGAGGGTGGGCACTGACTGCCCGCTGACCAAGGGCTGGAAAGCGGGCATGCCCAGGGCCTGTTGACGTTTCGTTGTGAGCCACAATGAAGCGTCAACAGGCCCTGGCGGTATCAGCTTTCCAGCCAGACGTCCCGCGCCCAGTGCCAGACCGATTCCCAGGTCTCTTCGGTGACGAGTTCTTCTTCGCCGGACCACAGCACCACGGTGCCGTCTTCTTCCACGCAGTAGTAGTCGTCGCCGTCCTGGCAAATAGGGATCAAGCTGCGATCAACGCCGGCATCCCAGGCGTTGGCCGCCACTTCCGGCAGGTAGGTATGCGACTGCGGGTCGGTCACGGTGACCGGCTCCAGGCTGCCATACACCACGTCACTGACGGTCAGCAAAAACTCTCTGAAGACAAACGGGATATCAATGAACAGCTGTTCTTCGATTTCCACCAACTGGTCTTCTTCAGGCAGTTCCAGAGGAACTGGTACAGGCTCGTTTTTTTCGCGTAGCTCTTCGATGATCTCTTCCACGACCTCAATCCTCATACTCTATGGCGCGGTTTATATGACGCGCTTTATACAGTAGCTCGTTATAAGTGCAATCGTGAAATGCAAAGCCCCGGACAAGTCCGGGGCTTTGTTTAACGCATGTACAGCCTGTGGGATCAGCCGTTCTGGCGGATACCGGCAACCAGCCAAGGCTGGTTATCGCCTTGTTGACGTTCCATGTTCCAGCTTTCGCTGAAGGCTTCGCCCTGGTCAAAGCGCGAGTTTTTCGACACGCCGCTGAAGGTCAGGGTTGCGATGGTTTTGTCCGCCCGATCGTCCAGGCCGTCCAGTTGAACGCTCAGGTTGTCGATGTAGGTGGACTGGAAGCCATCACCCAGCTCAGCGCGTTCACGCTTGAGGAAGTCGAGCATCTGTGGCGTCACGAACTCGGCGATCTTGTCCATTTCGTTGGCATCCCAGTGCTGTTGCAGGGACTGGAAATGGCTGCGCGCAGCTTCAAGGAAGTTTTGTTCGTTGAACCAGGCCGGAGCATTGATTACCGGACGGGCCGCAGGTGCAGCCGAACCGCCACCGAAGATCGACGAAGGAGCAGGTTTGTCTTCGAACACCTGACGCTGCATTGGCGAGTGACCCGCTGGGGCCATGTCAGCCTGTTGCTTGCGGCGACGGGCGGCAATGAAGCGAAAGATCAGGAAGGCGATGACGCCCATGATCAGGATGTCGAAGAACTGCATGCCCTGGAAGCCGCCGCCCATGAACATGGACGCCAGCAGGCCACCGGCAGCGAGGCCGGCCAGAGGGCCGAGCCAGCGCGAAGCACCACCGGCTTTAGCGGCTGCGCCTGCAGCGCCGGCAGCCGCAGGGGCTGCAGCTGGAGCGGCCTGGCGCGTTTGGTGGCTAGGCGCTGCACCGGCGCTTTTGCCGCCGCCGAAGCGTTTGGCGTTCGCGTCGAGGCTCATCGTCAAACCGATGCACAACGCCATGGCGATGCTAAGAAAGCGTTTCATAAGGGGTTCCCATTTGTGGATACACGCGCGCCATGTTGCACAGGTGAGGTGTGACTGGCTAGGTGTGAAGTGTTTCGGGCTTTTGCCTAATTGGCTGTAAGAGATGGTTTTTTTTGGTGTAGGACGTATGTAATTGTGGGAACGGGCTTGCTCGCGATAAATACAACTCGGTACATCAGACCTCCGAGGTAATCCCATCGCGAGCAAACCCGCTCCCACATCTAGTTATCTATTAACCCAGACTATTCCCGGAAAGCTGTCGGGTTGCTGTCAGACAGCTTCAAGTTTGGCGTAGCCCATCATCAGCCACTTGCTGCCTTCCGAGAAATTCACCTGCACCCGGGCCTGCGCGCCTGCGCCCTCGAAGTTGAGGATGACGCCCTCGCCGAAGACCGCATGCTTGACCATCTGGCCAAGCTTGAACTCGGTCTCTGGAATCTCCGAGCCACCAAACAGGCTGCTGGCGCTCTGCTTTTGGCCGCCACCGAAAGGACGGCTGACACTGTTGGACAGCCGTACTTCCTGAATCAGGCCTTTTGGCACTTCGCGCACGAAGCGCGAAACCTTGTTGTAGGTCTCGCTGCCGTACAGGCGTCGGGTTTCAGCGTAAGTCATCACCAGATTTTGCATTGCACGGGTAATGCCCACGTAAGCCAGGCGTCGCTCCTCTTCAAGGCGGCCGGGTTCTTCCAGGCTCATCTTGTGCGGGAACAAACCTTCTTCCATGCCGACCAGGAACACATACGGGAACTCCAGACCTTTGGCGCTGTGCAGCGTCATCAGCTGAATACCGTCTTCATGCTCTTCGGCCTGGGTATCGCCTGCTTCCAGCGAGGCATGACCGAGGAAGGCGGCCAATGGCGACAGCTCTTCGTCTTCGTCATTGTTTTCGAAGTTGCGAGCCGCGCTTACCAGTTCCTCAAGGTTTTCTACCCGGGCCTGGCCTTTTTCACCTTTTTCCGCCTGATGGTAGGCAATCAGCCCGCTTTGCTCGATCACGGTCTGGGTCATCAGATGCAGTGGCATCTCCATGACTTTTGCCGCGAGGCTTTCAATCAGTTCGATAAAGCCGGCAATGGCGCCCGACGCACGACCGGGCAGGGCTTTATTGGCAATCAACTGGCGCATCGCCTCCCACATCGACACATCGCTGTGGCGGGCGTGATCGCGAATGGCTTCGACGGTTTTTTCACCGATGCCGCGGGCCGGTACGTTAATCACCCGTTCCAGCGCCGCATCGTTGCCACGGCCTTCGAGCAGGCGCATGTAGGCCATGGCATTTTTGATTTCAGCGCGTTCGAAGAAGCGCTGGCCGCCATAGATACGGTATGGAATACGCTCGCGCAGCAAGGCTTCTTCAAGCACCCGCGACTGGGCGTTGGAGCGATACAAAATAGCGATGTCGCTGTGGGCCAGGCCGGTTTTCAGGGCGCTTTCGATGGTCTCGACCACGTAGCGTGCTTCGTCGTGTTCGTTGAACGCGGCGTACAAGTTAATTGCTTCGCCTTCGCCGCCGTCGGTCCACAGCTCTTTGCCCATGCGCCCGGTGTTGTTGGCAATCAGGGCATTGGCCGCTTTGAGGATGCCGGCGGTGGAACGGTAGTTTTGTTCCAGGCGGATGGTTTCGGCGTCCGGGAAGTCGGTCGAGTACTGGTAAATATTCTCGATTTTCGCGCCGCGCCAGCCGTAGATCGACTGGTCGTCATCGCCTACTACCATCAGGCTGTCGCCGCCCTGGGCCAGTAGTCGCAACCAGGCGTATTGAACGGCGTTGGTGTCCTGGAATTCGTCCACCAGGATGTGCCGGAAGCGCTTTTGGTAGTGCGCCAGCAAGCCCGGGTTGTCGCGCCACAGGTCCAGGGCGCGCAGCAGCAACTCGGAAAAGTCGATGACACCGGCGCGTTGGCACGCGATCTCATAGGCTTCGTAGATGTTGCGCATGGTGGCCAGGAACAAATCACCACTGGCCTGGATATGTTTGGGGCGCAAGCCTTCGTCTTTTTGGCCGTTGATAAACCACTGTGCCTGACGTACGGGCCAGCGTTGTTCATCTAGCCCCAGTTCACGGATCACACGCTTGACCAAACGTTGCTGGTCATCGCTGTCGAGGATCTGGAAGGTCTGGCTCAGACCGGCTTCTTGCCAGTGAGCCCGCAACAGGCGGTGCGCCAGGCCGTGGAAGGTGCCGACCCACATGCCGGCCGGGCTGATGCCCATCAACTGCTCGATGCGGTGACGCATCTCGGCAGCGGCCTTGTTGGTGAAGGTCACCGACAGCACGGAGTGTGGGGATGCGTTTTCGACCTGGATCAACCAGGCGATACGGTGCACCAGCACACGGGTTTTGCCGGAACCTGCGCCGGCCAGAACCAACTGACGCCCAACACTGGCCGTGACGGCCTGACGTTGGGCATCGTTGAGAGAATTTAACAAGAGAGAGAGATCATCGCGCATCGGGGCATTTTAGGGGCTGTTGCCGTTTCAATGCTAGCTACTGGGCCCAGTGGTCAAAAAGGTTGCCGGCCTGGAGCACGGGGAGGGAGTGACGGTGCCCTGTTTATTTCGCCGGATTAATGGTGTCTCTGCGTTTGGTCGCACGCATTGCTTGTGTATGCTCGGGCGACTTTTTGGCTCATCTACTGATAAGAATTTTGCCGATGGTTCAGAGTTTAAATTCGCCGGGTAATTTTTTCGGCATAGGGTTCGGCTTTTTTGTGCTGCTGCTGGGTGTTGCGGGTTGGCAAGTCAGGAAGATCAAGCTGCGCAACAAGGTGCGTCGCTTGCGTCGCCAAGGCTTGTTCGAGGACTTGCAGCAAGCCAATGTGCGCAGCGAGCAGCTCAATACCGAACTTGCGCGGGAAGTGGAGCAGCGCCGTCTGGTAGAGGCGCGTGTGCGCCGCCTTACCCATTTTGATGAGCTGACCGGTCTGGCCAATCGTCTCTTGTTCAAGGAGCGTCTGGAGGAGGCCAGTCGGCGGGTGCGCCAGGGCTCGTGCAACCTGACGTTGCTGCATATCAATCTCGACCGTTTCAAACTGCTCAACGACAACCTCGGGCACGAGCTGGCGGATCATGTGCTGCAAAAAATGGCTGAACGCATTACCAAGGCCTTGCCTGAGGCCGATACCATCGCGCGACTGTCAGGCGATGAGTTTGGTGTGCTGTTTGATGCCTACACCAGCCTGACCAGCCTGGCGCGGGTATCGACCCGCTTGCTGGAAAGGCTGGGTCGGCCGCTGGTGGTGGATGGCCATGAGCTGATCATCAGTGTGTCGATGGGCATCAGTCTGTTGCCTGACAGTGCGCGTGACATTGCCACTCTGGTTCATCAGGCCAACAAGGCCATGCAGCAAGCCAAACACCTGGGTGGCGGCACTTTTCAGTTCTACAGTCACAGCTTGCAACGCAGCACCCTGGAGAGCTTGCAGCTCGAGAACCAGCTGCGCAAAGCCATTGCCGAGCGCCAGCTCAACGTTCTCTACCAACCCAAGTTATGCCTGGCTACCGGGCAGTTGCACGCGGTTGAAGCGCTGGTGCGCTGGGATCATCCACAAATGGGCAGTGTCCCTCCGAGCGACTTTATCGCCCTGGCCGAGGAGACCGGCCTGATCAGCACCATCGGTGAGTTTGTGCTGCGTCAGGCCTGCCGTCAGGCGTGTGAATGGCAGCGTGCCGGGCTGGCGCCGATCCGGGTGTCGGTGAACTTGTCCGGGCATCAGTTGCGACAGGGCAAGCTGGTCAGCCTGGTGCGTCAGGTGCTGGAAGACACCGGTCTGGCGCCTCACTGCCTGGAGCTGGAACTGACCGAAAGCCAGTTGCTCGACAACGTTGAATACGTCATCGCGACTTTTCAGCAGTTGCACGAGTTGGGGGTGAAGCTGGCGATTGATGACTTCGGTACCGGCTATTCATCGCTCAGCTACCTCAAGCGCTTTGCCGTGGATTACGTGAAGATCGATCAGACCTTTATTCACGGCGTGGGGCGTTGCAGTGAAGACGAGGCCATCACCAACGCGATTATCGCCATGGCCCACAGCCTGGACCTCAAAGTGGTGGCCGAAGGTGTTGAAAACGAAGCGCAAATGGCATTTCTCAAAGCCCGAAAGTGTGACGAAGTGCAGGGTTATTTGATCAGCCGTCCGGTAAACGCTGTGGAATTGGGTGATTTGCTGCGTACCCGGGTTGCTGTTTTGTAGTGCCAAAAAGGGCTACACAGCCTTCAGGCGGCTTGATTTCAGGGGGAGGGCGGGTATTTGGGTGGTGTATTGACTGGGCAGAAAACGAATTCTTGTAGTATAACTACAAGATTGCTACATCCCCGGCGCCCGCCGCTTACAGACCGAGTCCTGCCCTTTGAACCTGCTGCAACATATCGCCCAGTCACGCCACCTGTTACGTAAATCGGAACTCAAGGTCGCCGATCACGTGCTGCTTGATCCTGCGGCTGTAATGCACAGTTCCATGGCCGACCTTGCTCACAGTGTCGGCATCAGTGAACCCACCATCGTGCGTTTTTGCCGGGCGATTGGCTGTTCCGGGTTCCAGGACTTGAAGCTCAAGCTGGCGCAAAGCCTGGCAGCGGGCGCCAGTTTTGGTCAGTTCGCTATCCATGAAGACGATTCGGTTGCGGACTACAGCCTGAAAATTTTCGACACCACGTTGCACACCTTGATGGACGTGCGCGAGAAGCTTGATCCGGTAGCGCTGCAGCGCGCCGTGACGGCCATGTCGCAAGCGCAGCGGGTCGAGTTCTACGGTTTTGGCGCATCGGGTGCCGTTGCTGCGGATGCCCAGCACAAGTTTTTCCGTCTGTTGCTGACGGCGGCTGCGTATTCCGACCCGCACATGCAAGCGATGTCGGCCGTGACCCTTAAACCTACTGACGTGGCGATTTGTATCTCCCAGTCGGGTCGCTCCAAGGACTTGCTGATTACGGCCAACCTGGTGCGTGAAAGCGGCGCGACCTTGATCACTCTTTGCCCAAGCCAGACGCCGTTGGCGGAGCTTGCGACCGTCAATCTGGCGATCGATGTGCATGAAGACACCGAAATCTATACCCCGCTGACCTCTCGTATCGCTCACCTGGTGGTTATTGACGTGCTGGCGATGGGTGTTGCCATGGCCCGCGGCCCGAGCCTGGTCAACCACCTCAAGAGCGTCAAGCGCAGCCTGCGCAGCTTGCGCCTGTCGCCCAAGTCGTTGAAGAACCACGACGACTAAGCGCACCTGAAATCTATTGCGGGAGCAGGCTTGCTCGCGATCCAGGCACCGCGGTCCTCCAGATACACCGCGTTGATACCATCGCGAGCAAGCCCGCTCCCACAGTTTCATCGCGCTGTCATCGAGCTTTCGCCAAGTCGTCACAAACAAAGTCCATCTTGAAACTCCCGTACACGCCTTGGGAGACTCGAAATGGCTCAGCCTTACGAAGAACGCAACAGCGCCGTCAAAACCCGCCGTCAGCAAGAAGATCAGCGCCGCATGGTCTTTCGCCGCGCGATTGAAGACCATGACAATCAGCGCCAGCTGACCCTCGAGACCGCGGACTACCCCGACCTCAACGCAATCAATTATTGGCAGGCAGCCCCGGCAAGTGGCCGTCGAAGCGCTCAACCAGCGCGCTGATTTGCAGGCGTTCGCTGCGAATAAACCCCAGAAATGCATGCGCTACCGGTGACAGGCGCTTGGCTTTGGCCTGTACCACGCACCAGCTGCGATACAGCGGCAACTCTTCGACCGGCAGCTCGCGCAGCAGGCCGGTCGCCAGCTCCAGGCTGACGGCGTGGCGTGTCAACAGCGCTACGCCCAACCCGGCCACTGCACATTCACGCTGGGACTCGTTGGACGCCACCTCCAGCGTTTGACTGAAGTGCACACGCTTCTCCTTGAAGTACTCCTCACACGCCATGCGCGTGCCTGACCCCTGCTCGCGCATCAGCAAGGTGTAGGGCTCCAGATCCTGCAAATGCAGCGGGCCCCGGTCGCACAGCGGATGGTCCGCCGGCACGACGGCAACGATCGGATTATTCAGGAACGGCAGAAATTCCAGGCCCATGTCCTGCGGCACCATCGACATGATCACCAGATCGTCACGGTTGTCTGAAAGCCTGCGAATGGCTTGTGCCCGATTGACCACCGTCAGCTGTAAATTGACTTCCGGGTGCTGGCGCTTGAACGCGGCAAACAGATGCGGGACGAAATACTTCGCACTCGATTCAACCGCCAGTTTCAGTTGGCCCTGCAACGACCCGAGCATGTCCGAAAGTTGCATGTCGAGGTTTTCCAGGCGCCCGAAAATATCTCGGCTGGCCAACTGAAGCGCTTCAGCCGCTTCGGTCATGTACAGTTTTTTGCCCACGTAATCGAACAAAGGCTGGCCAATCAGCTCTTCAAGCTGGCGAATTTGTAGACTTACGGCGGGTTGCGTCAGCGACATTTCCTCTGCGGCCCGGCTGTAAGAGCGTAAATCACAGACTTCGTTGAATACTTGAAGTTGACGAAAAGTTATACGCATCAATGACTTACGCATTTTTTATTAATTATCCGAGTTTGTCAGTGGCTCAACTATAAGTCTTTACTTATGGTAGACCCAAGAAAGATTGATTTTTGTTTATTGCTGCGTGGGTCTAGTGTGACGACACAACGGTTCAGACACATTTGGACACGTGCCGACCTGGTCTAGCAGGTCGTTTGTTCATGGGCTTTAGGGAAAATCCAAGTGATAAAAAAGATCCTGATCGCCAACCGCGGAGAAATTGCCGTCCGCATCGTGCGTGCTTGCGCCGAGATGGGGATTCGCTCTGTAGCGGTCTACTCCGAAGCTGACCGGCATGCCTTGCACGTCAAACGCGCTGACGAAGCACACAGCATTGGCGAAGACCCGCTGGCCGGTTATTTGAATCCGCGCAAGCTGGTGAACCTGGCTGTCGAAACCGGTTGTGATGCCCTGCATCCCGGTTACGGTTTTCTGTCAGAAAACGCCGAGCTGGCTGATATCTGCGCCGAGCGCGGGATCAAGTTCATCGGCCCGTCCGCTGAAGTCATTCGCCGCATGGGCGACAAGACCGAAGCGCGCCGCAGCATGATCAAGGCCGGTGTCCCGGTGACGCCCGGCACTGAAGGCAACGTTGCCGACATCCACGAAGCATTGCTCGAAGGCGAGCGCATTGGCTATCCGGTCATGCTCAAAGCCACCTCGGGTGGTGGCGGTCGCGGGATTCGTCGCTGCAACAGCCGTGAAGAACTGGAACAAGCCTTTCCTCGAGTGATCTCTGAAGCCACCAAAGCCTTTGGCTCGGCAGAAGTGTTCCTCGAAAAATGCATCGTTAACCCCAAGCACATCGAAGCGCAGATCCTCGGTGACAGTTTTGGCAACGTGGTGCACCTGTTTGAGCGCGACTGCTCGATCCAGCGTCGCAACCAGAAGCTTATCGAAATCGCCCCAAGCCCTCAGCTGACCCCGGAACAGCGCGCCTATATCGGCGATCTGTCAGTGCGCGCAGCCAAGGCGGTGGGTTACGAGAACGCCGGTACCGTGGAGTTCCTGCTCGCCGAAGGCGAGGTGTACTTCATGGAGATGAACACCCGGGTGCAGGTGGAACACACCATCACCGAAGAAATCACCGGCATCGATATTGTTCGTGAACAAATCCGCATCGCCTCCGGCCTGCCGTTGTCGATCAAGCAAGAAGACATTCAGCACCGCGGCTTTGCCCTGCAGTTCCGGATCAACGCTGAAGACCCGAAAAACAACTTCCTGCCCAGCTTTGGCAAGATCACCCGTTACTACGCGCCCGGCGGTCCAGGTGTGCGTACAGACACGGCGATCTATACCGGCTACACCATCCCTCCGTATTACGACTCCATGTGTCTGAAACTGGTGGTATGGGCACTGACCTGGGAAGAAGCGATGGACCGTGGTTTGCGCGCCCTGGACGACATGCGTCTGCAAGGGGTCAAAACCACCGCCGCGTATTACCAGGAAATCCTGCGTAACCCGGAATTCCGTAGTGGCCAGTTCAATACCAGCTTCGTAGAAAGCCATCCGGAACTGACCAACTACTCGATCAAGCGCAAACCCGAAGAGCTGGCCCTGGCCATCGCTGCCGCCATCGCCGCCCACGCAGGCCTGTGAGGAATATTTTCATGTCCAAGAAGATCTTTGTAACCGACACCATCCTGCGTGACGCTCACCAGTCGCTGCTGGCTACCCGCATGCGCACTGAAGACATGCTGCCGATCTGCGACAAGCTCGACAAAGTCGGCTACTGGTCGCTGGAAGTCTGGGGCGGCGCAACGTTTGATGCCTGTGTACGCTTCCTTAAGGAAGACCCGTGGGAGCGTCTGCGCCAACTGCGTGCAGCCTTGCCCAACACGCGTCTGCAAATGCTGCTGCGCGGCCAGAACCTGCTGGGCTATCGCCACTACAGCGATGACGTGGTTAAAGCCTTCGTCGCCAAAGCAGCCGTGAATGGTATCGACGTATTCCGAATTTTCGACGCCATGAACGACGTGCGTAACCTGCGCGTTGCTATCGAAGCGGTCAAGGCTGCCGGCAAGCACGCTCAGGGCACCATCGCCTACACCACGAGCCCGGTGCACACCACCGAGGCGTTTGTGGCCCAGGCCAAGCAAATGGAAGCCATGGGTTGCGACTCGGTGGCGATCAAGGACATGGCTGGCCTGCTGACCCCTTACGCCACCGGCGAACTGGTCAAGGCGCTGAAAGCAGAAATAACCCTGCCGATCTTCATCCACTCCCACGACACTGCCGGCCTGGCTGCCATGTGTCAGTTGAAGGCTATCGAGAACGGCGCCGAGCATATCGACACCGCGATCTCCAGCTTCGCGTGGGGCACCAGCCACCCGGGCACCGAGTCGATGGTTGCCGCCCTTAAAGGCAGCGAATACGACACCGGCCTGGACCTGTCGCTGTTGCAGGAAATCGGTATGTACTTCTACGCAGTGCGTAAGAAGTACCACCAGTTTGAAAGCGAATTCACCGCTGTCGACACCCGAGTTCAAGTCAATCAGGTACCGGGCGGGATGATCTCCAACCTCGCCAACCAGCTCAAAGAGCAGGGCGCCCTGAACCGCATGAGCGAAGTGCTGGCCGAAATCCCGCGTGTGCGTGAAGACCTGGGCTTCCCGCCGCTGGTGACACCGACCTCGCAAATTGTCGGCACCCAGGCGTTCTTCAACGTACTGGCTGGCGAGCGCTACAAGACCATCACCAACGAAGTGAAGCTCTACCTGCAAGGCGGCTACGGCAAGGCTCCGGGCGTGGTCAACGAGCAACTGCGTCGTCAGGCCATCGGTAACGAAGAACTGATCGACGTACGCCCGGCTGACCTGCTCAAGCCAGAAATGGTCAAGTTGCGTGGCGAAATTGGCGCGTTGGCCAAGTCCGAAGAAGACGTGCTGACCTACGCCATGTTCCCGGATATCGGCCGTAAATTCCTCGAAGAGCGTGCGGCGGGCACCCTGTCACCAGAAGCATTGCTGCCAATCCCTGAAGCGGGCGGCGTGAGCAAGGCGGGCGGCGAAGGCGTACCGACCGAGTTCGTTATCGACGTACACGGCGAAAGCTACCGCGTTGATATCACCGGTGTCGGCGTCAAGGCTGAAGGCAAGCGTCACTTCTACCTGTCCATCGACGGCATGCCGGAAGAAGTGGTGTTCGAGCCGCTCAACGAATTCGTCGGCAGTGCCATCGGCAAGCGCAAGCAAGCCAGCGAACCGGGCCATGTCAGCACTGCCATGCCGGGCAACATCGTTGATGTACTGGTTGCTGTAGGCGACGTCGTCAAGGCTGGCCAGTCGGTACTGATTACCGAAGCGATGAAAATGGAGACCGAAGTACAGGCCGCCATTGCAGGCAAAATTGTCACCATCCACGTGATCAAAGGCGACCGCGTTAACCCGGGCGAAATTCTGATCGAAATCGAAGCCTGATACCGCCTTTGATGTAAACGCTTTAAACCTCGGGGGAGCATGTGCTCCCCTTTTTTTTGCCCGGGTTTTGAGGTGTCTCATAACGCCTGTAATCGTTGAGGGTCGTAACGAGGCTGCGGTCGGTTGCGCAACAGGCGCGAAACCATGCCGCACTGCGCCTCATGCACACCACAACAATCAGGCTGAAAATGACTTCGCGATGGTGCGCTCTTCTTCAATCGCAGCCTCGCTACGTCCCTTCGCGACTAACTACGAGGTTAGTACCGGAAATGTCCTCACTCTGAATACAAAAACGCCCAACAGTTCTTGCCGGGCGTATTGATCAAATTTTATACAGTTGATGCTCTGCATTCTTCCAGGGACTTTATTTGGCCGCTTTCTGGTTGGTTATCCAGTGCCAGCCATTTTTCGAAGCCTGCCGCTATAGAGGGCCATTCCGTACTGATAATGCTGTACCACGTGGTATCTCGATTCTTGCCTTTGGCCACCATATGCTGGCGGAATACGCCTTCGTATGTGTACCCCAATCGTACTGCCGTACGCTTTGATCGCGCATTGTCGTTGTTGCACTTCCACTCCAGGCGTCGGTTGCCCAATGCGAAGGCCTCCTTGGCCAGCAGGTAAACCGCCTCGGTACTTTTTGGCGAACGCTGCATGGGGGCGCCAAAGGTCACGTGGCCGATCTCGATGCGCCCGTGTTCTGGAACGATGCACATCAGGCTGATCAAGCCTTGCGCCTCTGCGCTCGACTTATCAATAACGGTATAAAAATGCGGGTCACGGCTGGCAGCATGGTTTTGCAACCAGGTATCAAAGGTCGGACGCTCATTGAAGGGCCCGTAGGGTAAATAGTCCCAAAGCTTGGGATCGGCCTGCGGTCCTTGTAAGGCTAGCCATAGTTCATCGCCATGCCGTGTCGGGTCGAGCTTTTCCAGACGAATGAATTGCCCTTCAAGGGTTCGGGTGTCGGGTGTTTTGGCCGCCAGCCAGTGTTCTAGAGAGTCGGGCATTGCGCGTTCCTTAGTTATGACAAGGTTTTGCGAAACTGAATAAAGCCGGAGCGCTCGGCAATGCGTTCATACAGCTGGATCGCCGTGGCGTTGGTTTCCTGGGTCATCCAATAGACTTTGGCACAGTCTTTATCGTGAGCAACGCCATATACGTGCTCGATCAGCTGGCGACCAACGCCTTTGCCGCGCACCTGAGGGCTGACAAACAGGTCTTGAAGGTAGCAGGCGTTTTTAATGCTCCAGTTGGTGCGGTGATAAACGCACTGGACCATGCCCACGGCTTTATCGTCCTGCCAGGCCAGGGCCAGGGAAGTCGGTTCTGCCGGATCGAAAAAACGTGCCCAGGTGGTTTGGGTTATTTCGTCGGACAGCTCGGTTTTGTAGAAGCGCAAATACGCCTGCCAGAGGGGGAGCCACTGTGCGTGATCGGCGGCGGTTGCGGGTTTGATCCGGATTTGAGTCATGGGGGCTATTCCTTGGCCATTAAGTGAGCGAGTGCGTGGTCTTGCGGGTTGCTGTTGGCCAAGAGTCCCTTGCGTACGCCTGCCTGGTCGGCGGCGTCGCGGTTCTGGCTGAGTTTGCGTTTGCCGTCCAGGCGGGTGATGGGCAGGCGAAAACCCACGATGGCCTTGAGCATGCTGTCGATGTAGTCCACGGGTGCATCACTGACTGACCAAGGGTCAGATCGGTCTGCCTCGTGCCTGTTGCTCAAGCGGCTGACCAGCGCCAGTAAGCGTTCGGCATCATCGAAGACTTCGGCGGTGCCATAAGCGTGCACGGCGAGGTAATTCCAGGTAGGCACTGCTTTGCCGTGCTCAGCCTTGCTGGGATAGAAAGACGGACTGATGTAGGCCTGTTCTCCGGCGAAAATCACCAGGGTCTCGGCTCCTTCGGCCAGCGCCTTCCAGTGCGGATTGGCACGGGCAAGGTGGCCGTACAGCGTGCCGTAGGCACCTTCATCCGTAAAGGCACATGGCTTGCGATCAAGCCTTGGCTGGCGTGGGTAACGAGCACGGGCAGGGGCGTGGCCAGTATTTGCTGATGCAGGGCTGGAACGTCGTCTACTGCGAAGGCGCGGGGAACGTACATAGAAATTATCCTTGGCGAATGGCTTCATCCTAGGCAGGCTATTGGTTTGTTGTAAGAGCCATTAATGGTCATTTTCATAGGTCCAATCCATGACGGATTCAGCGCTGTCCATCGCCTTCAACCCAGCCGGAATTGAGCTTGATCCGAAAAAAGGCCTGAGTCGCCAGCTGTATCAGGCATTGCGCCAACGCGTGCTTGATGGCCGTTTGAGTGGCGGTGCGCGGCTGCCCGCCAGCCGCGATCTGGCCTGCGCCCTCGGTATTTCCCGCAATAGCGTGGTGCGGGCCTATGACCAGTTGTATGCCGAGGGTTTTATTGAGGGGCGAGTAGGGGATGGCACTTACGTCGCAAAACTGCCTGAAAAAGCGCTGCCGATAAAAAAGTTGTCCACCAACTTGTCCACAGGGTTTTCAACAGGCTTATCCCCAGGGTTATCCACAAAACAGGCCGAATTACCTGTAATTACATCCAGTAAAGTTATCCACAGCACAGCCTTGAGCAGGGTCGCAAAGCACGCATTGGACCTCCCTCCCAGCGGCGTTCCGCGTGCATTTCGAGTGGGCGTTCCGGCTTTTGACTTATTCCCTTTCGAGGTATGGAGCAAGCTGCAGGCGGCTTTTTGGCGTAAGCCGGACTTGGAGCAACTGTGTTACGGCGATCCGGCTGGGGATGAGCGCTTGCGTGGACTGATTGCGGCGTATTTGCGCACTTCGCGGGGTTTATCGTGTACGACTGATCAAATTTTGATCACCTGCGGCGCGCAGCAGGGGATTAGCCTTTGTGCACAGCTGCTGGTAGAGCCGGGCGAGGGGGTGGCTGTGGAGAACCCTGGCTACCGCGCAGCAGCCCATGCGTTCGCGATTGCCGGAGCCCATGTCCAGGGTGTGGCGGTGGATCAGGACGGCATGGATTGTTCGGCATTGGCTCACTTGAGTAACTGTCGACTGGCCTACGTGACCCCCTCTCACCAGTACCCCAGCGGTGTCACTTTGAGCCTGGCCCGGCGTTTGGAGCTGTTGGCCTGGGCTGAGCGCACCCAGGGCTGGATAGTCGAAGACGACTACGATGGCGAGTACCGTTACAGCGGTGCGCCGCTGGCCCCGTTGGCTGCGCTGGACCGCAGCGGGCGAGTGATTTATGTCGGTACCTTCGGCAAGGTCGCCTTTCCGGCGCTGCGCTTGGGGTACCTGGTGCTTCCCAAAGGCTTGACCGAGCCGTTTGCCCGGCGCCGCTCTCTCGATATGCGCCATTCGGAAGTCAGCACCCAAGCGGTGATGGCTGAATTTATGGCATCGGGGCATTTTCAGCGGCATATCCGGCGGATGCGTCGCGCTGCCTTGAGCCGGCGCGATGTGTTGCTGGCAAGCTGGCCCCATGAGCTGGCAGGAGTGGGGCTGATGCCGGCAATAAACGCGGGGTTGCACGTTGCTGTGCCGGTGAGCAGTTTGGCCCGTGAGCAGGAACTGCTGGCGCAGGCCAGGGCGGTGGACGTGGAAATCAACGGGCTGAGCAGTTATTGGCTGCAGGATTCGATCGAGCCTGTGGATAACCGTGCCGGATTGGTGCTGGGGTTTGCGGCGGTGCCGGAGGCGGATATCAAGGCGGCGCTGGGGCGGCTGCGCAAGGTATGGAATGGCAGCCGTTGAACCTGTGGGAGCGGGCTTGAACTGGTCAAGTAATCTTGGACACCGATTAAGGTTTCACGCCGCCAACTTCTCCTTGGCGACTGGTGACCGATAGTCATTGTAGCTATGCGGCCTGGTGATGTTGTAGCGCGATACATAGCGCTGCACATCCGCCCGGGCCTCATGTTCCGATCCGTAGCCTACTTCTGGCACCCACTCTGATTTCAAACTACCAAAGAAACGCTCCATCGGAGCGTTGTCCCAGCATTCGCCTTTACGGCTCATGCTCTGCCGGAGTCCATGTTTCAGCAGCTCATTTCTGAATTTATGGCTGGTGTACTGGCAACCTTGATCGGAGTGAAACAGTACGTCTTTTGGGCGCCCGCGTAGTTCAATCGCCATCCGCAGGGCTTCGCAGGTCAGCGTGGCATCGGAGATCATCGAAAATGACCAGCCCACGATCCGGCGAGCGAACAAGTCCAGAACTGCCGCGAAATACAGCCAGCGCTTGCCGACTTTGATGTACGTCACGTCCCCACACCACACCTGATTGACCGCCGTAACCTCAAACTTGCGTTTGAGCACATGCGGTGCCACCAAAGCTTCCACGCCGGGTGACTTGTACTTATGGCGCCGGCGTTGACGGCTGACAATGCCTGCTTCTCGCATCAAACTGCGAGCCATGAACCGCCCGACATCATGCCCGTCGGCTTGCAGTTGCCTGGCCAAGGTGCGAGCGCCCGCAGACTCTCTCGACGCCCTGTGGTGCTTGACCAGTATGGCCTTGAGCTTCTCTCGCTTAGGGTTCACTTTGCCCTGGCGCTGACGCCATGCGTAAAAGCTACTGCGGTTTACTCCGAACACACGACAACAATCATTAACGCCGTACTGCTCGCCCAGCTCACAGATCAACGAGAGTGATCTTTGGCGTCCAAAAGCAGGAGAGCACTGGCCTTTTTTAGGATTTCGATATCCCGGTCTCTTTGCCTGAGCAAGGCTTTAAGTTCCTGGATCTCTCGCTGGTCCGCGGTGATCGCCCTGGCTCCCACCGGAGTCGAGCCCAAGCGTTCCTTGCAAACCTGATCGACCCAGCGACGCAAGGCCGTAGGGCCAATATCCAAACTGGCACAGACCTCGGGAACCGACTGCCCCTCGTCCAGCACCATGCTGGCAGCCTTGAGTTTGAACTCACATGAATAAGATTTACGCATATCCAAACACCTCAGATTTGGGCGCCATCATAGCGCCCGATTGAGGTGTCCAAAATCATTAGGCCAGTTCAGCTTGCTCGCGAGAGGAGCACCGCATTAATTCAGACAGACCGCACTGACTTAATCGCGAGCAAGCCCGCTCCCACAGGAAGGGATTGATCATTGCGCGCTTTCAAACCCTTCCAGCACGTTCACCGCATTCACACCGATTTCTTCTACCGCGTAGCCGCCTTCCATCACGAACAGAGTCGGTTTACCCAGGCGCGCAATACGTTCGCCCATGCGCAGGTAGTCCGGGCTGTCGAGCTTGAACTGGGAAATCGGGTCGTTCTTGAAGGTATCCACACCCAGCGAGACCACGATTACGTCAGCGTCGTAGCTTTCGATTTCGGTGCAGGCCAATTCGAGTGCAGCGCTCCAACGATCCCAGGCTGAGCCCGCTGGCAGCGGATAGTTGAAGTTGAAACCTTCGCCCGGCCCATCGCCGAGCTCATCTTCGTAGCCCAGAAAGAACGGAAACTCGGCTTCAGGATGACCGTGGATCGAGGTGAACAGGACGTCGCTGCGGTCATAAAAAATCGACTGCGTGCCATTACCGTGGTGGTAGTCCACGTCGAGGATCGCCACTTTGCGGCGGCCCTGATCCAGAAATGCCTGCGCGGCAATGGCGGCGTTATTCAGATAGCAGTAGCCGCCCATCAAATCGCTGGCGGCGTGATGGCCGGGTGGTCGGCACAAGGCGAAGGCGCTGTAGGCCCCGCTCTGGATTTCGGCCTGGGCGGTCAGGGCCACTTGCGCGGCACTGTAGGCCGCCTGCCATGTGCCGGCAGTAATGGGTGCGCCGCCGTCGAAGCTGTAATAACCAAGCTGGCCGTGCAGGCTGGTGGGCAAAACGGCGCGCAGGGTACGGGCTGGCCAGGTGTAGGGCAGCAAGTCGCCGTCGCGGCCATGCTCGGTCCAGCGAGCCCAGGCCCCATGGAAAAAGTCCAGATACGCTGCGCTGTGGACCCGCTCTATCGGGCCGCGACCGAAGTCTTGCGGAGCGCGTACCGGCCCGAGTTCGCGGGTTTGCACGCGCTGCAAAATATGGTCGGCGCGCGAGGGCATTTCGAAGCAGGGCATCAATTGCCCGTCCATCAACTCACAACGGCCATGATGCAGGTGATGATCATCCGAGTAGATCGTCAGCATTTTCTTGTTCTCCCAGGGCTTGGTCGGTGGCCTACAGTTTTGCGTCGCGGGGTGCTTGAGAGAACGGCAGGAGCGGCCAAAAGGAGATGGATACGGCCAAAATAGCTGACCGCAATTCGCCCCCGAATGTGTGAGGTTTCAAGCGCGGAACTGGCTGGGCGCGACCCCGCTCCAGCGTACGAAGGCATGGCGAAAGCTCGCGGTTTCACTGAAGCCCAGGGTTTCGGCAATCCGGTAAATGGGCCACTCGGTTTCATTGAGCAGCAACTTGGCCCGCTCAAAGCGCAGGTCGTCGAGCAGCGTCTGATAGCTGCACCCCACCGCGTGCAAATGGCGGCGCAGGGTGCGCGGGGAGCAGTTCATTTGTGCGGCCAGGCCTTCGAGCCCCGGGGCGGCGTGCAGTTGTGCACCGAGGAGCTGGCGGATTCGCTCCAGCCAGGTTTGACGCCCGGTGAACTCAAGATTCTGTTTGCGGCAGCGCTCGGCCATTGCCTGATGGGTGACGGTATCAGCCAGTGGCAAGGGTTGGTCGAGCCAGCTTTTGGCGAACGAGAATGCATTGTCGCCGGCATCGAATGTGCGCAGGCAAGGGAAGCTTTGCCCGTAGCTGGCGTGATAGTCCGGGGCACTGTGGCTGAAACGTGCACCCTCCAGTGGCAACGGCCGGCCGAGCAAGTCTTCGCAAATGACTTTGAGCGAGACCAGGCACAGCTCGGTATTGAATACGGCCAGTTGTGGGTTCTCGCCATAACCGTTGGCGCAGAACCACACCTGCTCGCCTTCGATCTCAAGGCTCAGTTCAAAAAGTGTTCCCAGCAGCGCCGGGTAGCGCAACGCCAGACGCAATGCGTCACCTAAGGTGGCACTGGTGAGTAGGGCATAACCGAGCATGCCGTAAGAAGACACATGCATGCGCCGTCCCAGTTCCAGGCCGATTTCGCGACGCAAGGCCACGGCGTTGGCGCACACGCGCATTTCCTGATTGGTGGTAATGCGCGTGTCTGCGCGGCTCAAGTCCGCCGCCCGTATGCCACTGCCCGCCAGCAGCGCTTCGCTGGGCAAGCCTTCATCCTTGAAAGTGTTGAGCACCAGCGAGACGGCGTTGAGGGTAGTGAGATGAGAGTGCAGCATGCCGGCTTCCTGCGTGAGGGTGCAGGAAACCAGCAAGTTGTGTGCCGGGAGAGTTAAGCCAGTTCGCCGCACACGTCCAGTTCGATCAGGCGACGCACTTCAGCCAGTGGCAAGTCTGCACCGAGCAAGGCATGCAGTTTGCCGAACACGGCCTCACGGGTCATGCCACCCCCCGACAGCACGCCAACCCCACGCAAGCGGCTGCCTGCTTCGTACACGTCCAGTTCCACACCGCCTTCATGGCATTGGGTGATGGCCACCACCACAATGCCGTTCTCCTGCGCCCGTTGCAGGCTGGCGAGGAAGTCCGGGTTATCGCTGGGGCCGGTGCCGCTGCCGAAGCACTCGAGCACCAGCGCTTCGATCCCGCTGTTGAGCAGTGCGTCGAGTTGGGCTGCTCCAATACCTGGTACCAGCGGCAATACGCCCACGCAGGCTTCGTGCTTGGGATGGTTGTAGGCCAATTCGCCCGGCAGTGACTTAGCCTTGGCCCCGCCGCCATTACGGGTAAGCGCCACAAACGGGTTACGCCCAAAGCTGCGCACTTTGGCGCAACGCGTCGGTGCCATCAGCTTGCCGTGGAAGTACAGCTGAACCCCGTGAGGCTGGCCTTGGCCCAGGGCAATCAATGCCCCGCTGACGTTTTCCCAGGCGTCGCTGTCGGGTACGCCTGCCGGCAGCATGGAGCCGGTGAACAGCACTGGTGCCGGCAAGCCCAGCAACTGAAAGCACATCGCCGCGGCGCTGTAGGCCAGCGTGTCGGTGCCATGCAGCACCAGTACGCTGTCGCAGCCATCCTGCTCGATCGCTTCGATGATCGCGGCGCGCAAACGCAGCCAATAGGCAGGCGTCATGTTGGCGCTGTCGATCAGCGGGCTCATCTCGCGAAAGGACCACTGCGGCACTTTCAGCGCCGGTTGGCTGGCGAGGTGCTCGCTCATGCGCGCTTCAAAACCCGATGCAGGTGCCAGGCCGCTGGCGCTGGCTTGCATGCCGATGGTGCCGCCGGTGTAGAGCACCATGACGCGTTGGGAAGGGTGGTGAGTGGCTGCGGTCATTGTTGAGTCCCCATAAGCAAAAACGCGGCGGTTCTGGAGAACCGCCGCGTCAAGTATCAGCGTTTTGTTTCTTCGACCTTGGCGGCCGGTTTTGGCGGCCAGGCTTTCAGGTCCAGATCCAGATCCGGGAATTTACTGGAATCGAACACCGGTGTCTTGATCCCCGCACGGCGCTGGTCATCGTAGTCCTTGAGCACGCGCATGCAAATCTTGAACAGCATCGCCAGGGCAACCAGGTTAACGAAGGCCAGCATGGTCATGGCGATGTCGGCGAACGCGAAAACGGTTTGCAGGTTTTCGATCGAGCCCCAGAAAATCAATACCAGCACCAGAACGCGGTAGCCGATCAACGCCTTGCGGCTTTCACCGACCAGGAAGCGCAGGTTGTTTTCACCCAGGTAGTAGTTGTAGAGCATCGAGGTGAACACGAACAACGCCAGGGCCACGCTGATAAAGATGCGGCCCCATTCGCCCACAACCGCTGCCAGCGAGTTCTGGGTCAGGGCAATGCCGTCGCCTTCAAAGCCCGGGGTGTAAAAGCCCGACAGCAAGATCAGCAAGGCGGTGCAGGTGCAGATCACGAACGTGTCGAGGAATACGCTGAACGCCTGAACCACGCCTTGGGCGATCGGGTGTTCAACATCGGCCACCGCTGCCACGTTCGGGGCGCTGCCCAGACCGGCTTCGTTGGCGAATACGCCACGTTTGACGCCCATCACGATCGCGCTGCCGATAAGGCCGCCAAACACCGGGTCGAGGCCGAAGGCGCTCTTGACGATATGGCCCAGCATGGCAGGCACGTGGTCGAATTGCAGCACGATCACATACAGGGTAACCGCGATGTAGGCCAGGGTTTTGACCGGTACCAGCAGGTCAGCTACCGAAGCGATACGCTTGATACCACCGATAAACACCAGGCCCAACAGAATGGCGATGGCCAGACCTGAGTAGCTGACATCGAAACCGAAGGCATCTTGCAGCGAGTGGGTGACGGCATGGGCTTGCAGGCCCATAAAGGCAAAGCCGAAAGTGATCAGCAGCAGCACGGCCATCAGCTGGCCCATCCACAATTTGCCCAGGCCATGCTTCATATAGAAGGACGGACCGCCACGCAGTTGGCCTTCAGCGTCGCGACGCTTGTACAACTGGCCCAGCGAGCATTCGATCAGGCTGCTGGACATGCCGACCAGAGCGGTCACCCACATCCAGAACACCGCACCGGGACCACCGAGCGTTACGGCAATGCCGACGCCGGCAATGTTGCCCGCACCCACACGGCCCGCCAGGCTCAGCATCAAGGCCTGAAACGAGCTCAGCTCACCGGCGCTGCTGCGCAGGCTGTCTTTGAATACCGCAAACATGTGCAGGAAGTAACGAAACTGAACGAAACGCGAGCGGATCGTGAAGTAGCCACCGAGCCCGACCATAAGCACGATTAGCACTTTCCCTGAGAGGAAGTCATTGATGACTTCAAGCATGGATTATTCCTCGCTGTTTTTATCTGATGGCAACACGGGCGGATCAAATCAACGCGTTACGCACCTTTAGGCAGGACATAAAGGTAGGCGACCACATTGACCCTGGCCATGTTGCTGCTTGGTTTACGATGCTGTTTGCGCGTTGTCACTGGCCGCTGTTGCAGGGCCTGCGCACGGCAAGAGGGCCGGCACTATACCTAGGAGTGCAGGAAGCGTCTGCATAAGTGATTGATTTTTCATGTACGAGTGGCCAGCAGGAAAGGTTTTAACGTTGTTGTGGGAGCGGGCTTGCTCGCGAAAGCATCGCCGCAATGCACCTGACACAACGGCTTGCCTGCATCGCAGGCAAGCCAGTTCCCACAGATTTTGCGTAGCTCCCCAAGCCGGCAAATAACAGGCAAAAAAAAGGGCCCGCAGATAAATCTGCGAGCCCTCAAAAGGTGAGAGGTGTCTAGTCCCTCGACCTGGTGAGCGTTGAGCGTGTTACTGCATCAGGCCTTGAGAGGCACCAGACGCGGGGCAATCATGTTTTCCGGGCGCAGGATGTCGTCGAGCATGGCGTCGTCGAGCAAGCCTTCTTCGCGCACCAGTTCCAGCACGCCGCGGCCGCTTTCAAGGGCGATGCGGGCGATGCGGGTGGCGTTTTCATAGCCGATGTACGGGTTCAGTGCAGTGACCAGGCCAATCGAGTGCTCGACCAGTTCGCGGCAGCGTGCTTCGTTGGCGGTGATGCCGACGATGCAGTGTTCGCGCAGCATGTCCATGGCGCGTTGCAGCAGGCGGATCGAGTCGAAGATCTTGAACGCGATCAGCGGCTCCATCACGTTCAGTTGCAGTTGGCCGCCTTCGGCTGCGATGGTCAGTGCCAGGTCGTTACCGATGATCTGGAACGCTACCTGGTTGACGGCTTCCGGGATTACCGGGTTGACCTTGCCTGGCATGATCGAGCTGCCTGGCTGACGTGCAGGCAGGTTGATCTCGTTGATGCCGGTACGTGGGCCGCTGGACAGCAGGCGCAAGTCGTTGCAGATCTTCGACAGCTTGACCGCGGTGCGCTTGAGCATGCCGGAGAACAGGACGAATGCGCCCATGTCCGAGGTAGCTTCGATCAAGTCGGCTGCCGGTACCAGCGGGTGACCGCTGATGATTGCCAGACGGTTTACGGCCAGCATTTGGTAGCGCGGATCAGCGTTGATGCCGGTACCGATGGCGGTGCCGCCCAGGTTCACTTCGGTCAGCAGCTCTGGCGCCAGTGTTTTCAGGCGGGCCAGATCTTCACCCAGGGTGGTGGCGAAGGCGCGGAACTCTTGACCCAGGGTCATAGGTACGGCGTCTTGCAGTTGGGTGCGGCCCATTTTCAGTACGTGGCTGAATTCGTGACCTTTGGCAGCGAAAGCCTGGATCAGGCTGTCGAGGCTGGCGAGCATGGCGTCGTGACCCAGCAGCAGACCCAGACGGATTGCAGTCGGGTACGCATCGTTGGTCGACTGCGCCATGTTCACGTCGTTGTTCGGGTGCAGGTATTGGTACTCGCCTTTCTGATGGCCCATGGCCTCCAGCGCGATGTTGGCGATAACTTCGTTGGCATTCATGTTGGTTGAAGTGCCAGCGCCGCCTTGAATCATGTCGACCACGAATTCTTCGTGGAAATCACCGCGGATCAGGCGTGCACAGGCTTCGCTGATGGCAGCGTGCTTGGCGTCGCTCAGATGACCCAGTTCGCGGTTGGCGTCAGCAGCGGCTTGTTTAACCATGGCCAGGCCCACAACCAGCTTCGGGTAGTGCGAGATCGGGACGCCGGAGAGACGGAAGTTATGCACCGCTCGCAGGGTCTGGATGCCGTAATACGCTTGAGCGGGTACTTCGAGTACGCCAAGCAGGTCTTTTTCGGTACGGAAAGATGCAGCGGAGGACATGATGGAAATCATCTCGATAAGGACCCGGTCTGAGCCGGAACGCTGCGAATCCTAGGCCTGTGGACTATTTTGGGCCAATGCCTTTAAACACTATCCTATGCATAAACGGCATAATGACGACGTGACGCGACAAGCGCGTCGAGCGTGTGACCCAATTTGGTGCGCGTCCGGGAGGACTCGATGAATCTCGAAAGCAAATGGTTGGAGGACTTCAGTGCCCTGGCCGCGACCCGCAGTTTTTCCCAGGCGGCAGAGCGTCGCTTTGTGACTCAGCCGGCTTTTAGCCGACGTATTCGCAGCCTTGAAGCGGCGTTGGGGCTGACCTTGGTGAATCGTTCCCGCACCCCGGTGGAGTTGACTGCGGCCGGTCAGCTGTTTTTGGTGACGGCGCGCACCGTGGTCGAGCAACTGGGCGAGGTGTTACGTCACTTGCATCACCTGGAAGGCGGGCAGGGCGAGGTCATGCAAGTGGCTGCCGCGCACTCTCTGGCACTGGGTTTTTTCCCGCGCTGGATCGCTCAATTGCGTAACGAAGGGCTGAACATCGCGACACGTCTGGTTGCGACTAACGTCGGAGACGCGGTGCATGCCTTGCGCGAAGGCGGCTGCGATTTGATGCTGGCTTTCTACGATCCGGATGCGGCATTGCAAATGGACCCGGACATTTTTCCGTCCCTGCACCTGGGCAATACCGAAATGCTCCCGGTGTGTGCAGCGGATGCAGACGGCAAGCCGTTGTTCGATCTGGAGGGCGAAGCCAGCGTGCCGCTGCTCGCTTACAGCGCTGGCGCCTTTTTGGGCCGTTCGGTGAATTTGTTGCTGCGCCAGCGCAGCCTGCGCTTTACCACCATTTATGAAACCGCCATGGCTGACAGCCTTAAAAGCATGGCACTTGAAGGGTTGGGCATCGCCTGGGTGCCGCACTTGAGTGTGCGGGCAGAGCTGGCGCGCGGTGAACTGGTGATCTGCGGCGGTCCGCAGTGGCACGTGCCGCTCGAAATTCGCCTGTACCGCTGCGCCCTGGTGCGCAAGGCCAACGTGCGGCTGTTGTGGCGCAAGCTGGAAAGTGGCACTCAGCCAGAATAAGCCTCGCGCGGTAAGCGCCTGCTAGTCCTGCTTGTCGAGAAAGTTCTGGATGCGCTCTCGGTTGATCGTGCTGTACCGGTAAAGGTTGCATGGCCCTTCATCTTCGCCAGTTGCCATGTAGCTTGAGCACACTTGGCCACGATTGACCGGGTTGGGTGATTGCATGATGCCCGAGTGCCTGGCGGTAAAGGTGTGTCCTACCTCATGGGCGATGGTGGTGCTATCAATAGTGGAGGCAATCAGCGAATTGCCTGTCTTGCCTCCCCATTGGGCGATCCCCGCGACGCGGTCGTGGATGAAACCTTCAATAATCAGCAGGTAGCGGTCTGTCTGATAGGAGGTGATTCTCACGTCGTAGGCGTATTGACTAGCTAAACGATTCCACTCATTGACGGTTGCGGCGACATCGGTGCCTGTGTAGTCGAAGTCAGTGACTCCAGGGATGTGCTGGTGAATATGAACTCTGACTGCTCGCTCACTGATGGTGGCCAGCTCCTGGGTGAAATGATCGAAGTGCACCGCTTTGAGTTTCTGCAGCGTTGCAGCGCTGACACTGTCGTGGATAAAGGTGTGGAGGTTGATTGGACGCATAGTTACTTCCTGTATGTATGGGTCGTTAAGTACGAGCGCTTGCTCATTTGAAAGTTAAGTGTCTGATCGATGATTTCGCGTGGAAGCTGTGAGGCTAAAGTGTGTGATTTCCTGTCACCCCCGGAATGCTTTGCAGCACGCTTTTTCAGGGTGTGCCTGGCTTGACCTCAAGGTCAGTAAAACCGGGCGTTTACGCAAAAAATGGGGCTGCAGACAGATGGTCGCCAAAGGTGCTTTCAAGGCAGTTCTTTGGGGTATACTGCGCGGCCTTCGGCCGGCTCGACCGGCCTTAATTCCTATAACAAGCCACGTCGGTTTCCCCCACGTGGCTTGTTGTTTTTTGACGCGCCTGCGGGCGCCCAAGAGAAGAGGCGCGACGATGAGTGCACTGGTAGGCGTGATCATGGGCTCCAAGTCCGATTGGTCCACCCTTAGCCACACCGCCGATATGCTGGAAAAACTCGGCATCCCTTACGAAGTGAAAGTGGTCTCTGCCCACCGCACTCCGGATCTGCTGTTCCAGTATGCCGAAGAGGCCGAAGGCCGCGGGATCGAGGTCATCATCGCCGGTGCCGGTGGCGCTGCCCACTTGCCAGGCATGTGTGCGGCCAAAACCCACTTGCCGGTGCTCGGCGTGCCGGTGCAATCGGCCATGCTCTCGGGCGTCGATTCGCTGTTGTCGATCGTGCAAATGCCTGCGGGCATTCCGGTTGCCACCCTGGCCATCGGCAAGGCCGGCGCGATCAACGCTGCTCTGTTGTCGGCGAGCATCCTGGGTGCCAAACACCCGCAATTTCATACCGTTTTGAAAGCATTCCGTGCTGAGCAGACAGACAGCGTTCTGGACAATCCAGACCCGCGCGAAGCCTGAGGTTTTTGACGATGAAAATCGGTGTAATCGGTGGCGGCCAGTTGGGCCGCATGCTGGCCTTGGCGGGTACTCCGCTGGGCATGAACTTCGCTTTCCTTGATCCGGCACCCGATGCCTGCGCTGCAGCTCTGGGCGAACACCTTCGCGCGGACTACAGCGACCCGGATCATCTGCGCCAATTGGCCGATGAAGTAGACCTGGTGACGTTTGAGTTCGAAAGCGTTCCGGCTGAAACCGTGGCATTCCTGTCGCAATTTGTCCCGGTGTATCCGAGTGCCGAAGCGTTGCGCATTGCCCGCGATCGCTGGTTCGAAAAGAGCATGTTCAAGGACCTGGGCATCCCGACGCCGGCGTTTGCCGACATCCAGTCCCAGGCTGACCTGGATGCAGCGGTGGCGACCATTGGCCTGCCGGCCGTGCTCAAGACCCGCACCCTGGGTTATGACGGCAAGGGCCAGAAAGTTCTGCGCACGCCTGCAGATGTGGTGGGTACGTTTGCCGAGCTGGGCAGCGTGTCGTGCCTGCTGGAAGGTTTTGTACCGTTCACGGGCGAAGTGTCGCTGATCGCCGTGCGCGGTCGTGACGGTGAAACGAAGTTCTACCCGTTGGTACACAACACTCACGACAGCGGCATTCTCAAACTGTCGGTTGCCAGCACGGATCACCCGCTGCAGGCCCTGGCCGAGGATTACTCCAGCCGTGTGCTCAAGCAGCTGGATTATGTGGGCGTGATGGCGTTCGAGTTCTTTGAAGTCGACGGTGGCCTCAAGGCCAACGAAATTGCTCCGCGTGTGCATAACTCCGGGCACTGGACTACTGAAGGCGCCGAGTGCAGCCAGTTCGAAAACCACTTGCGGGCCATTGCCGGCTTGCCGCTGGGGTCGACGGCCAAGGTCGGCGAAAGCGCGATGCTCAACTTCATTGGCACCGTGCCGCCGATTGAGAAGGTGATTTCGATTGCCGACTGCCATTTGCATCACTACGGCAAGGCTTTCAAGGTCGGCCGCAAGGTCGGTCACGCCAACCTGCGCTGCGCCGACATGGCGACCCTGCAAGCGCAAATCCTCAAGGTTGAAGCGTTGATCGGCGAAGCGTAAATCGCCTGTCTGCGGGAACCATTGGGTTGTCGTTGCTCTCTGATGGCGTGATGCCAAAGTGCTGACTAGGCTTTGGTTGAACGCCATCTAATTTGAGAGGAAGCGCCCATGGGCATCATCGGAACCATTTTTATCGGCTTGATCGTTGGCCTGCTGGCCCGTTTCCTGAAACCGGGCGACGACAGCATGGGCTGGATCATGACCATCCTGCTGGGTATCGGCGGTTCGCTGGCGGCCACCTATGGTGGTCAGGCGCTGGGTATCTACAAGGCGGGTGAAGGTGCCGGCTTTATCGGTGCGGTGGTGGGTGCCGTGATCTTGCTGGTCATTTACGGCCTGGTGTCGAAAAAGAGCTGATCAAACGCTTTGGCCCTCTCTGCGCGAGTCGCAGAGAGGGCTAAACTGCGCGGCGATTAACCCTCTTTTTGATTGAGCCTTTCATGCGCCGTTTTCTACTGACTTTCCTTTTATTGGGCAGCAGCCTGGTACACGCGGCAGAACTGCCCGAAACCGACTGGCTTGAACTGATGCCCAAGTCTGATCAAAAAGCCCTCGAGCAAATGCCCGAAATTGACCATGACTCGCCCGAGGCCAATGGTACGTTTACCGACACGGGTGGCTTGAAACAGAGCAAGGGCCTGCCGGCCGTGATGTATTCCAGCAAAACCGTCGCCGGCATGAACGGCAAGAATATCCGCTTGGGCGGTTACCCCGTGCCATTGGAAACGGATGCCAAGGGGCGCAGCACCCTGTTTTTCCTGGTGCCGTACCCGGGCGCCTGCATCCATGTGCCGCCGCCGCCGCCCAATCAACTGGTGCTGGTGCGCTATCCAAAAGGCCTGAAACTGGACGACATCTATACGCCGTTGTGGGTGATGGGCACGCTGAAGGTCGAAAAAGTCAGCAATGACCTTGCCGATGCGGCCTATGCGCTGGATGCGAGCAAGGTGCGGGTGGTGGTTGAGGACGATTTGTAGGGCTTGCAACCTTAGTGGGAGCGGGCTTGCTCGCGATGCAAGCGACTCGGTACGACAGGCCTATCGAGTTGACGCCATCGCGAGCAAGCCCGCTCCCACAGGTTTTGTGTGTATCAAACCTTCAGGCGCTTGCTCGCAATACTCACGCCCATTGAGTGGCTGGCGCCCGGTTGCAAGGTGATCACGTCGTCCATCACGTTGGCGGTTTCGATGCAGAGCATGCGCTGCCAACCGTCTGTTGCCATGTCGCTGAAGCTGGCGGTCTTGTCGACCCACGGGTTCCAGATCACCGCAGTGCGCGAGCCGTGGCTGGTCAGCTCAAGGGTTCGCGACCAGTCCGGGTCGGCGATGCTCAGTTGCTGCGGGGTGTCGAGGTAGATACGGTCGGTCTCGCCGCTAAAGGTCAAGTCGCCCGCTTGCTTGAGGTGCGCCCAGTCGTTGAGTGTGTCGATGTACGTTAAACCGTCGACCCCTTTAACCTGGACCTTGCGCACGTCGCTGACCGCGAAATAGCTGTGCAGCGCCTGGCTGATGCTGACAGGGATGTCGCTGCGGTTATGGCTGGTGAGGCTGATGTGCAGCTGCGTATCGAGGCGAATGCTCAGGGTCAGCGCCACATCGTGAGGCCATCCCGGGAGGCCGCCTTCGATGTGGGGCAGGCCCAGTTCAATATGCAGGGCTTCGCCCGCGTCATCGATTTCCAGCACTTCCCATTCACGGGTGCGGACCAGGCCATGGGCGGTGGCGGGCTCAGTGCTTTGGCGCATGGCCTGGACGCTTTGCGGGTTCAGCGCAAAATTGCCAAACCACGGCCAGCACACAGGCACGCCGGCACGAATGCCCTTGCCCTGCTTGTACTGGGCTTTTTCGTTGAGCCAGATAATCGGAGGTTCATCGCCTATCTGATAGCTAAGTACCTGCGCGCCTTGTTTGGCGACCAGCAACTGTGCCTGACCATGCTGGAAGTGCCAGCACTCCAGTTCATCCAGGGTGACTGACTCTATGTGGTGCATGGCAGGCTCTCTATTTCAGTGGCAAGGCAAGGTTTAACGGCGCGGCGGTACGGAGCGGGTGCGACCGCTGCCATCAATGGCGACAAATACAAAGACCGCTTCAGTCACTTTGCGCCATTCGCTGGACAGCGGATCGTCGCTCCACACTTCAACCATCATCTGGATGGAGCTGCGGCCGATTTCCAGTGCCTGGGTGTAGAACGACAATTGCGCTCCAACAGCCACAGGCACCAGAAACGCCATACGATCAATGGCGACAGTGGCTACACGGCCACCAGCAACCTTGCTGGCCATTGCGGTGCCAGCCAGGTCCATTTGGGACACCAGCCAACCACCGAAAATATCGCCGAAACCATTGGTTTCGCGCGGCAGGGCGGTGATTTGCAAGGCCAGGTCGCCTTGCGGGATTGGATCTTCTTGTTCGAGCTCTAACATGCCTAAGGGCCTCTGACCCGTGATTCTTCATAAGTACTGCGGGTGAATAAGCGTCTTTAGAAAAACGATTCAGCCCGAACATACTACGTTCGTCACGTTCTTCATAAGCCGCGCCAAGGGGAAACTCTGCGAAATCGGCTGCAAGCATCCAGCGAGCGTTTTCGCACAGCAACCCCAAAAGTTACCAAGTGTTTCTTATGATCGCGAGTATATCGGGCGACAGGCCAGCCGACGACCTTCTGATTCTGCTTTTTGAATGCGCTACGCGTCTAGCTCTGTGCTTTTGTAAACAATTTGTTATCTTTCAAAACCTGCCCAGCCCCTGCCGGCGAAGTTGCAGCTTTTTGCCGAGCCTAATAAGAGAAGCATTACCCCATGATTACAGAGTCTTCCAGTGCTGCGCCGCCTTCGCGGCCGTTAACCCGTAATGACTATAAAACCTTGTCGCTGTCTGCCCTGGGTGGTGCGCTGGAGTTTTACGATTTTATTATTTTTGTGTTCTTTGCCACGGTGGTCGGCAAGCTGTTTTTCCCGGCGGACATGCCGGAGTGGCTACGCCTGATGCAAACCTTCGGCATTTTTGCCGCCGGGTACCTGGCCCGCCCGTTGGGCGGCATCGTGATGGCGCACTTTGGCGACCTGCTGGGGCGCAAAAAGATGTTCACATTGAGCATCTTCATGATGGCCGTTCCGACCTTGATCATGGGGCTGCTGCCTACTTATGAGCAGATTGGCATGTGGGCGCCGATCCTGTTGCTGCTGATGCGGGTTATTCAGGGCGCTGCCATTGGCGGTGAGGTGCCGGGGGCCTGGGTATTTGTGGCCGAGCACGTTCCGCCACGCCATGTGGGCTATGCCTGCGGCACGCTGACCTGCGGGCTGACAGCCGGTATCTTGCTGGGCTCGCTGATGGCCACTGCCATCAACACGATCTACACGCCGGCAGAAGTGTCTGATTTCGCCTGGCGGATTCCATTCCTGATGGGCGGTGTATTCGGGTTGTTCTCGGTGTACCTGCGTCGCTGGCTGCATGAGACGCCGGTGTTCGCCGAGCTGCAGTTGCGCAAGGCACTGGCGGCTGAAGTCCCGCTCAAGACCGTGCTGCGTGACCATCGCGGGGCGATCGTGATCTCGATGCTGCTGACCTGGTTGCTGTCCGCCGGGATCATCGTGGTGATCCTGATGACACCGACGGTTCTGCAAACCATTTACGGCTTTTCTGCGACCACTTCGTTGCAGGCCAACAGCCTGGCCATCGTCTTCTTGAGCCTGGGCTGCATCGCCTCGGGCGCCCTGGCTGACCGCTTCGGTGCGGGCAAAGTGTTTGTGCTGGGATGTGCCGGGTTGCTGGTGACCTCGTGGACGTTCTATCACAGCCTGCTGCAACACCCGGACTGGCTGTTCCCGTTGTATGCCTTGAGCGGTCTGTTTGTAGGCACCATCGGTGCCGTGCCATATGTAATGGTTAAAGCCTTCCCGGCCGTGGTGCGCTTCAGTGGTCTGTCGTTCTCATACAACCTGGCCTACGCCATCTTTGGCGGCCTGACTCCGATGGCCGTTACCTTGTTGCTCAAGGAAAGCCCGATGGGCCCGGCGTATTACGTGGCAATCATTTGCATCATGGGTTTGCTGGTTGGCGCCTATTTGTGGAAGAAGGGCCGCTGATCGGCTCCTGATTCCTCGTAACACCTCGTTCGCCTCTCCCCGAAGGCCATCATTTGTAACGAATGATGGCCTTTCATCTAATTGTCACAATCGGTTCATAGAGTAGTCACATGGCCTGCAGATACTGGCCCCCGATTCATCTAACCCCGTTTGCTAGGAGTAAGGCATGAAACTGAAGCGTGTTATGGCGGCCCTGACTTTTGTTGCCGCTGGCGTTGCAACTGCCAATGCGGTTGCCGCTGGTGTTGACCCGGCTATTGCGCCCTACGTGAAGACCACCGGTGTGTCGGGGAACCTGTCCAGCGTTGGTTCCGATACCCTGGCGAACTTGATGACTTTGTGGGCTGAGGCTTACAAGAAAGAATATCCAAACGTAAACATCCAGATTCAAGCTGCCGGTTCTTCGACCGCGCCGCCTGCGATTACTGAAGGCACCGCTAACCTGGGCCCGATGAGCCGCAAGATGAAAGACAACGAACTGGCTGCTTTCGAGCAGAAGTACGGCTACAAGCCAACCGCTATCCCGGTGGCAGTGGATGCCCTGGCCGTGTTCGTGCACAAGGACAACCCGATCAAGCACCTGACCATGGAACAGGTTGATGCGATCTTCTCCTCGACGCGTCTGTGCGGCGCCAAGGCCGACGTTAAAACCTGGGGTGACCTGGGTGTGACCGGCGACCTGGCCAACAAGCCAGTGCAACTGTTCGGTCGTAACTCGGTATCCGGCACTTACGGCTACTTCAAGGAAGAAGCCCTGTGCAAGGGCGACTACAAGCCTAACGTGAACGAACAGCCGGGCTCCGCTTCGGTAGTGCAGTCGATCAGCAGCTCGCTGAACGGTGTGGGTTACTCGGGCATCGGTTACAAGACCGCCAGTGTGAAGACCGTGCCTTTGGCTAAAAAAGGCAGCACCGAGTTCGTCGAAGACACCGAAGAAAACGCACTGAACGGCAAATACCCGCTGTCGCGTTTCCTCTACGTGTACGTGAACAAGGCGCCGAACAAGCCGCTGAACCCGCTGGAAGCCGAGTTCATCAAACTGGTTCTGTCCAAGCAAGGCCAGGAAGTGGTTGTGAAGGATGGCTACATCCCGCTGCCAGCCAAAGTGGCTGCCAAAGCCCTGGCTGACCTGGGCCTGAAAGAAGGCGCATAAGCCGGATCCATGTGGGAGCGGGCTCGCTCGCGATGGCATCAACTCAATATGTCTGATGTTCCGAGTTGCCTGCATCGCGAGCAAGCCCGATCCCACAGGTTTGTCCCGCAGCCGCTTCACCTCATTTTTTAACTCCGCTGCCAGCACCGTTGGGCGGCGGCTTTTTTGCGTCACTGCTTTGTCATCTTTCTGTCATACAGGACCGCTAGGGTGTGCGCATGAATGATCTGGCCAATTCCCCAATGACTACGACATCCGCTCCCAAGCGCATTGATTTCAATACGCCTGAACTCAAGCGCAAGCGCCGCATCCGCGCGCTTAAAGATCACCTGACCCGCTGGTATGTATTTATCGGCGGTCTTGCCGTGCTCGGCGCGATCACCCTGATTTTCTTCTTCCTGGGTTATGTGGTGTATCCACTGTTCCAGGGCGCCGACCTGAACGCCAAACAGGCGATTACGCCGGTGTGGATGCAGGATGCCGGCAAGCCGCTGATGATCTCCGTCGAGGAGCAGAATCAGGTCGGTATGCGTGTATCGGACAAGGGCATGGTGCTGTTCTTCAATGTGAAGAATGGCGAAGAGCTGTCGCGGGTTAACTTGCCGCTGCCAGCCGGCACGCAAGTGACGTCGCTGGGTCAGGATCAGCCGGGTAACCCGGTAGTGGTTCTGGGCTTGTCCAATGGTCAGGCCCTGGTGTTCCGTCACACTTACCGGGTCAGTTACCCGGACAGTAAAAAGACCATCACCCCGGCGATTGAATACCCCTACGGCGAAACGCCGATCGTACTCGACCCGCAAGGTCGCGCACTGGATCACGTTAACCTCAGCGTGAACGATTCGACGCTGGTATTGGCAGGTTCGGCCGGCACGCAATTGAACGTGCTGTCGCTGGCCCGCGAAGAAAACATGATGACCGAAGAGGTCACCACTACAGAGACCCGCATCGACCTGCCGCAGATGACCGAACAGGTCAAGGCGCTCTACGTCGACCCGCGTCAGCAGTGGCTGTACGTGGTCAACGGCCGAGCGCAAGCCGATGTATTCAGCCTGCGCGACAAGAGCCTCAACGGTCGTTACAAGCTGGCTGATGACGCCACGACCGAGATCACGGCCAGTACGCAGTTGGTGGGTGGCATCTCGCTGATTTTCGGTAATTCCACCGGTGGCCTGAGCCAATGGTTCATGGCTCGCGACCCGGATGGCGAACAGCGCTTCAAGCTCATCCGCAGTTTCCAGATGGGCACTTCACCGATTGTTGAAATCACCGCTGAGCAACGCCGTAAAGGTTTCCTGGCCCTGGACGCTGCCGGTGAAATCGGTGTGTTCCACAGTACGGCGCACCGCACCCTGCTGGTCGAAAAAGTTGCTGAAGGCCCGGGTGTGATGGCGCTGTCGCCACGTGCCAACCGCATCATTGTGGAAGAGGGTGGCAAGCTGCTGCCACTGACCTTGAAGAACCCGCACCCGGAAGTGTCCTGGAGCGCGCTGTGGAGCAAGGTCTGGTACGAGAACTACGACGAGCCTAAATACGTCTGGCAATCGACCGCAGCCAACACCGACTTCGAACCGAAGATGAGCCTCGCGCCATTGACCTTCGGTACCTTGAAGGCGGCGTTCTACGCCATGTTGCTGGCCGCGCCGCTGGCTGTTGCTGCCGCGATTTACACCGCTTACTTCATGGCTCCGAGCCTGCGCCGCAAGGTCAAGCCGGTGATCGAGCTGATGGAAGCGATGCCGACGGTGATCCTGGGTTTCTTCGCCGGTTTGTTCCTGGCGCCGTATGTCGAAGGGCACTTGCCGGGGATTTTCAGCCTGCTGATGTTGATGCCGATTGGTATTTTGGTCGCCGGTTTCACCTGGAGCCGTCTGCCTGAGTCGATCCGCCTGCGAGTACCGGATGGTTGGGAAAGCATGATCCTGATCCCGGTGCTTCTGTTTGTGGGCTGGTTGTCGCTGTACATGAGCCCCTACATGGAAGCCTGGTTCTTCGGTGGCGACATGCGCATGTGGATCTCCCACGACCTGGGCATCACCTACGACCAGCGCAATGCACTGGTAGTCGGTCTGGCAATGGGTTTTGCGGTTATCCCAAACATCTACTCGATTGCTGAAGATGCCGTATTCAGCGTGCCTCGCGGCCTGACCCTGGGTTCGCTGGCGCTGGGTGCCACGCCATGGCAGACCATGACCCGCGTAGTGATCCTGACCGCCAGCCCGGGCATCTTCTCGGCACTGATGATCGGTATGGGCCGTGCGGTCGGCGAGACGATGATTGTGTTGATGGCCACCGGTAACACCCCGGTCATGGAAATGAACCTGTTCGAAGGCCTGCGTACCTTGGCGGCGAACGTGGCGGTGGAAATGCCGGAGTCGGAAGTGGGCGGTAGTCATTACCGTGTGCTGTTCCTCTCGGCGCTGGTGCTGCTGCTGTTCACCTTCATCATGAACACTCTTGCCGAGCTGATCCGTCAGCGTCTGCGCAAGAAATATTCGTCGCTTTAAGGAAGGTAGAAGTCTGTGAAACAGAATTCCCTCAAAGGCTGGTTCAAAAGCGGCGCTCCTGGCGTCTGGATCAGCGGTGGTGCGGTGTCCATCGCCGTCATCATGACCATCGGTTTGCTGTCGGTGATTGCGGTACGTGGCCTGGGTCACTTCTGGCCTGCTGATCTGATACACGCGGAGTACAACGTGCCGGGTGATGCCAATCACCTGGTTATCGGCGAAGTGGTTCAAAAGGAAGAAGTGCCCCGCGAGCGACTAAAAAGCGCGGGCTTGCCAGTACCTGATCAAGGCCCCGAGTTCATGACTCGCGAGCTGATCAAGGTCGGCAACCGTGACCTGAACGGCAACGACTTTACCTGGGTGGTCGGCGAGTGGCTGACGAACCAGAGCACGCCGCCAGAGCTGATGGCCATTGAGCGTCGTGAGTGGGGCAACTTTTACGGCTACCTGGTTAACGTAAAAGAAAACGGCAAGGTAGTGGCAGAAGGTGCCGCTGCCTGGCCAGAGCTGCAGGCCAGGGTCAAACGCGTTAATGATCTGGCGGCTCAACTGAGCCAGCTGGAGAAGAAAGACATCGGTGCGATCAACTATGGGCTGGAGCGCATCCGTCTGCAGGGTCGCAAGCTGGAGCTGGAAGGCAAGCTGACCCCGCAAGCACAGGCGGACATGGACGCTGAACGTGCCGAGTTGAATGCACGTTACAAGGCTATTGAAGATCGCCTGGGCGAGCTGCATGCGCAGTTCAATCGCGACAGCCTTACGGCCCGCGATGCCAATGGCAAAGAGCTCGTGATCGACATCGGCAAAGTGGTCAAGGCCTACCAGCCGAACGCCATGAACAGCTGGCAAAAACTGGCCATGTACTTCAGCAACATCTGGGAGTTCCTGAGCCAGGACCCACGTGAAGCCAACACCGAAGGCGGGATCTTCCCGGCGATTTTCGGCACCGTGATGATGACGTTGATCATGGCCGTAATCGTGACCCCGTTCGGCGTGCTGGCAGCGGTGTATCTGCGTGAATATGCCAAGCAAAACACCCTGACCCGGGTGATCCGTATCGCAGTCAACAACCTGGCGGGTGTACCGGCCATTGTTTACGGTGTGTTTGGCCTGGGCTTCTTTGTATATGTGCTGGGTGGTTCGGTTGACCGCCTGTTCTTCGCTGAAGCCTTGCCCGCACCTACCTTTGGTACGCCGGGCCTGATGTGGGCCTCGCTGACCCTGGCGCTGCTGGCGGTACCTGTGGTGATCGTGGCCACCGAAGAAGGGCTGGCGCGGATCCCGCGTACCGTTCGCGAAGGCTCGCTGGCGCTGGGTGCGACCAAATCCGAAACCTTGTGGAAGATCGTGCTGCCGATGGCCAGCCCGGCCATGATGACCGGCATGATCCTCGCCGTGGCTCGCGCCGCAGGTGAAGTGGCGCCGCTGATGCTGGTGGGTGTGGTCAAGCTGGCGCCGTCGCTGCCGCTGGACGGCAACTACCCGTACCTGCACCTTGACCAGAAGATCATGCACCTGGGCTTCCATATTTATGACGTCGGCTTCCAAAGCCCGAACGTTGAAGCTGCACGCCCGCTGGTGTACGCCACGGCGCTGCTGCTGGTACTGGTCATCGCGACCCTTAACCTGTCGGCGGTGTGGATTCGTAACCACCTGCGCGAGAAGTACAAGGCGCTGGAAAGCTGATTAAACAACTGAATCTCAAATGTGGGAGCGGGCTTGCTCGCGATGCAAGCAACGCGGTCCTGCAGATAGACCGCAGCGATTAGATCGCGAGCAAGCCCGCTCCCACAGACTAAATAGCGTATGGAGTAACCCATGCAGCATGAATCCTCAACCCACGGCATCAACATGTCAGCCTTGGGTCGCACCAAACAAAGCTTGAACCTGGAAAATGAAGAAGTCGCCATTGAAGTACCGGGCCTGAATCTTTATTACGGCGAAAAACAGGCGCTGTACGACGTGTGTCTGAATATCCCGAAACAACGGGTGACGGCGTTTATCGGCCCGTCGGGTTGCGGTAAATCCACGCTGCTGCGCACCTTCAACCGCATGAACGACCTGGTGGATGGCTGCCGCGTCGAAGGCGAGATCAACCTGTACGGCAACAACATCTACCGCAAAGGCGAAGATGTGGCCGAGCTGCGTCGCCGCGTCGGCATGGTGTTCCAGAAGCCCAACCCGTTCCCCAAGACCATTTACGAAAACGTGGTTTACGGTCTGCGGATTCAGGGCATCAACAAAAAACGTGTTCTGGACGAAGCTGTCGAGTGGGCACTCAAGGGCGCGGCGTTGTGGGATGAGGTCAAGGACCGCCTGCACGAGTCGGCACTGGGTTTGTCCGGTGGTCAGCAACAGCGTCTGGTGATTGCCCGTACCATCGCGGTGGAGCCTGAAGTGTTGCTGCTCGATGAACCGTGCTCGGCACTCGACCCGATCTCTACGTTGAAAGTCGAAGAGCTGATCTACGAACTCAAGTCCAAGTTCACCATCGTGATCGTGACCCACAACATGCAGCAAGCGGCCCGGGTTTCGGACTACACCGCGTTCATGTACATGGGCAAAATGGTTGAGTACGGCGATACCGACACCCTGTTCACCAACCCGGCCAAAAAGCAGACCGAAGATTACATCACCGGGCGCTATGGCTAGTTTGTGTGGCAGTGACTGTTTGACGTAACAACAATTTGGCTAGCCGCTTATAGCGCGCAGCTCACAGCTTTTGCGGAGCAGAACCATGATTTCAAAGGATGGCCTCACCCATCACATTTCCGCGCAGTTCAACGCGGAACTCGAAGACGTGCGCAGCCACCTGCTGGCGATGGGCGGCCTGGTCGAGAAACAGGTCAACGATGCAGTTACTGCGTTGATCGAGGCCGACTCGGGTTTGGCTCAGCAGGTGCGCGAGATTGATGAACAGATCAATCAAATGGAGCGCAACATCGACGAGGAGTGCCTGCGCATTCTGGCCCGTCGTCAGCCTGCGGCGTCTGACCTGCGTTTGATTATCAGCATCTCCAAGTCAGTGATCGACCTTGAGCGCATCGGTGACGAAGCCACCAAGATCGCCCGCCGTGCAATCCAGTTGTGCGAAGAGGGTGAGGCACCACGGGGTTACGTTGAAGTGCGCCACATTGGCGACCAGGTGCGCAACATGGTGCGCGATGCACTGGACGCCTTTGCCCGCTTCGATGCAGACCTTGCGCTGTCGGTCGCGCAGTACGACAAAATCATCGACCGCGAATACAAGACCGCGCTGCGTGAGCTGGCCACTTACATGATGGAAGACCCACGCTCGATTTCGCGCGTGTTGAGCATCATCTGGGTGCTGCGTTCGCTGGAGCGTATCGGTGACCACGCCCGCAATATCTCGGAGCTGGTGATTTATCTGGTGCGCGGTACCGACGTGCGGCACATGGGCCTCAAGCGCATGCGCGAAGAAGTTCAAGGCACGGGCGCCGATAACGCTAATGTTGCGCCGCCGCCTGACGATAAATAAGACAGCCTGATCTAAAAAGCGCCCGGCTCATTGCCGGGCGTTTTGGTTTTCGGGCGTTCATATCCAAGGAGCAGTCGATGAGCAAGGTTAGTGTGCTGGTGGTGGATGACGCGTCGTTTATTCGTGATCTGGTTAAGAATTGCCTGCGTAACTATTTCCCGGGCATCAGGATCGAAGACGCAGTCAACGGCCGCAAAGCCCAGGCCCTGCTGAACCGCGAAGCATTCGATCTGGTGCTGTGTGACTGGGAAATGCCGGAGATGTCCGGCCTTGAGCTGTTGAGCTGGTGCCGTGAGCAGGAGCATCTGAAAACGTTGCCATTTATCATGGTCACCAGCCGTGGCGACAAAGAGAACGTGATCCAGGCAATTCAGGCGGGGGTTTCGGACTTCGTCAGCAAACCCTTCACCAACGAACAGTTGCTGTCCAAGGTGAAGAAGGCATTTACCAAGGCCGGGTTGCTCGACGCAGTGATGGCCAGTGCGCCGACACGCATGAGCTCGGCGTTCGGCAATGATTCGCTGAATGCGTTGACCGGTGGCAAGGCACAGGTGGTAACACCGGCGGCGTCAGCTCCGGCGGCTGCCCCGGCGCCACGGCCGGCCCAGGCCCTGACAAGTCGTGGCCAGGGGCAACTGCGTTTGCCCAGTGGCACTCAGACGTGTGTGATCAAGGCGCTGAGCCTTAAGGAGGCGCTGCTGGTGGTGCGTCGTGGCGAAGTTCTGCCTCAGGTGCTGGACAGCGCGGTGTTGGACCTTGAGCAAGGCGAGAGCGCCGAGGTGGCGCGTTTGAACGGCTACTTGCACGCCATCGTGGCTTACGAGCCAAAGCCGGACAGCGCCTGGTTGCAACTGACGTTCCGTTTTGTCGACCAGGATGCCGAGAAAATGAACTACCTCTCGCGGCTGATCGCCCACGGCACGACGCAGAAGCATTTTGTGCCGGGGGCGTGAAGTGCCCTTGTGGGAGCGGGCTTGCTCGCGATGTGGACGCCGCGTTTTTTCAGTCGAGCCGCGTCGATGCCATCGCGAGCAAGCCCGCTCCCACACGTCATATGTGGATCAGGGCAGCTGCAACCCGCCTGAAGCTTTGTGAAGTGCGCGCAGGTGTTCGCCGATCTGTTTGACGTTGGCTTCAGTGGCTGCAATTTCGGCAGCGCGGGCGGGTTCAAGCAGCTTGCGCACCTCGGTGTCCAGCTCGCCGGTCAGGCGCAGTAACTGCTGCTGGCGCTGGCTGCTTTCGGACTCGAGCATTTCCCACTCCTTGGCCTGGGGCAGGCCGTAGCCGCTGCTGCCGAGCAGCTCAGCCGGGCGACTGAGGTAGCCACTGCTGGCGAGAATTTCCTGCAGGGTCTTATTGGCTTTGTCCATGCCGCCATCCTTGAGCCCGCGCGCCCCCAGGTACTTTTGTTTGACCTCATCCTGGGCCAGCAGCAGTTGGCGGCGAAAGCTGGCCTGCTCCAGCAGCAGCAACGCTGCGCTTGAGCGCAGGTCAGCTTGCTCGATCCATGGGCGACGCTCGTCCGCGTTCAGGGCCAGCCAGTCTTCAACAGTGGTTTGCTTGATCTGCAGGCGGGTTTTGAGCACGTCGAACATCGCCTGGTAGCGATCGCGGTATGAGTCAAAGCGATAACCCATGCGCAACGCTTCTTTGGGATCGTCCAGCACGCTGGTGTCGGCCAGCCCACGGGCCTTGAGCACCTCAAGCAAACCATTGGGCACGATGCTGTCCAGGCCCTTGAGCTTGGCATTGTCACTGCCACTGCGCAGCAGCTTCAGCGTTTCAACCGCGCAGTTGTTGGAGATGAAGTAGTAGTCGCCGTCATAGCTCCAGTGCATTTCGGCGGCGTGTTCAACCACCTCCTCGATTTCAGGGCGGCTCAGTTTGAGCGGCACGGAAGCCAGGCTGCGCAGTTCGGTTTTGGTGTACTCGTCGATCACCTGGGCCAGCGGCAATACAAACAGGCGCGACGGGTAGGCACCGGTCAGGCCGTCCCAGCTTGAGAGCTGTACGTCATTGACGAACGCCCGGTAGGACAACACCAGATGTTCTTGCAGGTCGAGTCGGCAGTCTGGTCCGCGCGGGCGCCCGGGTGCACAGATCACCAGACGTAACATGCTGTGGCCCCAGCGGCTGGCCCATTCCTGGTTGGCTTCGGCCAGCAGGTAGTCGACGGCGTACACCCGCTCCGGGTCTACGGTGCCCAGCGGCGTTTTGGCGAAGTCGTTGCCGGCATTGAGGAAGGCAAAACCCTTGGGGCATTCGTCCCTGGCTGCGGGTGCCCAGCCGAAATGCTCTTTGTAATAGCGATACAACGCTGGTCGGCGACAGGCGTAGGCCGGGTCGAGGAGAAAGTACTCCATGTTGACCGCGACAAATTCTTTGGGGCTGGTGACTTCGTAAAGATCAGGGCTGCGCACCACCTGATGGTTATCTTGCTCGCGCTCGCCGCGGCGCCCCACGTATTGCTGCCAGCCGGCCAGATCGAGCAAACGCGGATCATCACTGAGGGTGAAGCGGCGATCGGTTTGCCCGCGACATTGATCGGGCAGGCCAATCTGCCCGGCGTTGCTGTTTTGTCGGGTACAGCGCCGTATCAGCGTGCGTTCTGCGCCGGGCCAGAGGCGGGCACGGTCGTAGATGTGCGTCAGCTCGTGCAGCACGGTGGCGAGCATTTCACGGCGCACGGTGCCATGGGGGCGGTTGGTCTGCCGGGTGGCGGCCGATCTATCGGTCAGCGCGGCCAGCAGGTTGCGATTAAGGTCCAGCTCGGAGGTCAGCGATGCCTGGCCATAGGCGTTGTCAGGCATGTCATCGGTCCAGCCCACCAGAATCTGGCGGTCCAATTGTTCGATAAAACGCGGTGGCAGGCTCTGCATGGCCTCATCCAGCAGGGCTTGGCTGGCCTGTTGTTCGGCCGGGCTCAGGCCCTCGGTCTTGAGTTGCAGATGCAGCGCAGCCTGGGCGTTGCCGGCGATCAGCAGCAAGCCACAGGCGGCGAGCCAGCGCGTTAGCGGCCTCACAGTGCGAGGATGGCTTCGGCGAGAACCTGGTCGCTGGCGTTGCGGGCTTCAGGCACGCGGTCGCGCAGGGTGCTGAAGGCTGACTCCAATTGCACACCGCGAATGTCGCCCTGGCTGGCAACGAAGGTGGCTGCGTCGTCGTGGGCTTCGCGCACCACTTTAGAGTCGCGGATGGAGGTCGTGGTGTCAGACGTGAAGTCGATGGTGCGACCAAACGCGCGCACGATGATGTTACTGGTCTGCACGACGGTCTGAGCCTGTGCCACATCGGCGAGCAGCAACAGGCCGAGGGTGGCGACGATTAAAGGGCTACGCATGAAACATCTCCAGAAGAAGCGGGTATTTATTGGACGAGAATTGCTTGTGCCAGTTCAAGATCGCTGGCACTGAATTTTGGCGGGTGCTGGCGCAGATAACGCAGGGCAGACTCCAGCTGCACCCCCCGTGTTTGGCCATCACTGGCAATAAAGACGGCGGCGTCATCCTGGGCGGCACGTATCAGTTTGCGATCAAAAGGCGCGGACGTCACTTTACTGGTGACGTAACCACTGAGCACCAGATTCTGGGTGGTCAGGTCGAAGGCGTTGGCTGATTGAGTCCAGCAGAGAGCGAGCAGAGCAAATAAGGAAAAGCGCATGGGTCTCGAGGCTGTTTGAATGAGATCCAAGGCTAGCGTAATGGCCGGGGCAGGGCCAGCGTGGGGGAGTTCCTGAAATATTTCTTCATGCAGGCCCGGTACTTGTGGGAGCGGGTTTGCCCGCTCCCACAGGAGCCGATCCCGGGTACTTAGATCGTCAGGATGGCCTGGGCCAGTTGAGCGTCAGTGGCTTGCAACTGGGGCGCGTGCTGGCGGATGGCCTCAAAAGCGCTTTCGAGCTTTACGCCACGGATAGTGCCTTCGCTGGCCACGAAGCTGGCAGCGTCGTCACGTGCCGCGCGTACGATCTTGTTGTCACGGAACGAGCCGGTGGCATCGGATGTCAGGTCGGACGTCGCTTTGAGGGTGCCCACGATGCCATCGGTGGTAACGATGAAGCTTGTGGCGTTGGCGCTGGCAGCAACGGCCAGCAAAGCCGCCGCGCTCAGTAGGCGAAGTGTGGACATGGTAAGACTCCTGAAGATGAACATATAAAATAGACGGTTATGGGCCGAATAGTAGGCTCAGGGTCGCCTCAGGCAAAGGATGTTTTAACCGGTACCGCAGTTAAAGTGCTCTAGACCAGGTATTTGGCAAACTGTACCTGTCTTATTTTTAATAATTTAAAACTGTACCTATTGCATGACAAGCACTCAAAACCTTGTCCCATAAACGACAAAACCCGTCAGCGGTGACCCGCGACGGGTTTTGTTTTTTCAATTCTGGGTGCTGGCGTTGGACCGGTGGTCAGGGCCAGCGAGCGCTCATTAGCGCCAGAACGGCTTGCTCAGCTCTTCGTAACGCTGTGCTTCGCTAATCCCGGCATCAGCCAGAAGACGCGAGTCCAGGCGAGCCAGTTGATGGCGGCTGGAGATACGGCGCTGCCACAACATCAGGTTGGCAAGTACGCGCAAAGGCATGGAAGCCTGGCTGTTTACAGTGTTGCTTTCGCTGAACAGTTCGGAACTGAGTGTACGTTCCATGGTGTCATCCTTCCGCTTGTGGCGGCATTGGCTAGTGGTTTAACTGATGCCAATGATCCTCCTCTTTGTCCAGGGTCTCTAGATACAGTTCACTTGTATTGCGATAGGCCAGTTAACTGTTTATAGGGGCTGTACGGCTAGAAATGAGCGTAACTGTACCTGTGCGCACTTAAATGGTGCATAAGTGACGATATTGGCAGGGCGGGGGAGTGGTTTTAGCGGAATATGACCAGTACAGCAGTACAGTTTTTGAAACTACAGCCCAAAAAAACCGCCAACGAAACAGTGTTTACGTCAGCGGCTGTCTAGTCCGGCTGTTACGGCAGCATCTTCCCGGTTTCTTCCAGGTTGATATGCCAGCTCAGGGCTTCACGCAGGATGTGCGGCGTGTGGCCGCCAATCGCGCAGGCCCTGGCGAAGTAGTCGTTCAGGGCTTCACGGAAGTCCGGGTGAACACAGTTGTCGATAATCACGCGTGCGCGCTCACGTGGGGCCAGGCCGCGCAGGTCCGCAAGGCCTTGTTCGGTGACCAGGATGTCAACGTCGTGTTCGGTGTGGTCGACGTGGCTGACCATTGGCACCACGCTGGAGATCGCCCCGGCCTTGGCAATGGATTTGGTCACGAAGATGGCCAAATGTGCGTTGCGGGCGAAGTCCCCCGAGCCGCCGATGCCGTTCATCATCCGCGTGCCGCAGACGTGGGTGGAGTTGACGTTGCCGTAGATGTCGAACTCCAGGGCCGTGTTGATGCCGATGATGCCCAGACGGCGAACCACTTCGGGGTGGTTGGAGATCTCTTGCGGGCGCAGCACCAGTTTGTCCTTGTAGCGCTCGAGGTTGCCGAAGACGTCCGAGTTGCGACGTTCCGACAGGGTGATCGAGCTGCCTGACGCAAAGGTCATCTTGCCCGCGTCGATCAGGTCGAAGGTCGAGTCCTGCAGTACTTCGGAGTACATGGTCAGGTCTTCGAACGGCGAATCGATCAGGCCGCACATCACCGCGTTGGCGATGTTGCCGATCCCGGCCTGCAGCGGGCCGAGCTTGTTGGTCATGCGGCCTGCTTCGACTTCCTGCTTGAGGAAGTTGATCAGGTGAAAGGCGATACCGTCGGTTTCGCTGTCAGGTTCGGACACGGTGGACGGTGAATCCGGTTTGTTGGTGATCACGATGGCGACGATTTTTTCCGCCGGGATCGGGATTGCGGTGCTGCCGATGCGGTCGTCGACTTTCACCAGCGGAATCGGTGTGCGGGTCGGACGGTAGGTCGGTATATAGATGTCGTGCAGACCTTCCAGGTTCGGGTTGTGCGCCATGTTGATCTCGACGATCACCTGTTTGGCGAAAATCGCGAAGCTGGCGGAGTTGCCCACGGAGGTCGTTGGAACGATATGGCCTTGTTCGGTAATGGCAACGGCTTCGATAACCGCGATGTCTGGCAGCTTGAGCTGATTGTTTCGCAACTGCTCAACGGTTTCGGACAAATGCTGGTCGATAAACATCACTTCGCCAGCGTTGATTGCCTTGCGCAGGGTGCTGTCTACCTGGAATGGCATACGGCGCGCCAGTACACCGGCTTCGGTCAATTGCTTATCGAGGTCGTTGCCCAGGCTGGCGCCGGTCATCAGGGTGATTTTCAGTGGCGACTTTTTAGCCCGCTCGGCCAGGGCCTGAGGGACGGCTTTGGCTTCACCGGCACGGGTAAAACCGCTCATGCCGACGGTCATGCCGTCTTGGATAAGGGCGGCGGCTTCTTCGGCGCTCATGACCTTATCGTGCAGGGAATTTAGGCGAATACGTTCACGGTACATGGATTGTTATCTCGGGCAACGGAAGCAAGAGGCGCAGTCTATTCATTTTCAGAGCCTTTCGTCCCGCTACCATGGTCGAATGCCAGCGGCCGATTTAGAGCCTTTGGTCGGGTTCTTCGGAAAAAGAAAAACCCCGGCCAATCCAGCGCCGGGGTTCTCGGTATTGCGGTGATGCAGGATGTTACTCGACCGCTTTAACCATATCTTCAATAACTTTTTTGGCGTCACCGAAGACCATCATGGTTTTATCCAGATAAAACAATTCGTTATCCAGACCGGCATAACCACTGGCCATGGAACGCTTGTTAACGATGACGGTTTTGGCTTTGTAAGCTTCGAGGATCGGCATGCCTGCAATCGGCGATTTAGGATCGTTCTTGGCTGCCGGGTTAACTACGTCGTTGGCGCCCAATACCAGCACCACATCCGCCTGGCCAAACTCGGAGTTGATGTCTTCCATCTCGAACACCTGGTCGTAAGGCACTTCGGCCTCGGCCAGCAATACGTTCATGTGGCCAGGCATACGGCCGGCAACCGGATGGATCGCATACTTCACGGTCACGCCACGGTGGGTCAGCTTTTCGGTCAGCTCTTTGAGCGCGTGTTGCGCCCGCGCTACCGCCAGGCCGTAACCCGGAACGATGATCACGGTGTCGGCGTTCATCAGCAGGAAGGTGGCATCATCGGCAGAACCGGATTTCACCGGGCGTGCTTCCTTGGCGCCTGCCGGACCTGCGGTGTCTACTGCGCCACCAAAGCCGCCGAGGATCACATTGAAGAACGAACGGTTCATCGCCTTGCACATGATGTACGACAGGATCGCACCCGAAGAACCTACCAGCGAGCCGGCAATGATCAGCATCGAGTTGTTCAGCGAGAAGCCGATACCGGCCGCTGCCCAGCCCGAGTAGCTATTAAGCATCGACACCACGACCGGCATGTCGGCGCCGCCAATCGGGATGATGATCAGCACACCCAGTACGAACGCCAGAGCCAGCATCAGCGCGAACGCGTTGAGGTTGCCGGTCAGCATGAAGGTGATGCCCAGGCCCAGCGTGGCCAGGCCAAGCACCAGGTTCAGCTTGTGCTGGCCGCTGAACTGTACCGGTGCACCCTGAAACAGGCGGAACTTGTATTTGCCCGACAGCTTGCCGAAAGCGATCACCGAACCGGAGAAGGTGATTGCGCCAATGGCTGCGCCCAGGAACAGCTCCAGACGGTTGCCTGCCGGGATAGCGTCGCCAAGGTGCTTGACGATGCCCAGCGATTGCGGCTCAACCACGGCCGCGATGGCAATGAAGACGGCAGCCAGGCCGATCATGCTGTGCATGAAAGCAACCAGCTCAGGCATTTTGGTCATTTCGACACGCTTGGCCATGATCGAGCCAGCGGTGCCGCCGACCAACAGACCGACAATCACGTAGCCGATACCGGCGGTGGCAATCTCTGCACCCAGCTTGTAGATCAGGCCGACCGTAGTAATGATCGCCAGGCCCATGCCGAGCATGCCGAACAGGTTGCCGCGCCGCGAGGTGGTGGGGTGCGACAGGCCTTTGAGGGCCTGAATGAAGCAGATCGATGCAACCAGATACAGAACAGTGACCAGGTTCATGCTCATGGCTTGCGCACCTCTTCTTTGGCTTTAGGTGCTTTCTTCTTGAACATTTCCAGCATGCGCCGGGTGACCAAAAATCCACCGAATACGTTTACGGCAGCCAGCGCAACCGCCAGGGTGCCCATGGTTTTACCCAGTGGGGTAACAGTCAGTGCGGCGGCAAGCATGGCGCCCACAATCACGATCGCCGAAATGGCGTTGGTAACGGCCATCAAGGGGGTGTGCAGCGCAGGCGTTACGTTCCAGACCACGTGATAGCCCACATAGATGGCCAGCACGAAGATGATCAGGTTGTAGATACCGGGGGAGATGAGCTCTTCCATTATTTTTATCCTCAGCCGTTTTTGCGCACGACTTGACCGTCGCGGCACATCAGGCACGCGGCGACGATGTCGTCTTCAAGGTTGATCTGGAACTGCCCTTCGGGTGTGAAGACCAGCTTGAGGAAGTCCAGCAGGTTGCGGGCGTAGAGCGCCGAAGCATCAGCGGCAACCATGGCGGCCAGGTTGGTGTGGCCGACGATGGTCACGCCGTGTTCAACCACCACTTGATCGGCGACGGTCAGCGGGCAGTTGCCCCCTTGGGCCGCGGCCAGGTCGATGACCACAGAGCCGGGCTTCATCTGCGCCACGGTTTCGGCGCTCAACAGTACAGGCGCCTTGCGGCCCGGAATCAGGGCGGTGGTGATCACGATGTCAGCCTGTTTGGCGCGTTCGTGAACAGCCAGGGCCTGGCGCTGCATCCAGCTGGCGGGCATCGGACGGGCATAACCCCCTACGCCGACTGCGCATTCGCGCTCTTCGTCGGTTTCATAAGGCACGTCGACAAACTTGGCACCCAGGGATTCGATCTGCTCTTTAACGGCAGGTCGTACATCGGAAGCTTCGATCACGGCGCCCAGGCGCTTGGCGGTAGCAATCGCCTGCAAGCCAGCAACACCTGCACCCAGAATCAACACGCGAGCGGCTTTTACAGTCCCGGCGGCGGTCATCAGCATCGGCATGAAGCGCGGATAGTGGTGGGCGGCGACCAAGACGGCTTTATAACCGGCAATGTTGGCTTGGGATGACAGCACATCAAGACTTTGCGCACGGGAGGTGCGCGGGGCGGCTTCAAGAGAGAAGGCGGTGATCCCGTGCTCGGCCAGTTTGGCAATAGTTTCATTGCTGAACGGGTTGAGCATGCCAATCAGCACGGCGCCGGCTTTAATCAAGGCCAGTTCGCTGTCGCTAGGGGCGACAACCTTGAGGATCAGCTCTGCGCCGAAAGCATCTGTGGCGTTACCAATAGTCGCGCCGGCGGCTTCATAAGCACTGTCAATAACACTGGCATTAATGCCGGCGCCGTTTTGAACAGTCACTTTATGGCCTTGGCCGATCAGCTTCTTGATGGTTTCCGGGGTTGCAGCAACCCGCGTTTCACCCGTTTGGGTTTCGAGAGGAACACCAATGTGCACGTCATATCTCCTGCGTGATCTTTTATAAGAAAGCCAGCGCACTACGGATGGTGCGACTGGGGCGGCCGATCAGCACGATCCCGCCAAAGTATGGGCGGGGCGAGGCATTCTGCTGGCAATTTTTTTACCCTTCAAGAACTTATGAAGGGTGACGGGATATTAACTACAAGTCATGCAGTGACCGAATGTCGCAACGGCAGGCTACATGCCTTTAAATACGTGGCTTACAGCGTTTTTAGATGTTTTCGTAGTTTTTTTCACATTTCTTTTGGTTATCGCTGCATAACTTTGAGAAATACCCTGCAGGCCGCGTGGTTACTGGTCTCTAGGTTTATCAAGTTAGACTTAAGTACACAGTATTTAATGGCGACATTTACTTATATATGTAGTGCAATTATAGGTGTCGCTACATGGTTTGTCTGGACGATGCGGCACTTTAAATCAGGCTGTAGCTCTCGGCCTGCTTGATCAGCCAGTCTCGAAAGGCCTGCAGTGAGGCTGACTCGATTTTGCGTTCGGGGATCATCAGGTAGTAAGCCTTGGTGCTGAGCAGGGAGTGTTCATTGGCAATTACCAGACGGTTCTCGGCCAGTTCGCGCTGAATCAGAAAGGGCGGGATCAGGGCGACCCCCATCTCGTGCATGGCGGCCTGGGCCAGCATCGAAAACAGTTCATAGCGTGGCCCGGTCATATCGCGTGGCACGTTCATGTCCTGGGCGTTAAACCATTGGCGCCAGGCATAGGGGCGTGTGGTTTGCTGCAGCAGGGGAAGTTCGGCGAGGGTCTGAGGGCTAAGGCGCTGGCGTGTGCCCAGTAATGCGGGGCTACACACCGGCACAGGGTTTTCGCCCATCAGGCGATAGGACGATGTACCAGACCAGTCGGCATCACCGAAATAGATGGCCGCATCAAAGTCGGTATCGGCAAACAGAAAAGGGCGGGTGCGGTTTGTCAGGTTAACCGTGACGTCCGGGTGTTGCTGCTGGAAATCCTTGAGGCGAGGCAACAGCCATTGCGTACCGAAAGTCGGCACTACGGCCAGCTCAATCACATTGGCGCCTTGTTGGCCCATAACGGACAGCGTATCCCGCTCTACGGCATCCAGCTGGGTTGCAATCCGCCGGCTGTAGGAAAGGCCTGCTTCGGTCAGCTTTACGCCGCGCCTGGAGCGTCTGAAGAGTTCTACACTCAAGAACTCTTCCAGGCTGGCGATCTGTCGGCAAATAGCCCCTTGAGTGAGGGATAGCTCGTGTGCGGCCTTGGTAAAGCTTTCATGGCGTGCCGCGGCTTCGAAGCTGATCAGGGCTGTCGTGCTGGGGATCTTGCGGCGCATGTACGGCTTCCTCACTAAATACAGTCAGAAATGGCTATCTTGCGGGTTACGGAGTGAGAAATCATCACAAGATGGTGCTGAATCCTCGTTTGTCCTTCTATATAGAAGGCGCCTAGGATCGGCACACGACATTTGATCTATTACGCGAGGGTTCACTCATGGCGGGTAAAGCAAGCTTCAACTGGATTGATCCACTGTTGCTGGATCAGCAGCTCACTGAAGAAGAGCGCATGGTGCGTGACAGTGCGGAGCAGTTTGCTCGGGACAAGTTGGCACCGCGTGTTCTTGAAGCTTTCCGTAATGAGAAGACCGATCCTGCAATCTTTCGCGAAATGGGTGAAACCGGTTTGCTGGGTGCAATGATCCCTGAGCAATACGGCGGCAGTGGTCTTAACTACGTCAGCTACGGCCTGATCGCCCGTGAAGTGGAGCGGGTCGACTCGGGTTACCGCTCGATGATGAGTGTTCAGTCGTCTTTGGTAATGGTGCCGATCAATGAGTTTGGTACCGAGGCCCAAAAGCAGAAGTATCTGCCTAAGCTGGCGTCTGGCGAGTGGATTGGCTGTTTTGGTCTGACGGAGCCCAACCATGGTTCCGACCCTGGTGCGATGATCACCCGTGCTCGCTCTGTGGATGGCGGTTACAGCCTGACTGGTAGCAAGATGTGGATCACTAACAGCCCTATCGCCGATGTGTTTGTAGTGTGGGCGAAAGATGATGAGGGTGACATTCGTGGCTTTGTTCTGGAAAAAGGCTGGAAAGGTCTGACTACCCCTACGATTCACGGCAAGGTCGGTTTGCGTGCGTCCATTACGGGCGAGATCGTGATGGATAACGTGTTTGTGCCGCAAGAGAACATCTTCCCGGATGTGCGTGGCCTGAAAGGTCCTTTTACCTGCCTCAACTCGGCCCGCTATGGCATCTCCTGGGGGGCGCTGGGTGCGGCGGAGTTTTGCTGGCACACGGCACGCCAGTACACGCTGGATCGTCATCAGTTTGGCCGGCCTCTAGCTGCGACCCAGTTGATACAGAAAAAACTGGCCGACATGCAGACCGAGATTACATTGGCCCTGCAAGGTTGCCTGCGTCTGGGACGGATGAAAGATGAAGGTACGGCGGCTGTTGAAATCACCTCGATCATGAAGCGCAACTCGTGTGGCAAGTCGCTGGATATCGCACGCATGGCCCGTGACATGTTGGGCGGCAACGGTATCTCGGATGAGTTCGGGGTGGCTCGCCATCTGGTCAACCTGGAAGTTGTGAACACCTATGAAGGTACGCATGACGTGCATGCCTTGATCCTGGGTCGTGCGCAGACCGGTCTTCAGGCGTTCTATTAACAGGAGCTCGGCTCATGGGTGCTTTGTCGCATTTGCGGGTGTTGGATTTGTCTCGGGTACTGGCAGGGCCGTGGGCGGGGCAGATACTGGCGGACCTTGGAGCTGAGGTCATCAAGGTTGAGCGCCCCGGCAATGGTGATGATACGCGTGCCTGGGGGCCGCCCTTCCTTAAAGACGCCGACGGCGAAAGTACGGGGGAGGCAGCCTATTACCTGTCGGCCAACCGCAACAAGCAATCGGTAACTATCGACTTCACAAAGCCAGAAGGGCAGCAGCTGGTTCGTGAGCTGGCGGCCAAGTCCGACATCTTGATCGAGAACTTCAAGGTAGGTGGTCTGGAGGCATATGGGTTGGACTATGCGTCGCTGAAGGCGTTGAACCCTGATTTGATCTATTGCTCGATTACCGGATTTGGTCAGACCGGTCCATATGCCAAGCGGGCGGGTTATGACTTTATGATTCAGGGGTTGGGCGGTTTGATGAGTCTGACCGGCCGTCCTGAGGGGGATGATGGCGCGGGTCCGGTGAAGGTTGGGGTTGCGCTGACAGATATTTTGACCGGGCTCTACTCTGCGGTCGCAATTCTGGCCGCTCTTGCTCATCGTCAGCATGATGGTGGCGGGCAGCATATCGATATGGCCCTGCTGGATGTGCAAGTGGCGTGTTTGGCGAATCAGGCGATGAACTATCTGACAACGGGTGTAGCGCCGCAGCGTCTTGGAAACGCTCATCCGAATATCGTGCCTTATCAGGATTTTCCGACTGCGGATGGAGACTTTATCCTCACTGTTGGGAACGACAGTCAGTTCCGCAAGTTTGCTGAAGTGGCTGGTCGGGCTGAGTGGGGGGGTGATCCGCGCTTTGTGACTAACAAGCAGCGGGTGGCCAACCGTTCGGTGTTGGTGCCACTTATCAGGCAGGCAACGGTTTTCAAGACGACAGCCGAGTGGGTGTCGCAGTTAGAGGCGGTGGGTGTGCCTTGTGGGCCGATCAATGATTTGGCGCAGGTGTTTGCGGACCCTCAGGTGAAGGCTCGGGGGTTGGAGATGCAGCTGCCGCATGCGCTGGCGGGTCTGGTGCCACAAGTGGCAAGCCCTATCCGGTTGTCCGGGACGCCTGTGGAGTACCGTAATGCCCCTCCTTTATTGGGTGAGCACACCCAGCAGGTATTGGAGCAAGTGTTGGGGTTGAAGCCGGGGGCTGTAGAGGCTTTGCGTTGCAATGGCGTGCTGTAGCTATATATAGGGGGATATAGGGGGCGTTAGCTCCCTCTATATGGGTGTATTTTGGGGTATTTGCAGTTAATTGATAGTTTCGCTCAATTAACCCTTGACTCAGATTTCCAGCGGCCTATAATTCGCCCACTTCCGGCGCAGTTGAAACGGAAAACTCCTTGAGTATCAATGAGTTGAACGGTTTTGACAGTGTCAGCTTCAAGTCATCGAAGCAGGAAATTAGGTGTTGACATCGGCGAGTAACGCTGTAGAATGCGCGCCTCGGTTCAGCGAAAGCTAACCAACCGCTCTTTAACAACTGAATCAAGCAATTCGTGTGGGTGCTTGTGGAGTCAGACTGATA
>NZ_JBUZTL010000006.1:0-230529 GCF_055408345.1 Pseudomonas sp. B424 | reverse complement strand
CGAAGTCATGGGAGAGGTGATGCAGGAAGCCTTGGCTATGCGGCATGATGCTCCGGCTTCAATTCAATAACCGTGTTGCACTCAGCTCCTGCAACCGCCTATTCTATTTACTATTCATACTTACCTGCATAATCTCCCTTACTCAAGATCGCGACACTGGATCATTGTATGTGTTAGCGCAGTATGTTTTTATACTTTCGTTTTTCTTTATAACATCTTCAACAAGTATTGAGTGCGCCGGAATTAAGCCAATCTATACATTTTTCGTCATTGCCTGCCTCATTGTGCTAGCAACTAAAACAGGTCATTACGACCAAGACGGAAACTACTCATTCATTTACGACAATCCTAATGCCTTTTCCACAGTTTCGTCGATATTGCTTGTCCCATTTTATTTTATGGTCCCTCGAGGTACACAGAAAAAAATAATTATCGGCCTGGCACTATTGGTCATTGTCTTTTCCAAAGGGCGCTCGGCACTGCTCGGGGCACTTCTTGGAATTCTTTTTGCTACTTATATCTCCAAGCACCGCAAAACGAGAAAATACTCATTCACTCTATTAACTGCTTTATTATTCATAATATCTGCATTTATTTATTTGACCGTAAATTTCTACCAATCTCCACTGGGACTACTACTTAATGAAATGATGTTTAGCAATACAGGTAAAAATCTATTCTCCGGCAGAGAGAAACTTTGGGAGCAATTGTTTTTCGCCATCAATCAGAGTCCTTTTCTAGGCCATGGACTTTCGAGCCATGCTAGCCAATATGCAGATGTTACCTACTCGGCGCACAACCAGTTTATTCAAACTACGTTGCAGTCGGGTATTTTTAGCACTATTTTCCTATTGCTTGCATTAATTTCTCTGGCATTATTTTTCTCGAAAAAAATCGAGAGCACGACCGATACTTTCCTCAAGAAAAAATACTCCACTGGCTTGGCTTTGGTTGTCATGGTCATATTCCAGAACAACTTCGAAATCTATTTATTACAAAACAACATGGAGCTCAGCCTCCTATTTTGGACACTAATCGGAATATTAGCATCCCCTCCGAACCTTAAAAGGCAGCAATCCAATGCTCTACAGCATAATAATCCCAAGCTATAACGAAGAACACTATATAAAAAACTGCTTGGAGTCGCTACTCAATTGCAAAACACCTCCCGACGATTATGAGATTATTGTCATCGACGGCGGAAGTACCGATACAACTCGAGAAATAGTTAACGCACACATAGCAAAAGCCTCACACATAAAACTTGTTGATAACCCAAAAACAAAGCAAGTTTACGCATTAAACATAGGTATTCAAGCAGCTCGCGGCTTGTATATTATCCGCTGCGATGCTCACTCAGAGTACCCAGAAGACTATGCAGAAACACTTGTAGAGTATTTAAGAAACTCTAACTCTCCCCTCTTGAATGTAGGCACAACCTACATAACAACAAACAAAAACTCTGGCATATTCGCTAGCAGCATCAAAACAGCTATGTCTAATCCCTTTGGAGTTGGAGTTTCACACAGAAGCATTGAAATTACGAAACCCACAGAGGTTGACACAGTTCTTTTTGGTGCTTGGCACAAGTCTACTTTTGAAAAAGTCGGTGACTTTGATATAAACTTTATTCGCGGCCAAGATTACGAGCACAATATACGAATTAAAAAAGCAGGTGGTACAGTAGTACAGATACCCGCTACACCTTTCCAATACAACACAAGAGATAGCCTAAATAAATTTTCGAGAATGATCTTTCAATATGCATATTGCAAACCAATAATATTGAAAAAACACGGAACACTCCCCCCGATCAGAGCAGTCATTCCGTCAGCTTTCTTGATAAATCTACCTCTTTCAATAGTAAGCACTACTTCACTCTACCTTTCTGGCACCTACTTTTTAATATCGGCCATTGTTTCCATGAACTGCGTATTAAAAAAAGAAGTAAAGCTTTACGAGCACCCACTCCTGATGCTGACATTTCTTACCGGCCACATAAGCCATGGTGCTGGAACCATCAAAGGAATGTTCAATTCATACATAACAAAAAAAACCAACACCAGTTTCGAACATACTAGATAAACCATTGTATAGCACCCAACTCAAAACAAACAATTTGCAGAAAACTATCAGTATCTCAACCCATGATTACCTGCACCGCTGACTGAAGCCAATAACTCGACTGAAGGGTAATTTTTAGTGAACCGATCCATTACACTATGTATGGATAGCTTAGCGACCCGCTTTAGACCAAAACTCTACAAGGCATGAACTTGTTAAGCTCCTAGACTCGACAGGTATCAACTCGACTACGTATTTATCTAACGCTGTCGTCATATCGATTAAAAGCCTTACTATTCAACACCGCTCTGTTGACCGACCAAGCTTGGAAAAATCTCAGCGGTGAAGGGCATTGCTCGAACCAAAACAATCGGAACGTTATAAAACGTCAGCCACTCAAACCGCTCTACGCGGGTATTCTTGCATTGCTATTCTGAAATATAATGGCTGTAACGAAACCACTTGAGTAAAGCGCTGTCGTATCAAGCATACGAGCTATGCAGTATTAAATACACGCTCAAGCAATAGAGCCAATACAGACTATTTATCAAAAGGATTTCCTCATGAACAAATTTCTCGTTTCCGCACTGACCTTGGCCCTGAGCGCATCTGCTTTCGCAGCAGAGCCTGCTGCTAACGCCGCCCCAGTTGAAGCTTCTGCTGCTGGCACCACCAGCGGCGCTGCTTTGGGTGAAGAAACCGGCGTATTGGGCGGCGTTAGCACAACAACAGCCGTTGGTTTGGGTGTTGCTGCAGCTGCAGGCATTGCTGCTGCTGCATCGGGCGGTGGTGGTGGCGGTGGTAGTAATGGCGGTACTACAGGCACCACGGGCACTACCGGCACTACCGGCACTACCGGCACCAACTAAGTAGCTGCCAGGTCGAAGGACTAAACCACCTGGAATATTCCAGGCATTTGATTTTGATGTGTTTCCTTTACAAGTGTCCTCAATGATGATTCGTAGTTTGTCGCTCGCGGTACTTGCAGGGCTCGCCCTGCAAGGTTGTATGTTTGCGCCCGGTCAATACCTGGATACCAGTGACATTGGTAAAGAGGGCTCGCCTGAGAGCAGTCGGGTCGAGCTGATCCCTATCACCCCCAAGCTGATTGCGCAAAACGCGGCGACACACGTCTCAAGCTCGGTGCCAGCAGCTTTGCTGGCATTCAAGCCTGAGGCCTACCGGATCGGCGCCAACGATGTGTTGTATATCACCGTTTGGGACCACCCCGAGTTGACGGCACCTTCAGGCCCGCAACAGCAAATTGATTCCAACGGGCGCCTGGTACGCCCCGATGGCACCATCTTTTACCCTTACATTGGCCAAGTCGATGCAGAGGGCAAAACCATCGAAGAGCTGCGCTCGACTATCGCTGAACGCCTTAAGCAGTATGTCGATAGTCCTCAGGTGGATTTGAACGTTCTACGCTTTGCCAGCCAGAAGGCAATTATTGCCGGCGCAGTGGCCAAAGCCGGACCAATGCCCATTACTACTTCCCCACTAAGTGTGGTCGAAGCACTCGGCGCAGCAGGTATTGAGCCGGTGAATGCCGATCTATCTGGGCTCACACTGACCCGCGATGGTCATGAGTATGTACTGGATCTGGATACCCTCAACACTAGCAACTCGCAGTTGCATAACGTTTTTTTGAAAGACGGCGACCAGTTGTACCTGCCTTACAATGACCGCAAAAAAATCTATGTGATGGGTGAAGTGCTAGCACCTCAAGCTATCCGGTTTAAAACCAAGCATATGAACCTGGCCGATGTTGTCGGTTCGGTTGGCGGTTTGAATCAAACCACCTCCAACGGCAATGCGCTGTATGTGATCCGTGGCGCCGACAATCTCGAGACGCAACCAGCCAAGGTTTTCCAGCTGGATGCAGAGTCGCCTGTAGCCTTTGCAGTTGCCAGCCAGTTTGAGCTGAAGCCTCAGGATATTGTGTACGTGGGCCCTGCCCAGGTCACGCGCTGGAACCGCCTGATCAGTCAGTTGCTGCCATCGGCCACCATTCTGGGCACCGGTGCTGCTGCAGGTAACAACCTCAGTGAAGCCAACAGCCGATAAGGTTTGAGCCGTTTTGAAAACTCTTCGTAACCGCTCATGCCTGGTGGCGTGCCTGCTGCTGTGTGGCTGCAGCCCGCTGATGCAAGGCTCTATCGACACCTTCAAGGCCTCGGTGCTCAGCGCCGAGCCGCTGCACGTCACAGCAGACGATGTTGCGGCGGTGCCGTACGCGCAAATTTTGGTCACCACCCCTTCCAGTGAGGGGGTGATGGCCAAGGTGCGTCAGCAAGGCGATCTGCAGTTCTGGGTCGCCTCGGGCAAGCAAGTACTGTTGATGCGCGACGGTCTGGTAGTGCGTTCGGTTGGGCTGGAGCCCAGCCTGGATGGCACTCGCTTTGATGGCGAGTCGCCCTTCAAGCGTGGCCTGCAGCACATTGCCGATGGTGAAACCAGCACACGCTGGATCGATATATATAAAGGTGAGCAGGTCGGCCTGGCGGTGAACAGCCGCTTTCGCCGCAAGGGCCTGGAGACCGTGACTATTCTCGGCCAGCCCCACGCACTGCAGCGCATCGATGAAGCCTTCGAGATCCCGGCCCTGGGGTTTAGCGCCACAAATCGTTTCTGGGTGCGGCCCGACGATGGCCTGGTGCTGCAGAGCCAACAATATCTGACCCCGGAGCTTGCGTTGAAAATTGTGCACCTGCGCCCAGACTGGGAGACCGCCCGGTGAGCCACTTTAAAAAGCTGAGTGCATGCCTGCTGCTGAGCTGCTCGATATTCAGCCTGAGTACAGAAATCCAGGCGGCAGTTACGGTAAGCGGTGATGTGGGTAAACCTGGCAATCTGGCGTACACCCCCGGCATGCGACTGCAGGATGTGATCAACCAGGCCCAGCCAAACCCCGAAGGCTACTGGCTGGCTGGCGCATGGCTACACACGCCCCTGCTGGAGCAGCAAACTCGACTCAAGGTCGGAGTACTGTTTGATTTGAAGATGCTGCAGCGGGGTGCTCTGCTCAATAACAACGAAGCTCTTGCTGCTTTGGCAGGCCGCTTGTATGACGAGGTCAACCGCCTGCCCGTTACCGGGCGCAAAGTCGCCGTACTTGACCCCGTTGCAATGGAAGTGGGCTTTGCCCGCAACTATGTGCTGGCCGATGGCGATCGACTGATCTACCCGGCGCGCACCAACAACGTAAAGGTCGTGGGTGCCGTAGAGCATCCGTGCACCCTGCCCTTTCAGGCCCAGCAAGAAGCCCGCGACTACCTCGACAGCTGCCCGCGGCTGGCCGAAGCCGAGGCTGATTTTCTGTGGCTGATCCACCCCGACGGGCGCTATCAGAATGTGCCGATTGCCGCCTGGAATCGCCAGGACGGTGTACATGCGGTGGCTGGCAGCACAATTTTGGTGCCGGTGCGCAACGACAATGTTGATTTACCCACACCCGATTTGAATGAGCAACTGGCCCAGTTTCTCGCTACTCAACCGTTGGCCGAGGTTGCCCCTTGAAGTTACGTTTTGCTGCTGTTGTATTACTGCCCTGCAGCCTGGCCCATGCCGAGCCGCGCTATACCCAGAATGATTTCGGTGGCGTCGGTTTGCTGCAAACCCCGACGGCACGTATGGCCCCTGCTGGTGAGTTGAGCTTCAACGCCAACCGCACCGAGCCTTATTCTCGTTACAGCCTTTCGTTGCAACCCCTTGACTGGCTTGAAGGGACGTTTCGTTATACCGCTATTACCAACCGGATGTACGGGTCTGAAGCGTTGAGTGGCAACCAGAGCTATAAAGATAAGGCGGTGGATGCAAAAGCCCGACTTTGGCAAGAAAGCCACTGGTTACCTGAAGTTGCGCTAGGGTTTAGAGATATTGGTGGTACCGGTCTGTTTTCCAGTGAGTATTTCGTTGCTAACAAGCGCTATAAAGACTTTGACTTTAGCGCGGGTATTGCATGGGGCTATATTGGTAATCGCGGCGATCTGGACAACCCATTGGGTTATCTCGATGACCGCTTTGACACACGGCCTTCTCATACGAGCGTTGGTGACGTAAATACCAGCACATACTTTCGGGGCTCCCCTGCACTGTTTGGTGGTATTACGTATCAAACACCTTGGGCCCCCTTGAGCTTGAAAGTCGAATATGACGGTAACGATTACAAGCATGAGCCGCAAAACAATAATCAGGTGCAGGACTCACCGATCAACATCGGTGCCGTTTACAAACTGAATGACAATATTGATTTGACCGCAGGCTGGGAACGTGGAAATACCGCATTGTTCGGTATCACCCTGCATACAAACTTCGTTAGCCGTAAAGCACCGGTCAAGACCTACGATCCGCCTGCCGCAACGCTACCTGCCCAAACACCAACCACACCACTGGATTGGGGAATGACTGAAAAGGCCAACCCCTGCGCCGGCGTGCGTCGCAACAAAGAAACACCGAGAGACTTTTACGCTGACTCTGCGGTTTGGGATGCGGTGTTTGCGCAGGCAGCGCAAGAACTGAAAGACGCCATGCAGCTGGCTTACCTGACAGGTCAGCGGCCAGCGGATGTGCTGAAGATTTCAGTCAACGATTTGAGTGATGATTTTTTGATGGTGGGGCAAGGTAAAACACAGAAACGGCTGCGAATATCGCTTCACTATGAAGGCATGACAACAAAGCTGAGCTTATATATTGATGAACTACTGGAGCGTAGAGCTTGCAATGGTATCCGCAACTCTCGACTGATCACCAACGCCAGCGGTTTGCGAATGAGCTCGCAGATGTTACGTAACCGATGGGATGAGGCGCGTGCAAAAGCAGTACAGCAGTGTATCGCTGTAGATGACCAGGAGTTGGCCAAAACGATTCGACAGTTTCAGTTTAGGGATATACGGCCAAAAGCGGCTAGTGAAATTGGACTCGATCACGCCAGTCGGTTGCTTGGGCATTCGAAAGAAGAAATCACGAGGAAAGTTTATCGGAGGATCGGGGAGATGGTTAGACCGACTAAATAGGCAGGTTTACGAATCACCCCCAGTCACTTTTTTAAAATCAAAACCTAGAAATGTATAGCCCCTAGCTACCACCTTAAACCTAAACCATTCAATCTCACCAACTAACATAACGAAATTGCATTTTCACCCCGCACTTCAGCAACCAAATAAACTAGCTACTGAAGCACAGCGCAAAACCATTACCTGCACTTATTTGCAACATAACTTCTAATATATAGATCAATTAACTTGCTAAGCTGCTTATTCGCCTCATCGTGCTTTTGCGGACTTCGCATCTTAGACAAATGACGCTCAAGAAATTTTACAGAAAGCTTAACAATCAGCTTATTATGCTGATCGTAAATTTCTTTCATCCACTGCAACTCCTTATGCTTCTCCAAGTTGTCCGTATGATCCCGACTAACTATAAATGCCAGCTGACCATACTCTTTGTACAGATAACCATTTACCTGCCTGTAATCAGCGGCCGTTAATTCCTTATAGTTTTTGATTTCAAAAATAACCTGCCTTGCTTTATAGTCATTCAAAATCCTTGACCAAACCGGGGTATCAGATAAATTTGTAGCTACAATATCACGCTGCTGGAGCCCATTCTTATTAGGATGCAACTCAACATTAGCTAAATTTGTCGCAAAAAGAATTTTAACGGCTTTCAACACCCACGCTTCAAAATCTACAGCGCCAGATGGACCCTCCGGTATACCACTTAGGTCATTTAGCAAAGCGCCTATTCTTTGTTTCCTTTGCTCCTCAGACACAGAGCTCACTTCAATATCATATTCATCATGAATATTTTCAGCAGCCTCTAAGCTCATGCTCGATTCGTGAACGCTAAGGGCTAGCCAATAACATGGATGTAAAAGCAATCGAGATCCACTTAAGAATTCTTTATCAGGTTCTTTACCGTCATGGCAAAACACATAAGAAGACGACTGAACGTTAAACAAGCCAATAAACCCAATACTATACAGTCGCTGAATAACCTGAACAGGCCCTTCAAGTAGAAGAATATCCTGTTGCTTGATCTTGTCTTTCATTAGTGAGCCTTCAAGGGCTGCACTTATTATCTTAGAGGCTTCTGACACTGTACAATCAGGTGATCGGCCGGAAAACAGAGACGTAAACAAATCCAAAGCAGGGAAAACATTTTCATATTCTTTGTGCAAATCATTCAGTCGGTTTTGCGATATAGTATTAGCTGTAGCCTCTATATCAGACATCAATATCTTATCTCGAGAGTGCATTGATGCACGCAAAAACGCATCATTTAAAAGCACTAATATATCTCTAGGCCTATAGAGAGTTAATTTAAGCGCCTCTCTAAACCCCGTTGCCGACTGGAGCTCATTCGCTGTATATGCATTCCACACACGGGCATTATTTTCAACTTTCGAATTAAACGCAGCCCTAATCCTATTGCAAACCAAATTAAACAGATTATATTCATCCCAATGCAACCTAAGAACCTGCCCCTCAATATTACGAGTAAAATCAGGATCCATCTTGGAGATAGCCCTATGGATATTATCGCGAATAAATGCAAACGCAATCAACCTATCACCAAAAACCTGCTTTATATCTATAACCGCCTGCACAAAGCCGTCAACTATAGCAACACCAATATCATCTGGCGTGTATCCCTCATCAAGACGATCCGCAAAAATAACAAACTGATATTTAGAATCCTCTAACGCATCACTAATTGCAGCCTCTAAAGCATCCAGCTCAAACGCATCGGATAGGTCGGCAATACGAGTTGCTGGGGATACGTCTTTATTTTCACTTAATATCTTTAAGAGCTTCTTGCGAATTTTGCCACTTATATTCTGCTTACTCCCGCCCCACTCCTCAAAATGCTTTTCCACGCCATATTTCGAAAGGTTAACTTTCAATTTATAGTGATTTGATATCTCTGTCAAAACCTCCATATATAACGCATAACGCCAGGCCAACTTGCTCCCTGCTTTTATATGAAGAAAATTCTCACCAAACAATGCAACAACATCACGAAGCCCGATTATCTGCTCTTCAATAGGAGTTACAATAACTGTGTGCGTTCTGGGTTTGCTGTGCCAATGCTTAGAAAGCATATACACCAAAGCACTTTTACCTGTTCCCCGCCTCCCCACCACTACGCATCTATCTGAAGATTCTAATAGAGATTTATAATCCGTAGTTTGCCAAAAACATAAATCCAGCATTTTAAAATCATGTTCTGCTCGTATATCACCTAGAACCTTCCCTTTCATTTGAACCTTCCAAAGCTAAATTATTATTAAGTCTTGGGTCAAACAGAAGCAATTGAGCTAAAGAACAGCGATTTCAGTATGCCATCACAAAACGAATAATATCTATCTTCACCGCAATTTTTTACGCATAAGCTGAAGGTATTGTTCAGAAATTTTTCCGGACGAGGACCCAACCATATCAACGCAGTCAAAAGCTTAGGTAAAGAGAAATGAAATTTACAAGCCTGTCAGTGAGCAAACCTAGAAGGAGGGAAGGAATCGTGTGCCGCCACTAAAACGCCGCAGAACATGTCTCATGGCCGGCAAGTCGAGAGCAGGTAAACACAATTTTTCACCCACATGCGGAACACCTGCCAAAAATGCGGAACACATCCCCCCTTTTTCGCAGGCATAAAAAAACCCCGTAGACCAAGGTCTACGGGGCTTTCGAATGTGGAGGCCGAAGCCGGAATCGAACCGGCGTGGGCGGATTTGCAATCCGATTTCAGCTGGCTATTTTATTGAGGCTATCCCCCAAGACGCCTATAAATAAAGGGTTTCGCCTAATACTCATGCATGGCCATTTATGCCTGTTTGGGACATTAGGTGTCCCAAAATTGTCCCACGGGTTTATGCCCCCTCCCCCGGCGTCCTGCCGAACGATCACCCCCTCAGCGCAAACGAAGACAACCGCGAAGAAATCTGGAGATTGACAGGGTTCGTCATGGCAATGCTTACCACAATATCGGCAGTCAGTTTCATGTTCAGCTTTCCGGCCCCGATCCAGTATTAGCAGCACATACTGACCAATGTGGTCCCCAGCATAAAGCGGGGGGCCACATCGCAAGACCGACCGTTATTAATGGACTGTTTCCTCACGCAACGTCAAAACCCCAAGCAAGTCGCAGCCCTCCTGCAAGAGCAGCGACGACGCTTCACAAATACAGCTCAGATCATGGGGATGGCTACTGTTGCCGCCCATAAGCGACAAGCATTGCAGCAGATTTTTTGCAGCTCTGATGCGTTGATCGGCACAGATCAGTAAGGCAGGAGTCGAAGCATGGGTATCAATCAACAAAACGTTAAAACCATCGGGGTTATCGGTTTGTGGCAAATAGTGCGACATAGGTATCTCCTAGATGAGGTTTTACCGTCTTGCCTGCTTGCACACAGACAAAAAGGTGGCGGCTGCACGCGGGTGTGCAAGACCGGTCTAGGAACCCGGCAGATCCGAAAATCTCCCGCGTGCAACCGCCAAAACGCGGACCGAAGGTGCTGATCCTACTAGGCGAAATGACAAGTTGAAATCCTAATTACAGGCTTGCACACCTAATCGCTGATGAAGTCAGCGATGGTTGGGAATGTATGCAGCATCCTTGGGGCATGACAATAGCGGCTCGATATATTCGGATTTATCCCATTCAAACGAGCGAACCGTCTGACTTTTTCAATCCTGCACAGCAATGCGTAAAAACTTGATGTGCTCTTGAGAAAGGTAGTTCGCCGTTGCGCCGAGCTTCTCGTTCAAAGTGTCGGCACGACTGAATGCGGTCCAATGAAGCATTCCACTATCTGCCCCTGCCACACGCCTTGGCGGCGACGCGCGATTACCAGGCAGTCACCAGTACCGGCTGCGCTCACCACCAGATTCCCACCTGGAGACCAGAACGCGCTGCGCCCTGCGCAGGCCCAGCCTCCAGAGGGGCCGCCATGATTGGCCATCAATATTCCCATTGGATGCTCTTTGGCATAACCCTGAAGCAACCCACTGTCGCGTGCGTAGCCGTTTTCGCTGACGAGCACGCTGGTCGCATACACACCTGCACCTTTAAGGGCGGCGGTATTCGCGTGGCTTGGGTAGGTAAAGTCGGCGCAGATGGACAGCGCAACGTGTTCAGATCGAATGTCCAACAACGCACCACCATAACCTGGGCTGAACACAGCCTCTTCTCCTGAGTGAAGATGCTGCTTGGTATAGGTTGTCTGCGAACCGTCTGCGGCAAAAACCAATGCTGCAATCATGATGGCGTCGCTACCAGGTTGGCGCAGCGGCAGCCCAACGACGGTTGTCATCGCCGACTGCCTGGCCAACTCACGCAACGGTTTCAAGACTTCCGCGTCAGGTGTTTGCGCAAGCTCACGAGCGAGAGACGGCTCATAGCCAGTCAGGGATAACTCCGGAAACAACAGAAAGTCAGCACCTTGCCTGGCGGCGATCTCCATAAACTGGAGATGGCGAGCAATGTTGGTGCTGAGGTCGCCTGCTACTGAGCAATATTGGGCAGCGCAAATATCGAGATTTGTCATCCAACTGCACGTCATCAAAATGATGGCTAGTAAATCATGGTTTAGAGTTGGCTTTCATGGGTATTTTTTGGTTCAGTATTGAATGTAAACCCAACGCAAAACGAACGGCGGCATCGGTTGTGGTACTCGAATAGTTAAATCTAGGGTCAGCTAGACCCCTAGCACCCCATGCTCCCTCTTAAAATCTCGTAACTCATTGTAATTAAAAGAAAAAGATAATTATGAATGATGGCAAAATGTACTGCGATTCGTGCGTAGGCAAACGGTAAACCGTGGCCTGCAGAGTAGGTTTTGCGCAGTTTCGGTACCACCTCACCTCCCGCTTTTGATTACAGCCGTTCCCAGACAATTAACGCTGAGCTGACTGCTTTCGGCCAAAAGCAGTCGCCCACGAACGACCACTTCCGACCCAAAGCTGTCGGTCAAGAATGCCGAAGACATGAATGCATTAATGCACTCATGTCGTTCGGACGCATCTCAGATCATTGCTTGATCAAGTCCCCCGGTTTCCATGCCTTGTCGAAGAACGCCTTGGTCGGGCCGTATAACCGCAGAATTACGAAGTAACCTTCGCCCGGCAGGGTTTTGATCCAGTTTTTACCGGTACCCGGTGAGTCTGGGCCGAAGTGCACGTCGATTGAGCCGTCGGTGTTGGTGACGGGTTTGTCCATGGTGTTCAGCGATGGGAACGGCTGGCCGTTATCCAGGCCTGATGCAGTGATCGAGTCATACGCCGTCACCGACCAGAACAATGCCGCCGGAATGCCTTTGGGAAGGTTCAGCGAGTAGCTGTTGCTGCCGGACAGGAATTGGCCTTTGGTATCGACGAAAGTGGCCGGGTACTTGGCGCCGACGTTTTCCATGTTCACCGCCATGCCCGGGCTGGCCGAGTAGGCATTGGTGAAGAAACCGGTGCGCGGGTCGATGTAATTGAAGGTGTCGGCGGTGAACGTCGCATTGCCGGGGAATACGTTCAACCACTTGCGATCCGGATACCAGGTGCCATTGGCGACAATGGTTTGCGGCATGTAGGAAATGGCATGGCCGATCTTGCTTGCAGTTTTCGCTGCCTTGTCGAGCAGGTCGCGGGTGGTAGCCTCCGGCTTGAACGGTTTGCCTTTGACGATACCCAGTGCGGCAAGCATGCCGCGCATTTCCATGTCTTGCGGGTCAACGTATTCGTGGTCGATGAACCGCGACAGCATGTCGAACGCGCTGCCATCGGTGGGGTAGAGCATGTTGACCGGAGTTTTCGAGGCGTTGGGAAACTCCATCGCTTTGGCCGTGGCCTGTTTGCCCAGCGGATAGATACGCGTCTGCTCCATGAGCGCGACCGGTGCCTCCAGTTGTTTCGGATCCTTGAAGAATCCGCGCCAGAACACGAACACGCCGTAAGTGCGCGAGCGGTAGGTCAGATAGCCCGGCGGTACCTCACCCTTGTAGTCCGGTGGCAGCACAAGATACTTGCCACCCTTGCCTTTGTCCGGCCCCGGCAGCCCAACATCACCACACCACTGGCGACCTTCGATCTGACCTTCAGAGCAGATTGGCCGCTGGAAGAAGTCATCGAGAATGCCCTGCAAACCTGGCGGGACCTCGATGACCATCGGGCCGTCCTGCTTAAGATCCAGATAACCCATGGCGTAGATCACGTCGGAGTTGGGCGTGGTGACCCGGGTCTTGGCGTTGAGGCGATCCTTCCAGATCGGCAGCACGTTGTAACCGGTGCCGAAGGCTTTCTCCGAGCCTTCCTTCATGGCGTACATGTTCAACGCCGGCAACGCCCAGATGTACGACTGCACGGCGCGCTGGAACAGCAATTCGTTTTGCAGTTGTTCCACGCCTTCGAGCGTGGGATACCCGCCCGCAAACGGCAAATCGGCCAGTTGCTCATAGTGCGTGGCGGCCTGGGCGCTGGTGCTGATCGACAGGGCCAGGCCCATTGCGGTCAATGATTTTGCAAGTGTGTTCATCTTGAACATCCTGTCCCGGTCAATTGGTTTTCACTACGGCTGGCGGCACCCACTGGCCGTTCAGCGCGGCCGGTTCAGGCCAATAAGCGCGGATGTATAGCGAGAAATCGGCGCCTTTTGGTGTCGGCAGCCAGTTGCTTTCCTTGTCCTTGCCCGGCGAATCGTTTTGCACGTAGATCGTCAGCGAACCATCGGTATTGGCTTGCAGCGATTTGTTTTTGGTGCCGATCGAATAACGCTTGAGTTCATTCGGGGAGAAGAAGTGTTGTTCGTTGTAGAGCGTCAGCGACCAGAAACCTTTCACCGGTGGCAGCTGACCTTTGGCAAAGGTCACGGTATAGCCATTTTGACCATTGAGGCGGGTGCCGGACTTGTCCAGATCCTGATAGAAGTATTTGGTCTCTTTCTGTTGATTGACGAAGATGTTCGAGCGCGCCACAGCGGTACGGCTGAAGTAGTCGGTACCAAACGCCGCACCGTTGCTGATGGTGCTCCAGTGATCAGGCAGTTGCAGGCCGTAGTTGCGAAATTGCAGCAGCGGATCAATCACTTCGCTGTCGGCTTTTTTCGCCTCATCGATCATCGCCGCCTTGAGTTGCGGATCGGCCTTGGCGATGGCAGCGAGGGCGGCCATTTGCGCGTAACGGGCTTCTTCGCCCGGCAACGGTTTGGCGTCCTTGAGCAGGGCCGGCAACTCGTCGAAGAATTTCTCCGGCATCACCCATTTGGTTTCGCCGCTGCCCGCCGCCTGCGCCGGGAATTTCGGCAGTTTCGCCCAGTCGCGATGTTTGACCTTGCCGTCGTATTGCGACAGCGGGTACATGTCCACGCCCGACAGCGACGCTTGAATGGCTGCGCGGTCGGCTGCGGTATCGTCCTGGAATACTCGGGGAATCACGAAGCCGGTGTTGGTGCGTGCACGGAAGACTTTGGTGATGCCCGCCGGAACTTTGCCATTCCAGTCCGGGCCAACCAGCAGATAGAAGCCAGGTTTGCTGCCGTACATCTTGCCGAGTTCGGCAAAGCTGTCGGAGCGCAGGTCCACCACCTGATACACCCAGAAACGGCTGCCGAAGTCCGGCACTTGCAGCACCACCGGCTCCAGATCCAGCGCAATGCTGCCCGCGCCGTACACCACGTCCTGATTCGGGCACGCTACCAGACGTTCGGCCGGATCAATGTAATCGCTGAGCATCGACAGTCGATTGATTGGCGCGACCGGGACGATGCCACCCATCAAGCCAGGTTCGGGCAGGTCTTTGAAAGCCTGGCGACGGTTGAAAATATTGGCCATCGGCCAACCCCAGAAATACGCTTCGCGCGCCATCATGCGTACATAGGGTTCGGTGACTTTGGTGCCGGCGACGGGGCCGGAAACTTCGTCAGCGCGGCTTTGCGGTGCCAGCAAGGTTGTGGTTGACAGTGCACCAATCAACGTCAATGCGAACAGGTTCAGGCGATGGGGCGATTGATTCATAAAGCATCCTTACTTGCGGGATCACCCTTTGCAGGTGAGTCGCAGGAAAGATAGCCCAAGTTTGGCGGGGTGACGCCTGAACGTCTGCTTTTGGCCGATTCTGTTGAAAACAGTCGGTCATCAAAAACTGCCTGATCATCGACCCGTGAAAATGCCTTTTTTACACGCTGCTACGTGAAATCTGCCTCTGGACACCTCAGCCGAAAGTAAAAATTTCAATGTCGGTCGCGTACTTTTCAGCTGCGGAAACCATGGCCGACTTTTTCAACAGAATCGGCCGGGAGCAGCCCTTCGTGATGGGCTGCTATCGGTCAAAAGCGGATGTACAGAACATGGCCAATTGTTGATGGTTGCCATTATTGCCTAGGCCCGCTCATAGATTCACTATCTAGTCACTTTCAGCATTAATACACGCATGTGTGATGTCGGCAACATCCAGTAAGGAAAGGCCAAGCGCCTTATTGTGCTGTGCGAGTATTGCCCAGGCCTGGGCACCATTAATGTGCGGAACATGCTCGACGACACTTAGCTCGCGCCCTCTTTCATCGCACTTGGCGATCGAGTATGCAAAGCCGTTCTGTCGGCTGTTTACCAAGCAGAAGGCTTGGCGCAGTTCGGGTGTGTGGCCAGTTATGGATTCAATGAAGGTGTTGTAGAGCGGCATCGATGCCGCGCCATTGAAGTTCGTGGCCTGTAGGGGGGCTGGGTGTAGGGTAATTAACCAGGCAGTGACCGCGAATGCATCTTGGCCTCGAGCGTTGACAAAAGTCATCACGATAGGAGTGTGATCGCCGTTGCCATAGTCGGGTTCGTGAGGAGCAAATGCGATTTTATTCTCCACGTAGCTGCCAGGAGACGGAGCGTACAAGTAAGACCAGTGTCGTGGCTTCACATCCCCTTTCGGATCAGGTCTTGAGTAGTGTGAGACGGATAGGCCAGCCGGATTGAAGGATCGGGTGATTAGATTATCTCGAATCTTCTCGGGCAAGCGCCATGGCGCGTCGTTGCCAACGGTCAAGAACCACTTGGGTACAGTTGACGGTATCTCAAGTGAGGCAATGGCAACATGCGTAGTCTCGTGTGAGTGCGCAGGCAAAATTGCGCATGCCCCATTCCAGTCATGGAAACCTAGAAGTTGGCTAAGCATTTCTCTTTGAGAGGCTAGCTTGCTGACACAGCCGAGAGATCTGGATGTGGAGTGGAGAATCTGCGATAGCAGTTTTACATCGTGCGAGGAGAGCGCGGGTATCGACATACGAGGCACCAGATTATCGATCCATGTGCATCTGGTTCCCCGGTTACAGACACTAGATCGGGCTGATGTAGGGCCATGCATGAGCTTGTCGCGTCTCCGCAAGCGGAGAAGCAGAAAGCATTTACCGTACACGTTTGTGCGATGGGGGAGGCAGGGGCTTTCAAAACCGCAGTCAGGATATGATCTATTCGAACTCGCTGCAATGGCCTCGTGAAAAAGAGAGCGAGTATATGTTCTTTGGTATGAAGGCCAGCTTTTGGCCGAAAGTAGACTACCCGACATATGAGTTCAGTCGAAGCCTTCGCTCCCTCAGGAACGAGGCCCAAATTTACGGGTTGAAGCGCCTGCTTGCGGAAGCGATAGTCGAATCGCAGGCAAAAAAACACAGACTTCGGTCTGTGTTTTTTTCAAATGAGGAGGCGCAAGCCGAAACTGAACCGGCGGTGCTGAACTGATTTACACCCTATCAGCCAGACGTCAAAGGATAGGGATTCGAACGTTTTCTGCGTGCATTCCGCGCCGCTACAGACCGTGAATGCGGAGTATTTGGTGCATGGTCTAAAGCCTATACCGGCCTGATGAGGCCTCACATTTGTCCTAAGATTGACCTAATTAACGGCCTTACCAAAGTTTGTTATCCGCCTGCCGGGACAGCGGTTCATGATCGTCAGAAATCGGCCAATAGCGGACCCTTTTCTGTTAAGCGTTTCCTCTAAAAGTTGATCTTGAACCCCAGCATCGCGTCATACCCATAGCTGTCGCCATCAAAGCCCTGGCGATAACTGGCGGAGGCGGTAAACGTGGTGCGTCGATTGGCTTGATAGTACACGCCCAGATTGACCTTGCCCTAGGCTCCCTGAATTTTCGATTCGAACGGAATGTAACCCGACTCAGAAGAGAAATCGGTCTTCGGTTACCCTTGAACTCGTGCCATACACTCGGGCGGATCCAGCCATTGGTAGGCTGTTCGCTTTTGTCAACACCTTCCGTGGCCCAGTCCTTGGCTACGAAATTCAAACACCCGTTCTGGCCAACTATGCAAAACCAGTAATTCTCGTATTTGAATAACTTAAAATACAAAAAACACTCTTTAAAAATGATCAAGCTGCCATTTTCATAAAAACTTATGCAGTGAGCGATATTTTAAAGCGCACAAGCTCGAACCCCCCGAGCATAACCTTTGAAACCCCACACGCAACGAGTACACCATGCTAGCCGTTAATAACACTCACTCAACTTCTGTCATCCCTCCTCAACCCCAAGGATTGGAAAACCAAGATTCCAACAGCATAAAGAGTAATGTTACTTCAGCAGGAAACTCCTCTGAATCATTTTCTACAGCAGCTAACAGCCCCCCCACAAACAACACTAACTCTTTATCTATAACAATACCTAAGCAAATCCACAGGACTCCTTTAAAAGAACGCAGAACCCTCAAAGCAAAACAAATATTAACACTAACACGTGCTTTATTTAAAGGCAGCCCATATAAATCCGATAACAAAATCACATCACGTACAACTTTGGAGGAATGGAGCGCAAAAATAAACACAATAAATAAAGTACGCACATCAGGAACTTTGGAAAAACAATTGGAGCACGCTATCGCCTCTAAATCTGGTAACTGTGGAGAAATGGCATGTCTAGCATATATATTTTGGTATCAAATAGGCCTGTGGCCTGAAATGATCGAGTATGATCCAACCAAAGGGACTTTCGACCATCAGGCCTGCGTAATTAAAATTGGGACTGAGGATTTTGTCATTGCCCCTTGGGCAAATATTTTATGTAGACTCGAGGAACATATCGACGCCCTCGCCAACAAAGTCAAGCAATGGGAATCTCAAGAAAAACATATTGTAACAAGATTCTTCTATGCTATGAGCCAAGATAATATCCCTGGTAAAGAGTTCATGCAACGATATGCGACTACTGAAGAACACATTAGACATCTACGCCTTACCGCGCGGTATGAGCATAAGGAATTAGAGAGACTTGCCAATTCAGATTTCTTCCTGCAAATAACGAAAGATCTAGAGCAAAACCCAACGCGCCAACTAGAAATTTAGTTTTCTTTAAACAAGACCACTTCAAACACATAAATACACAACTTTAAATTCTTTTCTTCTTCAAGTTAGTTCTCTTGATCCTAGAGAATGCAACGTATTGGTGAGCAATTAAACTAATGCTCTTTCCTTAAGTAAGGCTTGGTGGCCGAGCTGGATAGTGACGCATCCAGCTTCGGCCGCTCCTTTTATTTCGTGCATGAGACTTCTTTGGCGTAAGCCTGACACGCTTGCAGCGCGATCAATCCCTGATCACCTTCTCCGACGATGCTGAGAATTCGTTCAGCATGCGCTCGGTCAAGTTCGGCTCTCTGGGCTCCATAAACCATGCCGCCGGGGCCGGTGGTGGCTTGCACGCCACTGCAACGGGCTGTATCCGTTGCGGCGAGTAAGGCTGACAGCCGCAGGTCAGCAGTAGCGATGCGATCACGCAAGCGGGCTTGTGCAGTTTGGGCATTGGTCAGGGCTCGATAGTGGACTTGGTCGCTGGCAGCCAACCATTGCTCCAGGGCACGGCGCTTGCCTTGTTCCTCAATGATTAGCGCGGAGTTGGCGTTGGCCAGATCGGTCAGTACGGTTTGGTGCGCGGCTTTCTGTTGGGCTAGTCGCTGGCCATAAGCATTGGCCTGCCACGTCCATGCAGCCAAGGCACTGACTGCCATCAGGGTGAGGATCAGCAACAGCCCTCCTCCCCACTTCATCGCAACAATGTTCACTCCAATACCTTCAGCGCACGGGCGTACAGCGTCTGACGATCCTTCGCGCCGTTCTGGCCGCCGTTGACCCTCTGAGTGATCATTCTGAAGTCGCCTGTATCGGCCAAGGTGTTCAGGCCGTTGCTTGCCCAGAACCACGCTGCTGACATACAGGCGTGTTGCGGTTTCTCCAGCAGCTCGGGTTGCGCCAGCAAATCCAAGGCCAGCGCTTCACCGCATGCAGCGTAATTGGCACGACCTGTGATCTGAATCAGGCCACGACCCCGATACCTGAAGCCATCTCCCGACTTGGTGTTGCCCAAATCAGCCCGTCCCTCGTATCTGGCCTGAGCAGCGGTCGGCCCCCAAACCTCTTTCATATATCGGAGCTGGCCGGACTCATGCCCTATCTGAGCGATAAACGCTGCTACCCGTTTTGTACCGACGATCTGGTACCGGCTCATCGCTGTATTCAGGACAGGAACAAAAACGCCAGCAACTGGGCTGGCGTTTGGGAGGATCAGGGTTAGTTGTTCTTGAGTAATCGGCATTTACGCACCACCCGGATTTTGAGTTTTGAGATTTCCTACGCGCATTCAGGAGTCGTCTGAATTGCTCGATTGACCCTCATTTCTTTACTTTCCCTTCCAGCGCCAGCCTCCGTGGCAGAAAGCTAAACCATGTAAGTCAAAAAGCAGACCAAGCCCTGCCCTTCCCTTTGTAATAGTACATATCCATGAACAGTAATTTCAGAACCGATATCAATGCGCTACGTGCGCTAGCCGTTGTAGCGGTCGTTTTATTCCACTTCAAAATTGCAGGCTTTGACGGGGGATTTGTAGGAGTCGATGTCTTTTTCGTTGTCTCTGGTTTTCTGATGACGCAGATCATCTGCGGCGGCTTGGCGCAGGATCAGTTTTCGCTCGCAGGGTTTTATGCATCGAGGCTCAGGCGCATCGTCCCGGCCTTGCTCTTTCTGTGTTTGGCGGTTTTAGCCTTCGGTTTTATCTATCTGCCACTCGATGATTTCCGAGGTGCCATCAAGGCCATAAAAAGCAGTCTTTTATTTGCATCCAACTTTTCATTTATGGCCAAGGGCGATTATTTCGACGCCCCGCAACAAGCAAACTGGCTGCTCCATACCTGGTCTTTGTCGGTGGAGTGGCAGTTTTATATGATCTTTCCGATCTTTCTTATGGCTTGCCGTAAATGCTTGGGGGAGCAGAACACAAAACACGCACTGGCCCTTGTCGCTCTGGTGTCTCTTAGCGCTTCGGTCTATTTGAGTCGGTCGAACCCAGCCTTTGCGTTTTATATGCTGCCCACCCGCGCGTGGGAGTTGATCTTTGGTGGGCTGGTTTATCTGTATCCCTTACGTCTCAACACCCAGACCAGCAGTTGGCTCGCTGGGATTGGACTGGCGTTGATACTGCTCAGCATCTTCAGCCTGTCAGAACAGAACGCGTGGCCCGGCTATTTAGCCTTGCTACCAGTATCCGGCACTGCATTCATTCTTGTCGCCAATCAGCACAGGCTATTCAGCAGACTCAATCCCGTGCAGTTTATCGGCACCATTTCTTACTCTGTCTATCTGTGGCATTGGCCGTTGGTGGTGTTTCTTTACCACTGCGGGCTGCTGGGTAACGGGCTTTATGTGTCGGCAGCGATAGGACTTTCATTTGTCCTGGGAGCCCTCTCGTTTTATTTGGTCGAGTCAAAGGCCAGCAGAGCCGCCTTTAATTTCACGACGATTCTCAAATATTCGTCTGCCACCCTCGCAGCAGTCGGCATATCTGCCATTACCGCCTCGGTAGCCAAGGACTACCCAGAATTCCGGTTTGCTTATGTGGATCTTGGCCAACCCGAGTACTCCAGCAAAATGTACTCGCGTGAGTGCTACTCAAACCCATATGGCGCAGCAGACTGCGTGCTTGGCGCAGGAGAGGTGTCCGCCATTTTATTTGGCGATAGCCACGCGGAATCAACTGCTGCGGCCATCCAGCTGGAAAACACTGGCAGCGCATTGCTTTGGGCACGAGGGGGATGCCCGACATTATTGAATTTTGAAATGAACGATAAGGAACTGCAGAGTACTTGCCGTACCTTCAATGCTGACAAGATCGAAACGTTGAAGCACTCGTTTGACGGTGTGCCGGTCATCCTGTTCAGCCGCGCCGGGCTTTACTCCACACCGTCCAGAACCAATGGTTACAGCGTGTACTTCAATAAAGTGCTGCAGCCTGCCGGACATTCGTTTGCTGAAACCTACTCGGCCGAGTACGCCAATACGGTATGTTCCATCGCTCACAACCACCCGGTATACATCGTCAGACCTATCCCCGAAATGCCTTTTAATGTGTACAAGGGGCTAAACCTGAATCAACGAATTTTCGCGCAAAAAAGCGATATCACGATCCCATTTGCAGATTATGAGCAACACAACCGTATCGCCAATATGGCCATTGATCGAGCTGCGCGGCAATGCGCCGTCAAGGTGCTGAACCCAGCGCCTTACCTGTGCCCGCAGGGACAATGCATGGGTTCAAAAAATGGTCGGCCGCTGTATTTCGATGACAACCACTTGGTCGACTTCGGCAATGTGCAACTGATAGGGTTGTTTGCCCCCGTATTTGATCGCCCGCTACTGGTTTCAAAGTCTAAGTAGACTTCAGTACTTGATCACATACAGAAGTGCGACGCTTCTTGGCCTAGCCTCTGAACCACCAGTAGCCGTAACCGTTATGCTGTGTGTGTGATCCGCCACCGCTGAAATGCTGACGCTATGTGCATGGTCTGGTGCTTGCGCAATGTTCACGGTATGAATGTGATCAGGCGCAGCATCCGTTGTTATTGAGTGACTGTGGGCGCCCGCAGCTTGGGTGTATTGCGTGCCATAGATGTTAGCGCCACCGCCGAAGGCACCACTGTCCAGATTCGTTAAGCCCATTGTCAGTCCGTGCTGATGATTGCCATCAACCGTCGTCCCACCGCCGTGCGTATGACTGCCAGCCGCTCCGATTGAGGCATTATGCCCGTGGGCCCCTGCACCTGCAGTACTCGCTTCATGTGTATGTCCGCCCGCCGATGCGGCAGAGGCTTCGTGACCGTGGGAAGCATTCTGCCCTTCTGCTGCACTGCCCAAGATCCTGCCGGGGTCAACACCACGGTCATCATCCCAGCCACGCACAAATTCACCGCGCAGATCCGGCAAACCAAACGTAGTGCTGCCATTACCTGCCCCGAAGCGCGTGCCTATCACATCGAATAGCGCGGCATATTGCGTACGAGAAACCACGTCACCATTACACTTGAGCCAACCTAAAGGTGGCTCTTCGGTAGCCACTGTTTTCACATCTCCTACGTCCGCTCCCGCAGCGAGACCTGAAAACTGGCTCCAATAAGCGCTATTACCGGATGCAGGATCACGTGGACCACCACTGTTGGGGCCACTGGCTTGCAGGGCGACATACAGATTGCCGTTAGTTGAAGCAACAAATGAAGGCGCTTGCGCTGCTCCTGGGCCTTGATAGTCGACGTGTTCCGACCATGCCAAACCAGCCGTAGCGTTGACTAACTCCAGCAGCGACGTAATCCGGTACATAACCTCATTAAACTCTGCGGAGTTCACCAACCGCTGGAATGGCCAGCCCAGGCCAATGGTGCTGATGCCACTCACAGGGTCGCGGTATGACACGCCCGGTACCGGGTTGGCCGGGACCGTGATTTGAGCATCAGCGGCAAAAACCCCCGGCGACAGGGGGCGATCGGCATTGGCCATGTAGTTACCTCCAGACGAAAAAAAACCGCCAGCGGCGGTTTCGGTCTAACGACTCAGTTGTATTTATTAGTGCTCACCACAAAAATTCTGCGCCAAACGAGCAGGATCACTTTTTCGCTCCTAGCGTAACAAGTGACTTAGAATCAATCGTTACCCGCACTGAATAAAAGCGCAACCATTGCCACCAGTTGTGCAGTGGAACGCTTGGCCAACAGCTTCAAGCCCTCGGTATCATCCACTGAGGACTCAATCGCCCACATTTTATGACTCTTTCCTGGGAGGCGGTGGTGGGGGCGGTGGCGCTGAAGGTGCCGTTGTGGGCAGTACGTTCCGGGTTTTCTCACGGTTAACATTAAAACCCTCGTTACCCGTTTGGCGCTCCAAAATCATGCGCCGTGCTGCTTCTTGATCATTCATGTCATGTCTCCTGCGGCTCTAGAAACTCAACCCACTGAACCTCAGCATTGGGGATTAGCAGGTGACTGATCCCATCAGTCTCCATTATTTGACCATCTACAAGCCAGCTTGGGAACTCCATCAAAAAATGACCGCCAATAGGTTCTGCAGGCCATGCAAGCGGGTAGCCCATCAGCCGACGGCCGTCACGCATGTTGAGCACTATCCCGCGATCTGGATACTTGCCAAATGCATAGCGCCACTCACCGACAGATGCTTTGGAAGTGAATCCCAAACGCCGTGCAATCCTGTAAAGCACATCGTGTTGGGACAAGTAGGCCAAGCCAAGGCCTATTGTCACGGCCAGAATGATGGACCAGGTCGTGCCGGTATTTTCCGTCCATAGACCAAACGAATACCACTGACCAACGTAACGGAAAAACCATTCAAGCCCATCAACTAACAGCTTGATAACGCCAGTGCAGATCAGTGCCTGAATCACCCTCTCAAACTGATTGGGTTTGGCGGTGTCGGACAGCCAGTAGAAGATGATCGTAGCAACAAAGCCTGATAGCAATGCCTGTAGGATAGGCAATATGTCACTGGCGATCTCGTTCATTTATCTCTCTAGTAAAGACCCATTAGAATAGTCACCACTTTACCTACACGGCCACTGAATGTGCCAGATATGAACTGAAACTGGCCGTTTATAAAGAAACAAACCATAATACCAATGCTAAAACTCCTACATCCACAGCCCCGCTCTCCATATCCGGCCCAAACCCATTGGCGGGTCGCAGGATAATTCCCTTCAGTCGTGCCCCTGCGGGAAGCGGCAACAAATATTGGTGGTCGGCGCGGGTGTTGCTAAACACACTGGTCAGCTCCTGCAGCAGATAGCGTGGGATGTTGTCGCGCACCAGCAACACGCCTTCCAGAGGCCCAATACGTTGCAGGCCGCAGTCGATGCCGAAAGCCTGACGCACGAACCATAGAATCTCCGGCAGTGAGCCATGCCGGGTATGGTTTTTGGCAATCTTGCCGTAGATACGCAGGCGGAATTCGTCATCGTCGGCCCGGCGTTTACCGAATGAGGGCACACCGGTCAGCCATACCGGCGCGTTGTCTGGTGAACCGAGCACATCGTCCGCACGCAACCACTGGGCTTCGCTGCGGCTGACCACTTCGCGGCCCTGGCCTACGATTCGCCCCAGCACATCCAGTTGTTTGCCGAGCGCCCAGCGCAGATCCCGGCCGATCAGTGCTTCCAGCAAGGTGTCGTAGAGTGCCTGAGCCTCATCGAACTGCACTTGTAGCACTCTGGCCCGCACCGTGGAGCGCTTGAGGCTGTAGAGCTGGCGGTCACAGGCCTGGGCGCTGAGATCGCGTCCGTACTCGTTCTGATAGTCCACGCGACTCATAGCAGGTTGACCGTGATACGTGAGGGGTCGAACGAGGCCCAGGCATTCCAGTTGATCGGGATATCTGCGCCTGCTAATGCGTCTGCATTGGTACCGATGCGAATAGCCCGCAGTGCATGCCCCGGGACACTGTTGATCGGTGTGTAAAGTCGCGGTGCAACCACGCTTTCACCCGGGACAATGCCGTCCTGATCGTAACCAGCCGCAGCTGGAATACCGAGGCCAGGCGCGCCAAAGCGTGAGTAGATGACGATGGCGTCGGCAATTCTGGCAGCGTAATCATCGGTCAGTTGGCCATCGCCCAGCGACTGGATATCGACCTCGACATGGATGGGCACTTCGGCGGGTTTGACCCATTGCACCGGGTAGGTGTCGCCCAAGTTGTCGGTGACCACAAACAGGGTGTTACCGTACCACTCGGTCAGCGCCGGGGAGCGCTCCAGCAGCACTTGGGCCACGTCCTTGTCCGCGCCGCCGACCACTACTGCCGCGATGGCCTTGGCCGGAATGCCGCGTTCGTCCGCCTGCAGGGTGTTGTTGATCAGCACCCGAACAAAGTCGACACCCTGCACATTGCGCAGATTGGCGTAGATGGCTTCGACGGGCGAACTGGCCGGGGCCATGGTCGATTGATCGCGGCGTTGGCGTAAGACTGGGTCGCGCTCTTCGATGGCGCCCGGCACCGCTGCGGCGGCATTGCTCACAGAGTTCCAACCCACCACCGGGGTCATGATCACATTGAGTTGCCCGGGTAAGGCGGTGTACGCGCCCTTTTCTTCCGTATGCGCCGTGACGCTGGCCTGCCCCGCACTATCGAGCGTGACATCGGTCTGGGTCAGCCAGGTAACCTGGCGCTGCGCATCGCTAACCCGCTGCCCCTTGCGGATAACCGTGCCAGCCACGCCCGTAAGCTGCAGTTGCACCGTCGACGGCTTGCCATCAGCCCGCTCGATGCCATTCAAACGCACCAGGCCGGACAATGCCGCGCCCGTTGCTGCGTCGGGATCGAACTGACTGAACACGTTGTGCAGCAGCGCCCATGCATCACCCACCGCTTCCAGCGGGATCTTGACCACCTGCATGGCCGGGTCAGCGGCGGAAAAGTCCGGTTGCAAGCGCTCTCCGGTCACCGGGTCCTGGATCAGCGCCAGCGCCGCACTGGCATCGGCCAGCACATCGGCCAGACGCTTGATCTTGAGGCCGTCAGGGGTCACACCGTAGTCAGCCATTGAATGCCTCGGACAGGGAAAGGGTGTCGCCGTGTGTGGTGCGCACCGTGGCCTGAATGGAAAGCTGTCTGCCGCTCTGGCTCACCGCGAATGCCAGCACGGCCTCGACTTCGGGGTCTTTGAGAATCTCGCGGCGAATCAGCGGGCTGATCAAACGGCTGTTACTGGCGCCGAGCATTTCGCCGTCGTACCAGGGCAAACCAAAAGTACGATCGAGAAACCACTCACCTAGATAAGCATGCAGCCGCACGCGCAAACGCTCGGCCACAGCATCCGGCCCCGTCACCAGTTGTAGGCGCCCGGCGATAACGCGAAAGTCATAGTCGATGGCATCAATATGCAGACTCAGGCTCATAGCGGCGCCCCTGTCGAGTCCTGGCCACGGGTGACGCCGCTGTGGGTATGGCTGTCGCCGATGTTCTTGCCATTGTGGGTCAGGGTGCTGCTGCGGATTTCAACAGCATCGCCAAGAGTGATTGATGAGCCGCCTGCACTGAGGGTGATCAGACCGTCCGTAACGGTGATGGTCGAGCTGCCTACCTGCAGGACGATTGCGCTTTCTCGCAGGCTGACGCAGGTAGAGCCGTCGCGGTTGCGGATCTGAATGGCATCAGTTGAGACATTGGCAATGGCGTTTGGCTCGCTGACGGCGCCGGGCACAAACAAGGCATCGGTAATGTTGTGATGCCGGGGCGACACCGGCTCGGCCGCTGCTTGAACGCCACTGGCGACCTGCCAGTGATCAATACTGCGATCTGCAACAATCAGCAGTCCCTCGTCGCCCGCCTGCATCGGCAGCGTGATGCTCAACCCCAGGGTCTGGGCGTAATAGCTGAAGATTGTGGGTACGCCGGTGACCACCGACAACGGCTCGTCCGAACGCACCCCGTCCAGCGTGGTGACCTGCATGATCGCAGGCTGCACATCCACCGTGCCGTTGGGGTGGACGGCAGTCAGGATACCCGGCGTTGCCGTGCGCAACCGGGCCGACTGCCGATCAAATGCGATGCGCTCCAGCTCTTCCGGCGCGGTGTTGGCGGTGGCTAAGGTCATGGGCGGGCCGTGCTGCGAATGGTCATGGTCCAGTCATCGCCGTGGGTATCGCCCGAAGCATTGACGCTCTGGGCCACGTAATAACCGGTCAGATTGGGTTGGTCATGGGAGTCGACGTAGACCACAGCACCGGGGCGCATGGACGGGTCGAGCTGGGCAATGATCTCCACGCCGTCCTGCGCAGTATCCGGCCCGGATGCCGAGGGCGACAGGCTGATCAGGTTGCGATTGCGTGAGCTAATCACCAGTGCTTCGCCGGGCAGGCCCTGACCGTCCTTGAGCACCTGCAGCACCCCGCCCTGGATCGACCAGGTGACGCCGTAGCGATCCGCCAGCCAGTTCAGGGTTTCCGCCACCCGGCCCGAGGCATGCACGCCCTTGGGCGGCAAATTGCCCGAAACATCAATTGAGCCGAGGTCCACCCCCGGCAGGCTGCGTGCCAGATCACGAAAAACGTCCTTGAGCGGCATGCCGCCGCCATAGGTGCGGTTGAGCATGCCACGCGACTGCGGGCCGTAGCCGTCCAGGGCTTCAATCACCGTCACTCGCTCATCGCCCTCGCGCCGCGTGGCGCAGGAAGCAATGCCGCCACGGGCCAGCAGCTTGAGGCCGTTGTCCTGATAGCCGACGGACAATTGCACCAGCGTGTTTTTGACTGCCATCCGCGCCCAGCGCTCGCTGGCCAGGTTGGTGATCGCCAGCACGATCTTGTTCGGCTCGCTGGTGGCCGAGAGATCGATGGAAAAGCGAATACGAGTGTCCGTGTCCAGGCCGCTGCTTATGATCCGATACGCCTGATTGCTCGGACCGCCACCCTCCACCTCGCTGAGCGGGCCGATCAGCAGTTGGGCCTGACGGATAAAGGTCATGGTTCACTCAAGGATTGAAGATGGAAAACAGCAGCCGGGTATGGGCCACAATGGGCGCCAATGCCACCACTGGCGCCGGGACTCGTTGTTCATACTCGCCGGGCTCAAACTGGATCAGCCGCGCCGTGTCGCCAAGTGACTCCGACGCTGAGCTGTCGGCAGTCATTCGCCATTGCCCCAGACTGTTGCGGCTGCGCGGTGCCTTGTTCAACAGGCTGACACCGGCCACCATTGGCACACCCAGCAGAATTGCTTGCCCTGTGGCTTCGTGAAGGTCCATCAAAAAGCTGTTGCCGATATGCCGGTAGTAAGTGCGCAATGTGAAGGTGCCAATGCCCTGAATATCAACCGTGGCACGCCGTGCACCGTCTGCGCCGGTGGGGATTTCTTTCATTGGCCAATTCCCAGAATACTTTGCAGAGAGCTTTGTTTGGCCTCTTTGGCGGACTCACGGCCTGCATCCTTTTCCGTCGAGGCGGTTTTGTCGGTGGCATTGACCGCTGAGCCGCGTTTGGGTGTCAGCATGCTGGCCGGGACTTCGACGGTTTCCAGAGTCGCTGTCTGCACCCGTTGAAAATTCAAACGCACGCTCAACGCCCCGTCGAACGGCCCGGCGTTCTCGGCATTGGCGCCAAGAAACACCATATCGCTGTACAGCTCGTGGGTGGTCAGCACATCCAGCCGCTCGCGGGCACGGAGTTTGCGCCGTAGCTCGGCAATGATCGTTCGTGCACGCTCACCGCCATCGGCATTGCTGATGCCGCCACGGATTTCCAGACTGTCCGGGAGCACGGTCACATGATCGCTGACCATGCCCCCGCCATCGACCGCATACTGGGTCGCAGTAGCTTCCATGTTGTGGGCCTCGGAGGTGACCGCGTCGAATTCGATATCGGCAATGATCTGGTTACCGGTAAATATCGTGGCCATGGCTTAGCTCGCAGGTTGTGCGCTGGCACCCAGCCAGGCACTAGATGGGCCACCCTGGCGTCGGGCAATTTCGCTGGCCACGCCCATCGGGTTGCCCGCGCCATTGACGTTTATGGTGGTGGTATTTGTGGTGTTGAAGGACTGCGCCGCTTGCTGCAGGGTGGCCGCTGGGACATTGGCCATCATCGGTCCTGACGACGGTTGCGCCACGTTCGCCATCACCAGAGGCCCACGCTCAGCAAAATCCTTGCCGCGATCCCGCGCACCGGGAGCAAACTGCATAAAGCTCTGTTTTGCACCCCCCAAAGCACCCTGTGATGCAGCGTTGAGTTGCTCCACCTTGCGCGTGGCATCCTCTATCCCCGCCACAAACGCCGTGGTGTCGATATCGATCCCGACCTTTTTCAGCCAGTCACCCCCGGCACGCGCCAGCTTGCCCAACCAGTTCCAGACGGTTTCCAGCGCACTGACCACAACCTCAATAGCCGCCTTGAGCCGCTCGAACTGCCCAACCACCACGGTTTTAACCAGAGTGGCCAAAGCACGCAGCACTTTGGCGGCATTGGGGAATCTCTCTTCAAAGAGGCCGAATAGCGCACCGACCACCGAATTTCCGCCCTGAAATGCGACCCACAGGTCGTCAATGATCAGCACCACCAGCGCAATTGCCGCCACAACGGCGGCAGCAGTGGCAATGATCGGCAGAAAGGGCGCAATAAAACTCCAGGCCGCCACCGTGGCAATGCCCAACGCAAGGGTCAGCCCCGTGCCAATGGCGCTGGAAAGGTCCATGGTGCGGCCATCAATGTCGGGCAGCCAGTCGAGCAAGCGCTCTGCGGAGCCAACAAGGTTTTAAGCGCACGCCATGCACCGCCGACGATCTTCGTCACATTGTCGAGGGCGATACCCAAACCATCCCACGCCTGATTCAGCAGCCGCACAACCTTGGGCCGCGCCGCGCTGACAAACTGCTGCATGCGCCTGAAAGCCTCGGTCAGCCCCGGCATCACATGCACCGCGAAATTACGCCCAATGGCTTTAATCGATACCTGTAAATCCAACAGGCTGTCGTTGTAATCGGCGGCCCGTTGCTTGGCTTCCTCCGGCAATACCGCGCCGGTTTCCCGAGCGGCCAGGCGCAAGGCGGCAAGCCCCGCAGCGCCTTGCTGCAACAGCTTGACCATCTGCGGCTTGATACCCAGCGACTTGGCCAGATTGACCTGCTCAGCCTTGCCCAAAGATTCGAACTTGCCGGAAATCTCCTCCAGCATCTGATCGGCAGGTTTGAGCTTGCCGGTAACGTCGACCGCTGACAGACCGAGCCTGGCCAGTGCTTCGTTGGTTTTGCCGGTTTTGGCGTCCACCAATTCAGTGGAGAGCTTGCCCAGCACCAGGCGCATATCTTGAATCGAGTTACCCGAGCGCTGCGCGGCAAACTCCAGCTCCTGCAGCGCCTCGTAACTAACCCCGATAGAATCGGCAAACTTCCCCGCCGCATCCTCGCTCTCGGCCACCGATGAAACAAACGCCACCACCCCGCCTGCCAACGCAGTGACGGCCGCAACGGCGGCGGCCGCGCCTATTTTTACCGCCTTCAGCGTGCTCTGCAGGCTTTGCGCAGCCTGCTGATTGTTCGGGTCGGCGCGCAGGCCGAGTATCGTCACCAGCTCGTCAACGACCATTATTCTTTGCCTCTGCCGCAGCGATCACATGGCCTTCCCACTCCACCCACTCGATCAGGTCGAGCAGGTCATGCAGACGCCAGAAGTCATCCCAGTCGTAGGTGCCATCCTTGAGTTGATGCAACTGGCACATGCCCGCATCAAGCAAACGCGCGATCAGCCATTCGGCTTGTCGGTCTTGCGGGATCTGGACAGACCGAACTGGCCGGCCAGTGCGGACCAGGCCGGGCCGCCCCGGGCGAAAAAACGCCCAACGTGCTCCTTGATCGCCCAGATGGCCACCGGCAGCAAGTCGCCGGGGTGCTCGTCGAACCAGTTGTTGAAGTGCAGGTCATCCGAGAGCTTGGTGGTATCGGCGTAGACCTCATAGTTCAAGGCTTCGCGCATCAGTTGGTGGGCCTTGTTCGGGTCAATGCTGGCCGCCGCGACAATCACCGCCGACAGGGCTTTCTCCATGCTCTGGCCATTGGCGTCCTCTTCCGCATCTACTTTCAGTGAGCTGAGGGAGAATCCGCCCGCGTCCAGACTGGCGATGCCGCTGCCCAGATTAGCGGCCACCTTGAGCGCGAATGGCAAACCATTAAGCGGTTGCATGGGCGTTAGCCGATAGGTGCGGCCTTCAATGTTCAGGGTTTTCTGCTGAATCATGGCGCACCTCAGAAGGGTTGAATGATCTTGCTGGCCAGGAAGCGCACGGTGCGCATTTTCCCGCTCGGGCCGCCGGTGGAAATGTCGCCGATATTCTCGATGGCGCAACCATTGAGCTGGGAGATTTCACCGACACCCGTAGACACGGTGATATTGATCAGCGGCACCGCAAACCCGGTTTTCTGTCCGCGCCACAGGCTGTAGAGCATGGTCAGGGCGCGTGAGACCGGCAGCAGATCCAGCTCAAAAGCACCGGACTCGTCAGAAGCAAAGGAAATCATCGTGCTATGGGTACCCACGGTTTTCTGGGCACCCACGGCGTCGTTGATGATGCGGATGCAATCGGCATCGGCCAGGTTGTCCACCAGCAAACCGTTGATCACCACTGAGGCCTGGGCTTGGTTGTAGGCAATATTGCGCGGCATGATGGCCTCACTCGAATGCGTTGATATGGATGGCGACCGTATGCTGGGCACCGGCCAGATTGACGTCGATACGAATGGGCGGCCCCAGGCGCCCGGCGCGATCTGAGTCGCTGGTTTGCTCCACGCCGACCACGGTCAGGTTGTACGCCGGTACCAGACCGACGCCGGACTGGCTGGCCAGATCAATAACCGGACGATCGGCCAACAGACCATTGCTGACATAGCGCTCAAGGGTCGGGGTCACGCCATCAACGATCAGCGTGCTGCCACTGGGGGTGTAAGGCACTACCCCGTTGCGCAGGAACACGTTGAAGGCGGCGGTCTGCAACTCTTCCACCAGATTGTCGAGGCCAATACGCGAGTCGATAAACCAGCTGCTCGACGCCATGGTGCCGCTGCGGAAAGTACGGGCATTGTTGCCCACTGCCACCAGCGTATTGCCGCGTTTTTTCTCCAGCACACCGAGTTCGGTTTCGTTCAACCCCACCGTGGGAATGCCCGGCAGGTCCTTGAACTTGGCGGTAATCACGCTCTTGGGCAGCGCGTAGTTGACCCCCAGCATGCGCGCCAGAATCGACACTTCAGGGTAGAAACCGACCTTGTCGTGATAAGTGACCGAGGCGCGGGACAACCCGGCCTGATGGGTGGCTGAAGCAATATCGAGGGTGCTGCTGGCATCCAGTGCCAGTGGATCGTTGGAGGCCAGCCCCATAACGCCCTTGCGCGCCTCCATCCACGCGGCGGCATCGCCAGCATCCTGGGTGTCGCGCCAGCTTTCATCCAGCGCCCAGCCATACACAAAACGCCCGCTGCAACGTGCCGCTTCTGCGATCAGCGCCAGCTCGCTGACCAGACCAGCCGGTGTGTAGCCCGGTGTGGTGGTGCCTTCTCGACCATTGAGTAATGTCGGGCCAGAGATATCGACTCCCGATGCTGCCTGACTGAGGATCGATACAGTTGCACCATCCCCGAGCGTGCCCGAAGTGATCTGCAATTGCGTACCGTCAAGTTTGACCGTTGCCCCCGTAAAACCGCTACCGGTCTTGGCTCGCAGTGCGGTCTGGATCAGGCTGGCCACCGTGGTCAGCGACGTTGCCGTGGACAAGTCGAGGCCGGTGATGTTCTCGCTGACGCCATCAATGGCAATTGCAAAACTTCCGTCGAGGATAGCTTTCCAGGTGGCGACATCCTGCTCAATGGCTCCGGTTCGCAGATAGCCCGGTTGCGGCACGCTGAATGCCTGGGCCACCGCCATGGTCTTGGCCCGTGGGCTTTGAGCGAAAAAATCGCGCCCGGCCAGATACGCCTGGGTGCCTGGCGACCAGTCGGCAAACAGGGCATCGGAACTGCTGTAGTAGCGAATTCTCCCCGCGCCCGCAGGCAGTTGGCCGGAAGCGCTGACAAACACCATCACGCTAAGATCTGTGGACAGTTCGGTCTGGGCCTTGCTGAGTTGAATATTGACGTCGATATCACGGGGCAGCGTTTTCGCGCCGCAATCGATGATCTGGACCATTAGCAATCTCCGGATGTAGGCGAGATGGGTGTGACAACAGTGGCCACAAACCCCGCATCGGTTTCGTAGAGGTCGATCTTTTGAGTGGTGAAGTACTCGGGGGCCGAGATTGTGGTGATAACCGCATGCAAGGTCAGTTGAAACTCGGCGCGGGCGCGGATGCGTCCGGTCTCCAGGGCGCTGAGGTTCTGGATTGCAGTCACGGCGCCAAGGCCTGCGATCTTCCACAGATCGCGCCAACGCTGCGCACTCCAGACACTGGCGCGCAATCGAGCCGCGTCAGCCATGGCCTGACCACCGCGCAGAGCCAGTCTGAAAGCCACGTGATGCAACGTGCTGATGGTTTCAGCCTGCCGATCGACTTCAACCCGGTCATGCTGCATCGGCGTACAGGAGCGCACCGACAACGACAGATAAGGGGCCGCAGGCTGCGGCCCGCCATCATCCTCAATCACTGTTTCACGCCCCGTTACTTGTGCGCACCATGCTGAAATCTCAGCCTCCAGCGCTTCAAGCGTGGTCGGGGTCATTGTTCAGGTACCGTGTGGCGATATAGCGCCGGAGTCCCGCCGTACTGCCCGTCCAGTCCTGCAGCTTGACCACCCGCCACAACGAACCGCCGTAGCGAATGATGGTTTGTCGATTGGCGGTTGCGCCCTGCTCCACGTCGTACCAGTTGAGCTGCGTGCGTGTATGGATCAGCACGGCTCCATCACTGCGGTCACCCTCGGGCAAAACGCTCAAGGTGCGATCATCGGCCGGTTGGATCACCCCGCTAATGGTGCGATCGGGTTCGGCGGTCGCTTTCCAACGCCCCGCCACCCGCTCACCCACCAGGTCATACACCGTGATCGAGGTGGCAAACAGGCTTATGGCGGGCATCACCGGCAAGATGATCATTCGCCCGCCCTCACGATAAAGGTGACGCTCTGGCGCAGCAGGCCGGTATCGATCAACGGATTGCTCGACTGTTTGCGCGCAACGGTCGACTCGGCATTGGCCGGGTCTTGCAGCTCGACGATGGCAGCCTGATGCTGTCCGACCGCGACCGGCCCCAGAATCTTCAGCGCCTCGGGTTTGGTCATTTCCAATGCATTAATTTTCAGGATCAGCCGTTGCAGAATCGGGGCGGCCTTTTCACGGGTTTTGTCGGCGCCCTGCTCCATATAGGCCCGGCGTGGCACATGCCCGTTCAGGCTGCCGAAATTGTTCACTGCGGCCACCAACAGCAATGGCGTCCCTTCGGGATAACGGGCGCTTGTTTCCGGTGCTCCCTGCGGAAAACCTACCGCCAGTACTTCCTTGCCTTCGTACTGTTTGAGGAGCTGGCCCAACCATTGAGGGTTGCGCTGGGTGATGCGGTTCGGGTTCATTTCAGCACCCCACCATACGCCCACGGCTCAGACATTCGCGCATCAGCGCAAGATAACGCTGACCATAGGCCGATTGAGAAAAGTAGGCCGTGTCGCAACGGCTGGCTGAGGCCGGTAGCGCGAACGACACCGACAGGCCACCCGCCGAAGCGCTAGCCACCGTCCCCGTTACCTGTCCGACCACCTCACCGCTTTCAGTGATCACGGTCCCGGCCATACGCGATTGCGCCAAAGCCACTTCGTGCGCGGCATAGGTCAGTACGGCGCGCGGGTAACAGCGTCCCCAGCTCTTGCGTGACAGGTGATCGAGCGCGGCGTCGAGCTGAGCCTCGATCACGGCGTCCACTACCGGCCCGTGTTCGGGATACAGCGCCCGGTAGCTGGGTAAATCGACCTGCAGGCTCATGATTTGGCGCGGCGGCCACCGGCAGGCGCATCGGTGTCGGACACCTTGGCCAAGGGCACCTCAACTGCCGTGGCCGTGCTGTCGACTGCAACAGTGCGCTTACCGTTGTCCACCGAGCTATTGCTGACATCCAGCTCCTGCGGTTTTTCGGCTTCCGAGACTTTACTGCCAGGGTCATCCTGATCGACCTTCACGTCAGCACGGGTGGCGACCAACAGGCTGCGGTCAAGCAGAACCGCAACCACCGGCGAGCGGCGCAACCGCTCGAAGCGCTCGTCCTCCAGGGTTACGGTCTCATTGCGCCCCAGCAGGACTTCCTGCTCATTGGGCTGGGTTTTGATAATCACAAACGGATTGCGTGAATGGTTGGTCAGTTTCATGGGGGCGAGACTCCTCAAATGCCGTCGACATAGCGCCATGACAGTGGGTGCTTGATATGGGTGGGGCCGAAGATGTATTCGGCGTAGAGCTTCACGCCGTAGCCCTGGGGTTGTGGCTCCAACACCTGAAAGGTCAGCGGCATGGGCATCCACAAGGTTCTTTTGTTGAGGGTCGCGGCGGCCATACGTGCGGTTTTGCCTGCCCCCGCATCATCCAGATAACGCACCGGCACAATCTTCAAAGGCTGCTTGGTACGGGTGGTGTAGAGATTGGCTTTCTCAACGTATTCCAGCACCGAGATATCACTGTTCTGGCTGACGCGCTGGGTGGCAATCTGGCCGTAGCGCTTGGCCGGGATCAGCAAAGTGCCCGCCAGATGCACGGTATTCGACTGCAGCCAGACACCGGTCAGGGCGTCGTTAACATCGGCCAGAATCTCGTCCGGGTCTTTATCCGGCCATTCGCTGGAATTGCCAGCCTGGTTGGGCGCTGCGGGAGCAACCGGCACACCCGGCAACTCGATCAGGCCGTTGTAATCCACCCCGTCCTCGCCGTACCAGGTCACGCCCTCGATATGCCGTTCACTGCCTTCGCGCATCGACTCGCCCAGCTCGGTAAACAGTCCGGGACCTTCGACACCGAACTCAATGGCGCGAGCGTCCTGAATATCGAAGTCGGCACCCACGCCCGAGGCCTCCAGCGGGATGGTGACTTTGTCCAGCGCTACACCCACGGTGGGCACGTCATTGGCCAGACGCGCACGGAACTGGCCACGGCCCGAACGATCACGCACCAGGTAGCTGGCAGCCCGGGCGCCGGGGTTGATTGAAGTGTCCACGCACTCGGCCGGGATCACCTGGCTCCAGAGGATTTCCGGCAGCTCAACATCCTCGATGCCGGACACGATCTGCTCGAAATTGCTCTGTACGATCTGCATCGCATTGACGCGACCGTACTGGAAGCTGTTGTTTTGGATTCGCATGCTGCTTTTCTCCCGGCCAGAAACGCGAAAACCCGCACAGGGCGGGCTTTTCGAGGGGCTGGCTGTTGATCAGAGGTTGATGACGGCCAATTGCGGGCCGACCTGTTTATGCCAGGTCACTCCAGGCCATTCCAGCAAGCCCTCACCCGCCACGTTGGTGAAACACCCCACTGGCAGGCGGGCCTCGTTGGTGGCATTGATAGCGACAAACACCGGGTCGCCGTGGGCAATACTCAGGTCTTCTGGTTTGCTCACATACGCCAGCACATTCAGGCCCGGCTCGATCACCCCCACCAGCGTTTTTTCACTGAGCAAGGCCCAGCCATTAGCGTCCACTTCGGCGGCGTAGGTGTAGGCAACAATGCCCACCAGTTGCGCGGCCGTAGAGTCGGCCAGCGGGGCCTTGATCGCATAGGGGTTCAGCTCGAATTCATCGTGATTGAGCGTGCCCTTGACCACTGCGCGGCCCACATACACAGAGGTTTCGCTGATGTAACTGCCGTGCGGGTCGCGGCTGACGCTGCGCATATCGGCCAGTTGGCCGGGAAAGCCCGCCACGCGGGCGCTGGGGTAGCTGTTTTGCACAGCAGGTCGGCTATTGCGAGTGGTCATTGTCTGGCTCCATAGAGTTTGTCGAAGCGTGCGCGATTGTCAGCGGTATTCATTGCTGACTGGGTCATTGCACCGGTCTGCACCCGGCTGCCGTTGACCACACGCTTCTGCCCCGGACTGTGGCGCAGGCCCTCATACAGACCGGCGACAAAATTGGCATCGGCCAGTTTGTCTGCCGGGATCTCAGGCAAACCATTCTGGGCACGAACCCGGGTCACGACTTCGGCACGCAAGGCATTGCCGCTAAGGGTTTTCATATCATCGGGCAAGGTCTGGCAGTTCATCACTTGCGTGGCCTCCTCGCGTTGATTGACGATGTCCTGCGCTGCCGTTTCCACAGCTGCCGGGGACATGGCCGCTTCGAGCTGCTCCTTGATCGATTGCAGCTCACCGGTCACACGGGTGTAGTTGGCATCTGCCTCGTCCTTGGCCGCCGTGATGGTCTCCAGTTCGGCCAGCAGGCTTTCAAGTTTGGACGCATCAGCGCCCGCCTTTTCGGATGCCTGCTCGATCTCCTCGACCGCTTTGGCGTCCTCTTCGTTCATCACTTGGATGGTCTTGCCGTTACGCAGACGCACCCGGATCGGATCAGCCATAACGGCCTCCTGCTGCTTGGGTTGTGTGGGTTTGGTGTTGAGAATCCGCACGTCGTGGCCGCCACGCCCGGCACCGGCCGGGAGCAGCGCAACATGGTTGTAGCGGATCTGGGTCTGGCGACCGACATAGCGCTGGCCGTCGTATTCACCCAGTTCAGGCACGCCGTCGGCGTCATAGCCTGAAGACACTTCCGAGACTTGTCGGGTCTTGATTTTGTCTATGGCGGCACGGTCAGTGATGATCAGGTCAGCCAGCAAATAGGGTTCTTCAACCACTGGCGCACCAGCAACGTAACCAATAATGATCCCGGCTTGCGTCTGTGCGTCTTCAATCCAGGTGTGCTGATCGATCACCACCGGCACGCCTTCCAGACTACGCAACGAACGTGATTCGGCCAGGCTGTCGAGGGCAACGAGCATGCCGCCAGAACCTGTGCCGTCCGCCATATACCCCAGCTCAACGTCGGAGTAGTCCATAACGCCCACCGCCAGCACGCGAGCACGGCAGCGCAAGGCGCCAGCGCTAGTCATTTCCCAGGCACCGTCGGCTATTTCAAACGTAGGTCGCATCGAGTTCGTCCAGATCAATAATGGGTTCGGCGCTGCAGCGGCACTGAATGGGCTGGCCAGGGTGGCCGTCTTCGGGCGGTTGATCCCAGCGGAACTCCTGCCCTTCACGCTCCCAATGGTTGCCGTGGACCTCATTGCCCTCGGGGTACAAACCACCCGGGTTGCCCACCACGCGCTGATCCTGCGAATTGCGCCAGGTGTAGCGATTGATCCCCGCATCCTGCTGCCTGATTGCATTGAGTGAGGTGGACAGCTTGCTGGTCTGGTCACGGGCGATGCGCCTGGCTTCGCGCTTGCTCAGATTGCCAATCCTGGCCAGTCGGTTGGTCAGGCTGCCCTCGGCGAAAGTCTTGCCCTGATAGTTGGCGGTCACCGCCTCGATCACCCGGCCCCAGTGGTGCTCGCCAATCGTGCGAATCAACGAGACATTGGCCGCAATGGCTGTTTCGGCGGCGCCAGCAATCGCCACAGACGCCATGATCGTCGCCCACTCGACGCCAAGGGAGCGGGCAATCATCGACTCGACCTGTTCCTTGTTGGCGGCGTTCGCCGCACTGGCCCAAATGGCGGCAGCACGGGGCGCCGCCGCCTGCAACGCCCGACCGGTCGACTCCATCTTGCTGGCAATCAGACCAATCAATTGCGGCCGTGCAACACCCGAGGTGATCGCCAGCGAGATTTCCGCTGTAGACAGCTTCAGCAAGCTGACCTGTTGATACAGCGTGTTGCGATACAGCACCTCGATCGAACGACGAGGCCTGACCGAAGTCCCCGCGCGAATCACCTTGCGGGCCTTTTGCGCACTACGCGGCAGGATTATCGGCATTGCCCAGTACCTCGGTCAGCTTGGCCAGCGCAGCTTTCGGGTCGAGTAACGGGTTAGCTTCCGGGCTGTCGTCGTCGCTTTCGGTCTGTACCGTCAGCAGCCCGCGTTCCCGCGCTTCGGCATAGGCCTCATCCCCACCAATGATCCCGCCAGCGGCCAGCGTGGAAATGACATTGGCATCGATCTGGCGGATATCGGCGGCTTCCTTGTCACTGAGGTTCCACAGCGGCGGGAATTCGATATCAACCCCGTCCGGCAAAGGCTGCCCCGTGACCGATGGATGCAAGATGCGCAACAGCTTGAGCAACTGCGGCTTGATCCGCATGACCTGGAACGAGTCGATGCTGTTGTAGTAATTCTCCAGATCCGAAGTACCGGTGGCGTTCAACCCGCCCGGCGCCTGCCCGAGAAAGCGTGTGGCCGGAATATCCGAGGCCGCTGACAGTACCTGCAAAAAGGCCATCAGCAATTCGGGGACCGACCCAAACGAGGTCGACAGGGTTGCCACTTCTGCGCCGCCTTCCGGACCGGTGTCGAGCAAGGCTGCACGGTACAGGCTCAATTGCTTGGCTATTTCCTCCAGCTCGGCAATCCGCTCACTGCCACTGTTAGTGGCCTGCAAGGTCGCAATATCTGCCTTGATCAACATCAGTGACGCGGTATTGACCAAGTGAAACGCGGCCTGCCGGGTGCCGGTGGCGCGCATCAGATCATCCATCAACGGCTGCAACACCGAATCACCAAACCCCGGACCCAGCAGGCTGCCGAAGCTGAACAGCGAGCCGTCATAGGTCAGCGGCTGACCGTCGAACACCAGCAAACGGGACTCATGCACACGCTTGCCGTTGATGGTGTACATCGCCGGTTTGCCATAGCTGGCCGAAAACGGATCGCTGACCACATCGGCCAGGTACAGGCGGTTGCGCGGGATCACGTTGATAAAGCGCAAATCGCCCTTGCGCACACTCGCAGCTTGAAGCGGTTGCTCGGGCTTGTCCTCGCTGTCCTGTATCCCCATCAGGATTGCAGCCCCCCCCAGCAGGCGCTCAATTATCAGGGTGCGACGCAGGGTATCGATCAGCCCCAGATTGTCGACTGCCCGGGCGATTTCCTCCGCACTATCCCCCAGCCCGGTGTAACTCCACTCTTCGCGCAGGGCATCCGCCACGGGGATGGCCACAATTTTCCGGGCCGCCCAGTCGAAGCGCCACAGGTTGAGCAACTCCTGTTGGGTCAGCACCGCGCCCTGCAGGGGCCGGGCATCGGCGCCGCGATCCTGGCCGCCGCCCGCCCCGCTGCGACCTTGGGTATTGGCATTTTGCGTACGCAGGCGTTGCGTCACCCTGCGTTTACGCGCGGATGCGGAGCGTTTGTTGGCCATAGAAATATTCGATATCAAGGGGCGGTATTGCCCAGATGACGCCCCCCGCCCATACGCCGCCAGACCGACAGGCTGATGCCCATGGCGTCGACCTGATCGTCGTGGGCGTGAGAGTCGTCATCACGAAAGTCCGCGCACTCGTCGGTAAAGGCTTCGGTCCAGGGCTCGCTATCTGGCAACCACACGGCTTCGCCATAGACCAGCCATGCACACTCCCGTGCGCGCCCGGCCTTGTCGGCAGGAAAGCTGTACTGCTCGGGTTTCCAGGGTGTGGCGGCAATGCCCTGGCGGCGCAGGGTCTGCACCAGCGACTGGCCGCTGGCCTTGTCTTCGATATGCAAGGTGCGCGGGCGCGGCAGTTGTTTGTCAGAACGCCACAGGTTCCACAGGCGTTTGGCATTGAGCAACAAGTCGGGAAACTCGGCTCGTTCGCGCCACTGATCCAGCAAGTAAATCCGCTTGGCACCCTCCACGCCCCAGCGTTGAATCACCGAATAATCGCAGCCGTCTTTGGCCTTATAGGCCGTATCGGCGCTGACCAGTGTCGCGGTGATCCGCTGGTTAACCTCTGCCCGGCTGCTGTACCAGCACCACCAGTCCGGGTTAAGGATCTGCCCTTCGCTTTCGCACGGCAGCCCCAGCCAGATGTGTTTGTAACGCTGCGGGTACATGGCCTTGCACAGCGTTGCTTCGGCCAGCAGCTTGTCCGAGACATACGGGTTATCAAGGTAATTGACCTCGATTTTCAGCGTGTCCGGGCGCTCGGTCAGCACATAGTCGGCGTAAACCGGATCATCTTTTTTTCGCGGGTTGAGGGTGAACCAGATTTCGGAGCCGCTTTTGCGGATCGTCGGTACCAGGGTGTCCAGCGAGTCGCGGCTGATGGTCTGCGCTTCTTCGACCCATACCAGGTCGATGCCCTCCATCGACTTGATCGACTCGTAGTTGTAGCGCAGCCCGGCAAAGATGATTTCCGTGCCATTCAGGCCGTAGATGGCGGTTCTGGTCGAGCGGTAAAACCAGCCCAGCCCAAGCCGCGCAATCTCGTCATCCAGCAGCTTCTTGACCGACTCGGCAATCGACTCCTGAGTCTCACGACAGCACAGAATTCGCAGTGACCTGGCATAAGCCAACCCCAACAGAATGCGCGCCACGGTCCAGGACTTGCCACCACCGCGCCCGCCGTACAACACCTTGTAAGGCTTGGGATGCAACAGCGGCTCATAACGCGGCTCAATCCTCGCCTGTATTTTCTCCGGGCGTTTCATGGCAAATCACAAACTCCATCGGCGGGAACGATAACGGCGCGCCTCCGGGGCCAGTCAATTCGCTGGCGGTTCGCTCCTTGAATTTTTCAGGCCGGTGAGCCTTGAGCAACAACGTCATCAACGTATCGGAGTACTCCTGAACCGTGCCGCACTCCTCGCCCTGATAGAACACCGGCTTGGCCACGCCATGAAGTGCGCGACGCCGGGCTTCGGCTTCCAGGCTATCGGTGGCCTCCTCCAGTGCCTCGTCCCAATCAGCCGCAAACTCGGGGTTTTCATCGCGCCAGCAATAGACGGTGCGCCGGTTGACGCTGGCAGCACGGGCGGCGGCCGAGACATTGGCGGTATCACGCAGCGTTTCGAGAAAAGTTTGCCTTGCGTGATCTGTGGTGCGTTGTGAGATTCCGGCCATCACTTTTCTCCGGAATTTGGAAACCGTGCGTTGGCAATGCCCTCCACCCAGCGCATCACCTTGCGCACACCGAAGTAGCCAATCCAGATCCCGGCCGCCGTAGCCAGGTTGGTCGACAGTTCGAAGTATTCCAGCACGGGGATCAAGCTGAGCGTCAGCAGCATGCAGCTTGGACCTTCGATCAGCATTTCCGAGACGGTGCCGCCGCGATGGATGATGCGCAGGATGGCCATTACCAGAGTGAGACCGACTGCGAACAGCACTGGTGAATGTTCCTGTAACCAGTTCAGCAAAGCCGTTTTATCAAACATCTTGCGCATCTCTGATCCCCTGACGGGAAAGCCATTGAAGTGCCAGTGACGTAACATCGAGAAAAAACTTGAGGGTTGAAGCAACGTAAAATATAAGTAAAAATTGCTTTAATACTTATAAAAGACTTATATTTAGCCCTATGAACACGATCAACTGGACTCGGAAAGCTGTTAAGCAGCTCCTGAAGCTGCACTCCCAGCATCAGGTTCAAATTCGTGATGCAGTGTCCGGACTCAAGGACATGCCCGACGTGGTCAATATCACGTCACTGACCAACCACGAATACGGATACCGCCTGCGGGTGGGCAACTACCGGGTCCTGTTCGACTGGGACGGCATGATCAAAGTGGTCAGCATTCAAGAGGTCAAGAAACGCAATGAACGCACCTACTGACATTCAAATCATCAACGGACCTGACGGTAAGCCCGCGTTCGTCGTCATCCCCTATGCGCAGTACGTCGCGCAGCACACTGACAGCGATTTGATTCCGCATGATGTGGTCAGCCGCATGGTGGACGGTGCTACCCCTATCCGCGCATGGCGCGAATATCTGGACCTGACCCAGGACGAAGTGGCCCAGCGTTTGGGGATTTCCCAACCGGCTTACGCGCAGCAAGAAACCGTCTCTAAACCACGTAAAGCTACCCGCGAGAAAATCGCGGCGGCTTTTGGCATCAATGCGGATCAGTTGGAGTTGTAGGGGGATACAGGATAAAGCACGGGATGATTTGCGGCTCAATATGAAAACCACTGTGGCATAAAACCAAACTTTATCCGCGCGGAAAAGTGTTTTTTCATGCCTCTTGTCGGAGCGATTCCAGCACGCAATCGATCCACGCAACGCCCGCCCGCACCAGTTCACGGGCTTTGCCTTCGCTTATGCCGTAGTGACGCCCGAGCCGCAGCATCGGCCACTTGGCACCGTAGTAGAGCCAGATAAAATCGCCCATCTGCTGATCGCGCCGTGTCAGCCGCGCCACGGCACTATCAATCACCCCCGCCAATTCATCGCTGATGCAATACGATTTGCACACCGCAGGCTGGGCAACATGATCGCGCATCAACACCTGCATCGATGACACGTAATGCGGAATGCCCATACCGTCCATGCGCCACCAGCCCCATTGCTCCAGCAGGTATTCGGTGTCGCCTAGTGGTCGTTTAAGTGGTTGGCGAATGGTCATGATGACACCTCAGGCATGATCGTCTCTGCGGATATTGAGCTTGGCCAACAGCATGGCCCGGCAGGATTTCGGGTCTTTGGGGATTTCGAGAATGGCCACCAGCTCGTCAGCGATTTTCACCGAGTGCTCCAGCTGGATCTGTTCCCGTGGTCGCATGCTGTCGCAGCCGATGCCCTTGGCGATTCGCCCTTCCAATGGCTGGCCGGTTTGTGCCCGGCGCGTGACGATGGCGTAGTTACGCTCGAAACGTTGACGCAGTGCCTTGTCGCCCTGCTTTGCTGTTTTCAGGTCAAACGTGCTGGTGGCCTCTGCCGCAACGCGCACAGCGTCATGAGAGTAAACCCCCATCAGGGCCTCGATCCAGGCGTCGCCCTCATGGGGCAGCCCGAGTTGTTCGGCACTGGGCGTACACCACGAGACAAATTCACCCACGCTGGGCAGGAAAGGATTGGCTGACTTGCGCGCCTGCCGAAAGCCGTAGGCCAGTTGCTGCTCGGTGTTGATCCCGCCCTGAACAAACCCGGCGATCCACTCGCGCTTGGCGCGATCGAGCGCTGAGTCGTCAGGCCAGGCCTGGCGCCACGCGGGAAACACGCCTTGCAGCTTGGTGAACACGGTGTTCACGATTTCAGCCGTGCCCGGGTCGACCTTGATCGGTTGAACAATGGGCACCTGTATCAGGGCCTTTTGCGGATCAAGGCCACCGGTGATTTCAGAGATGCGTTTCATAGAATCGACTCCTTGGCCCAGTCAGTGCTGTCGAAGTTCAGTGACGGTGGCCCGCAGGTGTGTGGCGGCGAAGCCATGCGCCGGTTGGCGTCTTCCTGCGCCTTGAGAAACCACGTTCGCCACGTAGCCGCCCAGTCGGCCTTGGTGCCGCCGTTGCCACGCCAGTAGTTCACGAACTTTTCCGTTTCGTTGACCAGGTGGACGGCGGGTGCTCGCTCTGCCGCCCACTTGCGCATGTCGCCGGAGACGTTGAACGGTTCGGGCAAGCGGGTTTTGCGCTTGGGTTTCGGCTCGGGATTTGCGGGTGGCCCGGGCGATTGCGGGGCCATTTCCGGCAAAGGGGGACTAAGGGGGTTTAGATCTTCTTCTGTATCTGCTCTGTTCTGTTCTAGGGCGTTACTGGAACGTTTCGGTAACGTTTCACCCTGTTTCGCCTGTTGTTTCTTCTTGTCCCGATGTGCCCTAACCCTTGCTGTGCTTGAGTCGGAGCGATATTGGCGGGCACTCCAGTTGCGCAGGGTCCAGTCATCATTGATAAAACCCTTGGCCAAAAAAACCACTTTTGTCTCGGCCAAAACAGCCTCTGAAACCCGTAACGCGAACGCTATGGATGTTGCACGTTCTGTTACATGAAACGTTTCAATACCGTTACTGCATTCAAGGCAAAAGAGCATGACCAAACGACGCTGCATGGCCTCGTCCATCATCTGTACTTTGGGGTCAGTGGCGAACTCACCATACAGCCGGAACCAATCCATGATCAGTCCCACTCCAGCTGATGCACGCCTTCAATCTGCTCCATATGCAGCTTGGCCATATGCAGATAGGCAGCGATATCCCGCTCCCTGAAGCAGCGGGCATCCGTGGGCACAATCTTCAGATCGAGCGCGGCCATCAGGTCGGAGAAAAACAACAGCTTTTCCGACTTCAAGCGGCTGATCGTCGTTTCATCGCAACCCATAGCAAGCGCTACCGGCGCACCGCCAATGGATGCAAGACGCTGCAACAGCACCGAGTAGTTCTTGCGGGATCTTTCTGCCTGATCGGGGCTCAATTTGGTGGCTGACATGATCAGGCCACCGCGTCAGCAGAACCCTTGAAGCGTTCCGGATAGAGTATGTGGATTTCGGTGATTTCGTTGTCGAACACCCGGCACAGGCTTTCGGCCAGCGCCGTGGAGGAACGCTGCACCCCGCGTTCAACACGGGACAGGTTGCCGGAATCGACGGTATCGCCCAGTTGCGAAAGACGGGCCGACACATCGGCCAGCGTCCAGTTCCTGGCAATACGTGCACGCTTTAAAGGAGTCATGACTATTCGCCTTGGGATTAAGACAAATACATTTTGCGCAATGCGCAAATAGAGTGCAAGGGTAAATTTGCGCATAGCGCTTTGCGTGAAGTGCAGAGCCCCATGAGAATCAATGCATGGATATAGGAAAAGTCATACGAGACGCGCGCAAAGCCAAAGGCTGGACGCTCGACGAGCTATCAAGCCGGATCGAAACCGATTCCGGGAATCTTTCACGCCTCGAGCGCGGCAAGCAATTTGCCAGCAAAGAGCTGCTTAATAAAATCATGGCGGTCCTGGATCTTCAGCTGGTTCCCTCTCAAGACCCAACAACCGGCCTGAACGGCACAGCTTATCCTGCTGATGCCCGGGTAATCAGGGAAAGCCATGCCAATGTAGAAATGTCTGGAACATCATTTTCCAGACCAAAATTGTATCCATTAATTGACCCCAGCCAGGTCAAGGCATGGGCAGAATCGCCGGGTAACTTCAAACCGGACGATACGCACATGAGCCTTGAATCTACCGAAGAGGCTGGGGAGCGTGGATTCTGGATGGTTGTTAAAGGCGATTACATGGCCTGTAATGGCAATCCGAGCTTCCCAGAGGGGTCTTTAATACTGGTGAAGTCAGAGTCTGAGCCCGTCAGCGGCAAATACTATGTCGTAATACTTGAGAACGGCGAACAAACCTTTAAGCAGTATGTTGTGGATGCGGGCCACAAGTACCTGCGCCCTCTCAATTCAAATTACCGCACCATTGAGATAGACGACACGTGCACGTTTGTAGGCCGTGTAATCGATACGAAAATGACAGGTTTGTAACCCCTACCCTGTCTGAACGAGCCCGCCGAGTGCGGGCTTTTTTTCGTCCATCTCTTTTAAATTTGCGCTTGACGCAAATAAGAATATGCGCATAATGCAAATTATGAGAGTGCGCAACACGCAAATTTTCAGTGCTGCGCATACCTCTTCGCAATGAACAGGTTTAGCGAGGTCGAGCCTTGATCGACCCACGGGTAACCGCGACGCAAGTCGTGCCTCGACCCGGCCGGAGCAGCGTAGATCCGGGCCAGCGCCGCAAGGTAGATCTGGAATGAACATGAGTGCAGGTGGGGCATACCGCGACCTGCGAGAAGGACACATCGCTATCACCTACAGAAGCGTTCAGACAACCTGACGCCCGGGAGTCGCCTAACGAGGTACCTGCCATGAAATATGCAGCCGCCATCGCGCAGTTGGAAATACACGCTCGCAACTGCGAGCACAACGCCGCCATTCAAGAACACGAAGGTCAGCACAAGGACGCCGCCCACAACCGGGCAAATGCTGTCGAGTACCGTCAGGCCATCGATCTACTGAGGGCTTATGAACCGGGAGATCCCACCGGCATTTGCCACGGCACCCCCCGCAAGCCTGCATGGAACAGCCTTCCCAACAACCTTCTGCTCTGAGCAGAACCCCACAACTCATCGCCATTCCCTGGAGGTGAATCATGACTTACGAAGTAATTGTTGAAGCGTTCGTCCTCCAGGTTGAGGTAACGAGCTGCGAAAACACCCCGCCAAACCCTGATTGCTGTTACAGCGACTGGGACTTTTACGGCAGCCATGAACTGGAGTTCACCCTTGTGTCTGGCATCACCTACGACGCCGATGGCATACGGATGGATGCATCGGCCAGTGAGTTGGCCGAAGCGGGCGAACAATACGCCAGCCAGATCGAGGCCGAACTGTGGCGCCAGATCGAAACCAACCTGCAACGTAAACGGTGGGCAGCATGAGCCGCGCACGCAGCATTGCAGTCGGCATCATCAATCCACTCATTGATCAATTGCTCGCAGGCAACACATCCATTCAACTGCACGCCGAAACCAGTATGGCCCTGGAAATGGCCCATTCATTGGGCGCAATTGATCTTGATGAGTACACGGACTACGTGCTCCAGCTAAACCGTATCTATCAGCGCGAGCATGAAGAGTTCATGGCCAAAATGACGGGAGGTCGAGCATGTACATCATCGCCACCAACCGAAAACGATTGATTGAAGCCCTGCACCGTCAGGGCTTTTTTCTGGTCGCAGATCTGCCGCGCCGAATTCAGATCTTTAAGTGGCGCGGCCTGTTGATTGTGAGGTTGCCATGAACGACCGACAACACCAGCGCCGCCAGTACACCTGGCGCGGCGCCGCAATCGCCCTGCTCCTCTTCACCCTCTGGGTGCTGGCCAGCTCGTACGTCACCCAGCTCACACAATAGGCAAACATCATGTCCGTCATCTCTGTGAGGGCCTCATCGTGGGGTTCGCTGTTCGACTGCGCATTCAAGTTCGAGTGGGTTCAACTGCTGGGCCATCGTTCGCCCAGCAGCCCCCGTGCTCACCTCGGCACTTCACTCCACGCAGGCACCGCTGCGTTTGACTCTGCCCGCATCAACGGCAGCCACCTTACCGCCTACGAAACCGCTGAAATGTTCGTACATACGCTGCGGCACCCAGATTACGAGGTGGATTGGCGGGGCTCCGATATCAGCCTGGCTCAGGCCGAAGCCACTGGACTGAAGCTGCACACCACCTACTGCAACGAAATCAGCCCCCGCTACGAATTCGTCGCCGTTGAACGAACGACCACCCCGCTGGATATCGACTGCGGCGCCGGTGTCGTCATCCGCCTGACCGGCCAACTCGACCGCGCACGAATCTGCACAACCAGTGCAGGCAAAGGCATTGCCGATGTGAAGTCAGGTCGCGCAGCAGTGGCCAATGGCGTCGCCAAGACCAAAGGCCACGCCGCCCAGATCGGCACCTACGAAATTCTCGAAGAACACACCACCGGCGAAGCCTGCACGCTACCGGCCCACATTATCGGCCTGAAAACAGGCGGCAAGCCTGAAACCGGCATCGGTGAAATCCACGGAGCCAAGCGAGTGATGGTGGGCACCGAGGAGTTTCCCGGCCTGATCCAGATCGGCGCCGAAATGTTCCGCACCGGCCTGTTCCCGCCCAACCCGCAGAGTTTTCTGTGCAGCGCCAGGTATTGCGGGCGCTGGTCTACCTGCCCTTATCACGAGTAGCCGTCCATGAAGCATCAAGACATGTACATCCGCCTGGTCGACCCTGCTGGCAAACATCCCACACAGATCAATGCACGCCGCGTATGGGACCGCGAGCGGTTCTATCAGGCGCAGGTCAACTTTCACGCAAATCCGAACAGACAGGCCGAAGATCGCCGTTTCGTTTCCGTTGCTACCGAAATCGAATATCTCGAATCCCTGAAGGTGACGCCATGACACTGACCACTCTGGAGCAAATGCAAACCAGCGCAATAGCCAAACCCAAAAACACCGCGCCCATGTCCTTCCTGACCGGTGAAGGCTTTGACCAGCTGTTGCGCGTGTCCAATATGCTGAGCAGCTCGACCATGGTTCCGGTCGCCTACCGAAAATGGAAAGAGGTGAAACAGTTTGGCCAAGTAACCGGCTACGAGGAGAATACTGCCGCCATAGCCAACTGCGCGGTAGCGCTGAACATGGCCCAGCGAATGGGTGCCGACCCGCTGATGATCATGCAGAACCTGCATATCATCGAAGGCCGCCCCTCATGGTCCAGCCCATTTATCATCGCCTCAATCAACAGCTGCGGGCGCTATTCATCGCTGCGCTTCGAGCTTGGCGCCCCCGGCGAAGAAGTTGAAGTGCCCTATACCGCAACGGAATGGATCGATGGCGCCAACGGCAAAAGGCGGTCCAACGAAGTCACCAAAACCGTCAAGGTAAGGCATCAGACCTGCATGGCCTGGACGATTGAAAAGGAAACCGGCGAGCGCCTTGAATCACCGGTCGTCTCCATTCAAATGGCTATCGATGAAGGCTGGCTCACCAAGAAAGGCAGCAAGTGGCAGACGATCCCTGAACTGATGCTGCGCTACCGCTGCGCCAGCTTCTTCGGCCGCCTCTACGCACCAGAACTGCTGATGGGGTTGCAGTCCCGCGAGGAAATCGAGGACTACATCGACGCCAAACCGGATGGCGCCGGTAACTACGCCGTAAACCTGGCCGACCTGCAGGATCAAACCGCCCCGCCGATCCCGGATCAGGAGGATGCCAGTGTCTCTGACGCGGTAATTGTTACAGATACGCCCGAATCCGCAACTGATCAGCCAGCAGCAAAAACCAGAGCAAAACCCAAAGCCACTCAAACCGCTGCCGCCGATACCACCGGCCTCGACTTCGAATAACGCTCATGGGCACTCAATCCGTTGCCGAGATTTATGACCGTGTTGAGGAATTCACAGCCTTGCTGGTCGTGGCAGAGCTGATGGCCAGCGGTGAGTGGGAAGAACACTTCACCAGCGACCTGCGGGCCAATTTTCAACGGTATGGCCCGCACACCCTCCTCAGTGAAAAACAAAAACAAATCCTTGAGCGCATAGCCAGCCACAGCTGAGCATTCAATGGGCGCTCTCTATTCAAGTCTGGAGTAAGCCATGCGTATCGAAAGCATCTACGTCGAAAACTTCCAGGGCCTGCGTCACGCTAACCTTACCCTGTCCGCCCCCATCACCATGGTCTGCGGTCTGAATGGCGCCGGTAAATCCAGCCTGAAAGAGGCTGTAGGCTTGGCACTGGGCGAAGGCGCCCGAGTTGCCCACAAGAAAGACTACGGCCAACTGGTGACCGAAGGCCAAAAGAAGGCCCAGATCATCATCGGTCACGACGGAGTGGCCAGCAGCATCACCCTGCCCAATGGCAAAGCAGAACGAACCGATGTTGCAGGCCAAGAATACCTGCCCTATGTACTCAACCCCGATGCCTTCGCCAAACTCGACGACAAGTCTCGCCGCACCCTGTTGTTCACACTGACCAAATCAAGTGCAAAACCCGCTGTGGCCATTGAGATGCTCGCAGCCCGAGGCGCAGATCCCCTAAAAGTCGAGAAGATCAAACCCCTGCTGCTTAGTGGTTTCAACGCCGCCATGGAACAAGCCAAGACCTATGCGAGCGAAAGCCGGGGTGCGTGGAAAGCGCTTACAGGCGAGATATACGGCAGCGAAAAAGCTGAAGGCTGGATGGTCACCATCCCGGCGCTGGCTGAGGGTATCCCCGAGGTGACGCAGGACGACTTGATTCAGGCGCAGGCCGAGCATGCGCAAGCCATTGAGGAAATTGGCAAAGGCGACCAGTACCTCGGCGGTTTACGGGCCAAACGCGAAGCAAGCGACAACATGCTCGCCCGCAAAGCTGAACTTGAAGAGATCTACCTGCAACTCCATCGCCGCCAAACAAAGCTGGCCACAACCAACAGCGGGCTTGAGGAGTGGAAGGCCAGGATTGCCGAGGTTCAGCTGAAGGTTGAGGCCCACTCCGGCGAGGCCTCATGCAATTGCCCGGGTTGCGGCGTTAAATTGAAAATCGTGGGTAAGGCCCTTGAGCTGTTCAAAGGCAAGACCGCTGATCTCAACAAGCTGGCAGCAGCCGAGCTAGAGCTTCAAAAAGCTAACCATGCCTACAACCTATTGATGCGCACGCAAACCAACGACCTGAAGGCCGTGACCGAATCTGAGCAGGCAGGCCGCGATCTGGAAGCACTGACTGCATCAACTGGAGAACTGATTACAGATGCCATGATCCAACGTGTTGTGGATGCCATTCAGGGGCAACGTAACCTGCGGGATGCTGCCAGCGCCAAAGTTGAAGCCATGCGCGAACGTCTCGAACTGATCACCAGCGCTGAAGAAAAAGCTGCACAGGCAGCGCAGTGTCACGAAGACGTGAAGGCCTGGACGTTAATTACCGCTGCATTGGCGCCTGATGGCATCCCGGGCGAAATACTGACCGGGGCTTTGAAACCCATTAATGACAGCTTGGCCAGGTTGTCCGCTCTGGCGGGGTGGGCCGTTGTTTCAATCGGCGGTGACATGACCATTACCGCTGCAGGTCGACACTACAACCTGTTGTCGGAGTCGGAGCGGTGGCGTTGTGATGCGCTGATTGGGATCGCCATCGCCATTGCATCGGGGCTACGGCTGGTGGTGCTGGATCGATTTGATGTACTTATTACCGAGGCACGCTCTCAGTTTTTCGCATTGCTGTGTGTCTTGGCCAAATCTGGCGAGATCGAAACTGGTATTGTCTGCGGGTCTCTGAAAGAGAAACCTATCGAGTTGCCCACTGAACTCAGCGCTGTTTGGATTGAAAACAGTGTTGCTTACATTGAGGGGGCGTTACAGCGAACAAATGTATAACATAAGAGGCTACACGTCAGCATAAACACTCAAGGCCATAGCCTCTTATTTTTATTACGTACAATTTCAAACTCACCAAATCCTGGCCGTGCTTTAAAGATATCTACGCCTTTGGAAATATCACCCAGGGCGTGCAAAACTTGTCCTTTGGAGATTTCAGAATTACAACCAACGATCACCTCTGCCACTTGAAGTTTCGCATCTGCGAAAGATGCAAAATAAAGATCTTTCTCTCGCTCGGCAGCATCAAGACTTAGAATCATTCGTTCCTCCTGCTCGTAACCCCAATGGCTATGCTTCGTGATAAAAAAACTCATCAACCAACTCAGCTTTTTGTCCTCAGTGTCAACCATTGAAGGATCAAAACCCAATCTATAATCAGTATAATTTATAGAATGAAGATCTATATCTGGAACGTCAAAACCAATACAAATACCTTTATGTTTTTCTGCATAGTGCCCCCACTGCACTGGGCTTTTGTAAGAACGACTAAAGCAAAGAAAACCAAATCGCGAAGCACTTTCAGCTTTGAACTTTCTCATCGCACGCCTAATCTCAACATCTTTCATATTGTGCGCGATCAGCTCAAATGGATCATTAAGCTCCATTATTGTTGCAATTTTTAATCTCCTACGCGCTATATTAATCAGGCCGTAATATGCATCACAGAAATGGTAAACAATCGCCACACTTTTCCCCTTCTAAAACCATCGCCAACTTTCCCTTTAAATATACCGTCGAGGCACGTCTATGCCTATCACTTACGGAAGCATTTGCAGCGGCATCGAAGCTACAACAGCTGCCTGGCATCCGCTGGGCATGCACGCAATGTGGTACTCCGAGATAGAACCCTTCCTATATGTATCCCCACCAATCATTGGGGCTGGGAGCCTGCTATGGAACCAGAGATCATCCACATCCCTGAGCTGGCCAAGCTGCTGGGGCGTACTGAATCGTCTATTCGCAGCGCCCGGCAAGCTGGCGCGTATTGGTTGCCACCTTTTTTCAAGCAAGGAAATCGTATCTGCTGGCGGGTTACGACCGTGCGCAAATTTTTGCAGGAGTGCGAGGAAGGGCACCACACTCCAGTCAGGCCGGGCCGCAAGCGCCAGACACCGCCGAAGCTGTCCAAGGCTGGCTAACCAAGCTTGTCGGCCAATGCGTCAGGGCACAGGTGCGTATAGCGTTTAAGCATGCTCAATGTTTTGTGCCCGGTGATACTGGCCACTTCCATTATCGACAATCCCTTCTCGAAGAGTCGCGACGTCCCTTCATGGCGCATGTCGTGAAAGTGCAAATCGTCTACATTGGCCTCTCGGCATGCTCGCAAAAAATACTGGCTAACCGAATGCGGCGCCAAAGAAAACACACAACCATCAATTCTTGCCGGTAGCAATTCGATCAGCGCCCGGGCGCGAAGGGAAAGCGGCACCAATCGGCGAGTGCCATTTTTGGTGTCCTCCAACAGCGCATGCTTCCCCTTTACATGCTCACGGCGCAACGTTAAAAGCTCGCTGCGGCGCATGGCTGTCTCGATGGCCATCTCAATGACGACTGGCATCTCGCTGTGAATGACTGCAGCAGCTTTAAGGACGGCTTCCAGCTCTTTGCTTGTAGGTCTTCGATCGCGCTCACGACTGCCTTTAGGCATCCTCAGCTTTGCCACCGGGTTGCTCAGCCCTTCAATCCCCCAATCTTTTATTGCGACCGTATACAGGTGGCTAATCAGGGCAAGCGATAGCCGCACGGTATTGGTCGACATACCCTCGGCCAGGCGCGCATCCCTGTACTCAGCCAGATCAGCAGACCGCAGTTCCACCAGGGACTTCGAGCCGTACTTACTGTCGGACCACACCTTGATTCGAGTCTTCTCTTGCCGGGCGCCCTTCTTGTGTATGGAAACTTCCCTTTCATAGCGCTTCAGCGCTTGGGCAACAGTAGTACTTTCAGCTTCACGGATATCTACGAAACGCTTGCGCGAAATGTCACCTTCGATTTCAGTCGCCCAGCGCTGAGCTTCGGCTTTGGTATCAAACGAAGCTGAAAGAGAGGGGTAGCCTTTTTTGCGGATCTTGGCCCGCCATGTGCCGTTAGGGCGCTGTTCGAGGGTAGCCATGTTCGGCATTTTGCCGGGGCGTTTTGGGACATGCAAATTTTGTCAGTGTCCCAGAATTGTCCCAATTGCCCTCCCTCGCCACTAATCTTCAGGCAATAAAAAACCCCGTAGACGTTAATCTACGGGGCTTTCGAATGTGGAGGCCGAAGCCGGAATCGAACCGGCGTGGGCGGATTTGCAATCCGCTGCATAACCATTTTGCTATTCGGCCAATTGTCTTGAAATTTCAGTTGAAACATCAAAAACAAAAGTTTGCTGCTGCGATGTTATCGCTACAAGCATTTGATTCTTCAGCACTTCAGGTAGTTGCCCCCGGGCTGATGGCGCGCATTATGTACTAGAAGGTGGAAGCTGGCAACCCCCTGAATTCTAATAATTTTTAGTTATTTTCCCGCCCCCTGTTTTTAGATCACGACATTGCGCACAAACCGCAGTATTCCTTCCCCCTCGTTGCGGTAGGCATGAGGCCTGTTGCTGGCGTACATGTAAAACTCCCCCGCGCTAAAACGCAGCGCCTGGTCGTCTATCAGCAAGGTCAGGCAACCTTCGATCACGTACAGCTGCTCGCTCCAGCCCTCGGCATCTGCCTGGGAGTGGTATTGCTCGCCCGGTGCCAGGGTCCATTCCCACAGTTCAACTTCCCGCGAGGCGGTGGCCTTGGACAGCAGTACTGCTTTGCTCCCCACCTTCTCGCCCGTCCAGGCTACTTCGTTGATGCGGCTCGGGTCGGGTGAGCCCGGCGCCTGGATCAAGTCGCTGAACGCTACATTCAATGCCTCCGCCACCCGATCAAGGGTGCTCAGGCTGACGTTCTTTTCGCCCGCCTCTATGGCCACCAGCATTCGCCGACTCACGCCAGACAGTTCTGCCAAGGCACTCTGGCTCAGATGCGCCAACAACCTGAGGCGGCGCACGTTCTGGCTCACATGCTGTAAAACGGACGCACGTTGTGAATTTTCTTTGGGCACTATATTGCTCACCTTGTGGGGCTGCGCAGTATACTGCCCAGCTTTGACGCATTGTGCGTCTCCCCTCCTGTAACACGCAAGGTTGCGACGCCATTGAAATCTTTCAGCCTGATGTCTTTGACTTCCCGTTTCAGCAAAGCGGAATGCGTGCTGATCCTGATCACCATGGTGTGGGGCATCACCTTCTTGTTGGTGCAGCATGCGCTGACGGCCAGCGGGCCGATGTTTTTTGTGGGGCTGCGATTTGCCGCTGCGGCAATCATCGTCTCCCTGTTTTCAATGCGCAGCCTGCGCGGCATTACTCTGTTCGAGCTTAAGGCCGGGATGTTTATCGGGGTGTCGATCATGCTTGGCTATGGTTTGCAAACCATTGGGCTGCAGACCATCCCCAGCAGCCAGTCGGCCTTCATTACTGCGCTCTACGTGCCTTTTGTACCGTTACTGCAGTGGCTGGTGCTGGGGCGCCGGCCCGGGTTGATGCCCAGTCTGGGGATCATGCTGGCCTTTGCCGGGCTGATGCTGTTGTCCGGCCCTGGCGGTGCATCCCTGGATTTCAGCCCCGGCGAAATCGCCACGCTGATCAGTGCCATTGCCATAGCGGCTGAAATCATCCTGATCAGTGCCTACGCCGGCAAAGTCGATGTTCGCCGGGTCACCGTGGTGCAGTTGAGTACGGCTTCTATTCTGGCGTTTTTGATGATTGTGCCCACACAAGAAGCCATACCTGACTTTTCATGGCTATTGTTAGCCAGTGCGGTGGGCCTGGGTGCCGCGAGCGCGGTGATTCAGGTGGCCATGAACTGGGCCCAGAAAAGCGTTTCACCCACCCGCGCCACGCTTATTTACGCGGGCGAGCCGGTATGGGCCGGTATCGCAGGGCGTCTGGCCGGTGAGCGCCTGCCCGGTATCGCATTGCTGGGCGCGGTATTGATTGTTGCAGCGGTGATCGTGAGTGAGTTAAAAATCAAAGGCAAAAAGCGCGACGACCCCCAGGAAAAACAAGGGGATCAAGCCTGCGATTAATGCTGAAGATCTGAAAAGCAATACGAATAGTCTTACTCGCAAGCGGTTATACGAGAGGAGAACTGAAGGAAACCTTTACCGGTTATCGACAGACTTTGTAGGATTCAGCCACAGGTTCGCTGTTGGTGATCCGCAACTCGCCACGTATGATCGCTTACAAACTCCTGCAGATTAGAAGCCTATGTCCCTGATAGTTCTACTGCTTCTGCCCTTTGTCGGCAGCTGTCTGGCGGCTGTTTTGCCGCACAACGCCCGTAACAGTGAATCGTTGCTGGCCGGTCTGATTGCATTGATCGGTACAGTTCAAGTAGCCCTGCTCTATCCACAAATCGCCCATGGTGGGGTGATTCGTGAAGAGTTCATGTGGCTGCCCAGTCTCGGCTTGAATTTTGTCCTGCGCCTGGACGGGTTCGCCTGGCTGTTTTCGATCCTGGTGCTGGGCATCGGCACGCTGGTGTCGCTGTACGCCCGTTATTACATGTCACCCGAAGACCCGGTGCCGCGCTTCTTCGCCTTTTTTCTGGCGTTTATGGGCGCCATGCTCGGCCTGGTGCTGTCGGGCAATCTGATTCAGATCGTATTTTTCTGGGAGCTCACCAGCCTCTTTTCATTCTTGCTGATTGGTTATTGGCACCACCGCTCGGATGCCCGACGCGGCGCTTATATGGCGCTGATGGTCACGGGCGCCGGGGGGTTGTGCCTGCTGGCAGGGGTCATGCTGCTCGGCCATGTCGTCGGCAGCTATGATCTGGATGCAGTGCTGGCTGCCGGCGACAAGATTCGCGCCCACAGCCTGTATCCGATCCTGCTCCCGCTCATCCTGATCGGCGCTTTGAGCAAAAGTGCGCAATTCCCGTTTCACTTCTGGCTGCCCCACGCAATGGCGGCGCCCACCCCCGTATCGGCTTATTTGCACTCGGCGACCATGGTCAAGGCCGGGGTGTTTCTGCTTGCCCGCCTCTGGCCTTCGCTCTCGGGCAGTGAGGAGTGGTTCTGGATTGTCAGCGGCGCGGGGGCCTGCACCCTGGTGCTGGGCGCTTATTGCGCCATGTTCCAGAACGACCTCAAAGGCCTGCTGGCCTACTCCACCATCAGCCACCTGGGGCTGATCACCCTGCTGCTCGGCCTTAACAGCCCGCTGGCCGCGGTGGCTGCGGTGTTCCACATTCTGAACCATGCGACCTTCAAGGCCTCGCTGTTCATGGCCGCCGGCATCATCGACCACGAAAGCGGCACGCGGGATATCCGCAAGCTCAGCGGCCTGTTCAAGTTGATGCCCTATACCGCGACCCTGGCCATGGTGGCCAGTGCGTCCATGGCCGGGGTGCCGTTGCTCAACGGTTTCCTGTCCAAAGAGATGTTTTTCGCTGAGACGGTGTTTATCAATTCCACGGCCTGGGTCGAAATTGCCCTGCCGGTGGTCGCGACCATCGCCGGTACATTCAGCGTGGCTTATGCCCTGCGCTTTACCGTGGATGTGTTTTTCGGGCCGCCCGCAACCAACCTGCCCCATACCCCCCACGAGCCGCCACGCTGGATGCGCGCCCCGGTCGAGCTGCTGGTGTTTACCTGCCTGATGGTGGGCATATTCCCGGCACAAACCGTTGGCCCGTTGCTTGCCGCTGCCGCCCAGCCCGTGGTGGGGGGCGAGTTGCCCGAGTACAGCCTGGCCATCTGGCACGGTCTGAATGCGCCGATGATCATGAGCCTGATCGCCATGTCCGGCGGCATCGTGCTCTATGTACTGTTGCGCAAGCAGCTCAAGCTCGAGCGCTTCCCGCTGCCACCGCTGATCAAGTACTTCAATGGCAAGCGCTTCTTCGAGCGCAGCCTGGTGGTGATCATGCGCGGCGCACGGCGCATCGAGCGACGGATCAGTACCCAGCGCCTGCAAACCCAGCTGTTCCTGCTGGTGCTGGCGGCAGTGCTTGCCGGGTTGATCCCGCTGCTCTACAGCGGCCTGGGCTGGGGTGACCGGCCGAAAATTCCGGGCTCGATCGTGTTTGTGACCCTGTGGCTGATTGCGATGGCCTGCGCCCTGGGCGCCGCCTGGCAAGCCAAGTACCACCGTCTCGCAGCACTGACCATGGTCAGCGTATGCGGCCTGATGACCTGTGTGACCTTCGTCTGGTTCTCGGCCCCCGATCTGGCCCTGACCCAGCTGGCGGTTGAAGTCGTGACCACGGTGCTGATCCTGCTGGGCTTGCGCTGGCTGCCCCGGCGGATCGAAGAAGTCTCGCCATTGCCGGGTACCCTGCGCAAGGCGCGTATCCGTCGTCTGCGTGACTTGTTGCTGTCCACGGCGGTGGGGGGCGGCATGGCGATCCTGTCCTATGCCATGCTGACCCGCCAGACCCCCAACGACATTTCATCGTTCTACCTCAGCCGTGCCTTGCCTGAAGGCGGCGGCAGCAATGTGGTGAATGTGATGCTGGTGGACTTCCGGGGCTTTGACACCCTGGGTGAAATCACGGTTCTGGCAGCGGTGGCACTGACCGTGTTCGCCCTGCTGCGACGCTTCCGCCCGTCCAAAGAGAGCATGCAGCTGCCTTCCCAGCAGCGCCGTCTGGCCAAGGACGTGATGACCGATCTGGTCAACCCCCGCAGCGCCAGCGATACCGCACTGGGCTTTATGATGGTGCCCGCGGTGCTGGTGCGCTTGCTGCTGCCGATCGCCTTTGTGGTGTCGATGTACCTGTTCATGCGCGGGCACAACCAGCCGGGCGGAGGGTTCGTCGCCGGTCTGGTGATGAGTGTGGCGTTTATTCTGCAGTACATGGTTGCCGGCACGCAGTGGGTCGAAGCGCAAATGAGCCTGCGCCCCTTGCGCTGGATGGGCACCGGCCTGTTGTGCGCGACCCTGACCGGCCTTGGATCGATTGCAGTGGGCTATCCGTTCCTGACCACCCATACCGCCCACTTCAGCTTGCCGCTGCTGGGGGATATCCATGTGGCCAGCGCCCTGTTCTTCGATATCGGCGTTTATGCGGTCGTGGTCGGTGCCACCCTGCTGATCCTCACGGCACTGGCGCACCAGTCGGTCCGGGCCCATCGCCCGAGCAACCAGCTGGCCCCGCAACCTGCCCGTCAAACCAAAGAAGGAGCCGCCTGATGGAAGAAGTCATCGCTATCGCTATCGGGGTTCTGGCCGCATCGGGTACCTGGCTGGTTCTGCGCCCGCGAACCTTCCAGGTGGTCATGGGCCTGTGCCTGCTGTCGTACGGGGTCAACCTGTTCATTTTCAGCATGGGCAGCCTGTTTATCGGCAAGGAGCCGGTGATCAAGGACGGCGTGCCCCAGGACTTGCTCAACTACACAGACCCGCTGCCCCAGGCGCTGGTACTCACCGCCATCGTCATCAGTTTTGCCATGACCGCACTGTTTCTGGTGGTCTTGCTGGCCTCTCGGGGCCTGACCGGTACCGACCACGTTGATGGCCGGGAGCCTAAAGAATGAATTTGATGCCGCATCTGATCGTTGCGCCCATTCTGTTACCGCTGCTGACTGCGGCCATCATGCTGTTGCTGGGGGAAAAACACCGCCCGCTCAAAGCCCGGCTCAATCTGATCTCCACCCTGATCGGCCTGGGCATCTCGGTGCTGTTGCTGCTATGGACTTGCCAGCAGGCTATCCCGGCCTCAATCGGGGTATACCTGCCCAGTAATTGGCAAGTGCCATTCGGGATTGCTTTGGTGGTTGATCACCTGAGCGCCCTGATGCTGGTGCTGACCGGCATCATCGCCAGCTGCGCCCTGATGTTCGCCATGGCCCGCTGGGACCGCGCCGGGGCCAGCTTCCACGCGTTGTTCCAGATCCAGCTGATGGGCCTGTACGGGGCCTTCCTGACCGCCGACCTGTTCAACCTGTTCGTGTTTTTCGAAGTGCTGCTGGCCGCCTCCTACGGCCTGATGCTCCACGGCTCGGGCAAGGCCCGGGTGTCGGCGGGGCTGCATTACATTTCGATCAACCTGCTGGCCTCATCGTTGTTCCTGATCGGCGCGGCCTTGATTTACGGGGTGACCGGCACGCTGAACATGGCCGACCTGGCACTCAAGATCCCCCTGGTGCCCGAGGCTGATCGCGGCCTGCTGCATGCAGGCGCGGCCATTCTGGCAATTGCGTTCCTGGCCAAGGCCGGGATGTGGCCCCTGAACTTCTGGCTGGTGCCGGCCTACTCCTCGGCCAGTGCACCGGTGGCGGCCCTGTTCGCGATCATGACCAAGGTCGGGATCTACACCGTGCTGCGCTTGTGGACCCTGTTGTTCTCCGGGCAGGCCGGAGCGTCGGCGTACTTTGCCGGCGACTGGCTGATCTACGGCGGCATGGCGACCATCGTCTGTGCCGCGATTGCGATCCTTGCCGCCCAGCGCCTGGAGCGCATGGCCAGCCTGAGCATTCTGGTGTCCGCCGGCATTCTGCTGTCGGCCGTGGGGTTTGCCCAACCCAACCTGACCGCCGCCGCGCTGTTCTACCTGATCAGTTCCACCCTGGCCCTGAGTGCACTGTTCCTGCTGGCCGAGCTGATCGAGCGTTCGCGCTCCTCTGCCGATCTGGTGCTTGAAGACGATGCCGAGCCCCAACCCAGCCTTGCCGAGTCTTCCACCCCACCCCGTGGCACCAACCTGGACGACGAGCAAAAGGTAGTGGTCGGGCAGATCATTCCCTGGACCATGGCCTTTCTGGGGCTGAGCTTTATCGCCTGCGCCCTGTTGATCATCGGCATGCCGCCGCTGTCCGGGTTTATCGGCAAACTCAGCCTGCTCAACGCCCTGCTCAACCCGATGGGCCTGGGCAATGCGACTGACGAGCCGATTTCAACGGCAGCCTGGAGCCTTTTGGCGCTGTTGATTCTGTCGGGGCTAGCCTCGTTGATTGCCTTTTCGCGCATGGGTATCCAGCGCTTCTGGACGCCCCTGGAGCGTGAATCCCCGATACTGCGCCGCATCGAGTGCCTGCCCATCGTGCTGCTGCTGGGGCTGTGTGTGGTACTGACATTCAAGGCCGAGCCGGTGTTGCGTTACACCCAGGCCGCTGCCGATACCCTGAACAACCCTGAGCGCTACGTCATGGCCGTAATCGGCACCCGCCCGGTACCGAGCCCCGAAGCCAGGACGGCAACACCGGAGGTGCAGCCATGAAGCGTCTGTTTCCCGCGCCCTGGCTGTCACTCGCGCTGTGGGTGCTGTGGTTGTTGCTCAACCTTTCGCTGAGTGCCGGCAACCTGCTGCTGGGCGCCGCGCTGGCCATTGTGGCACCGCTGATGTTCGCGCCGTTGCGGCCATTGCCGGTGCGCATCCGGCGCCCGGGGGTGATTCTCAAACTGTTCTTCCTGGTCGGCCGCGACGTGGTGGCTTCTAATATCGCCGTGGCCTGGGGTGTGCTCAGGGCCGGCACGAACCCGCCTCGCTCCCGGTTCATCAAGATCCCCCTGGACTTGCGTGACGCCAATGGCCTGGCCGCCCTGTCGATGATCACCACCGTGGTGCCCGGCACCATCTGGTCGGAACTGGCGCTGGACCGTAGCGTCCTGTTGTTGCACGTGTTCGATCTGGACGACGAGGCGCAGTTTATCGAGCACTTCAAAACCGCCTACGAACGCCCATTGATGGAGATCTTTGAATGAGTGCCCTGCTCACCAATGCCATCCTGCTCAGCCTGTTTATCTTCAGCCTGGCCATGGTCCTGACCGTGATTCGCCTGTTCAAGGGCCCGTCGGCCCAGGACCGGGTCCTGGCGCTGGACTACCTGTACATCCTGGCCATGTTGATGATGCTGGTGCTGGGCATCCGCTATGCCAGTGACACTTACTTTGAAGGCGCGCTGCTGATTGCTCTGTTTGGCTTTGTCGGCTCTTTTGCGCTGGCCAAATTCCTGCTGCGTGGCGAGGTGATCGAATGAATTCCCTCAGCGAGTTGTCGCTCTGGATCGAAATACCGGTGGCCGTGCTGCTGGTGCTCAGCAGCCTGTTTGCCCTGTGCGGTGCTGTCGGGCTGTTGCGCCTCAAGGATTTTTTTCAGCGCATGCACCCGCCGGCCCTGGCGTCGACCATTGGTGCGTGGGGGGTGGCGCTGGCGTCGATCCTGTACTTTTCCGCACTGAAATCGACCCCGGTGCTGCACGCCTGGCTGATGCCGATTCTGCTGTCCATCACCGTACCGGTGACCACCTTGCTGCTGGCCCGGACCTCGCTGTTCCGCAAGCGCATGGCGGGCGAAGACGTACCGGCAGAAGTCAGCAGCGAGGGCGGCAGCGAGAGCGGCAACTAGCGTCATAGAGACGCTTGTTAGCGGTCAAGCACCCCTGTGGGAGCGAACCTGCTCGCGAATGATCTTCGCGAGCAGGTTCGCTCCCACAGTTGAGTCATCTTTGTACATCCACAGCTACTGCGGTTAGCGGCTTTTTACATCCAGCCCAGCCAGCTCCAGTACGTTGCGCCGAACAGCAGCATCAGCAAGTACCCCACAGCGGTAACGATCAGCCCGACCTTGGCAAACTGCTTGGCAGTGAAGGTCTGGGTGCCCAGGCACACCATGTTCTGCGGTGCGTTGATCGGCAGGATGAACCCGTAGCTGACCACAAACCCCAGCAACATGGTCATGCCCAGGCGGTTGAATTCACCCGGCAAGGTTTGCAGCACCGCGATCAGAATCGGCAACAGCGCCGAGGTCAACGCGGTGGCACTGGCAAACCCCAGGTGAATCAAAATCAGGAACGCCCCCAGAATCGCAAAGATCCCCAGCGGCCCGACCTGATCCAGTCCAGTGTTCTGCACCACCTGCGCCCCCAGCCATTGCCCGGCCTGGGTGGTCAGCAACGCCGTGCCCAGGCTGATCCCGACCCCGAACACAATCACCGTGCCCCACGGGATACGTGACTGCACGTCTTTCCAGGTCATGACGCCAAAGCGCGGCAACAGCAAGAAGACCAATCCGGCATAGGTCGTGGAGGTGGTGTCAAAGTTGTGCAGCTTGCCTTCAGTGGCCCACGCCAGCAGCAAGGCTATCGAAACCCCCATCAGGCGTTTCTGCGGCCCGGTCATGGGGCCCAGTTCCGCCAGGGACTTTTCCACCGCCTCTTTGCCGCCGGGGATGCTGTCGCTTTCCGGCGGCAGCATTTTGAGCACTACAAACAGCAACACCGCCGACATGATGATGGCCCACGGCGCACCGGCGATCAGCCAGTCGAGCCAGTTCACGCGGGCGCCGAGCATCTTGTCCATAAAGCCCACGGTCAGCAGGTTTTGCGCAGCCGCCGTTTGAATCCCTACGTTCCAGATACTGGTGCCCTGGGCCACGACAATCATGATCCCGGCGGCGATGTTGGAGCGTTTGTCCACGCCAAACGCCATGATCACGCCCATCATGATCGGCACCACGCAGGCACTGCGGGCCGTGGCGCTGGGCACCACCAGGCTCAGGAGGATGGTGACCGCAATCGCCCCCAGCAGGATGCGCCGGGTGCTGGTACCGATACGCGACAGCGTGACCAAAGCAATGCGCCGGTCCAGACCGGTATGGGTCATGGCGGCGGCAATAAACAGCGCGCCCGCCACCAGCGCCAGTGCGGCATTGGAAAAGCCGGTCAGGGCCATGGTGATACCGGCGGACGTGCCGTAGAGCTTTGACGGGTCTGCCAGGGTCGGCGCCATGCCGATCAAAAACGCCATCAAGGACGTAATCATGATTGCGCTGGCTTCGTACGACACCGCTTCGGTGATCCACACCACCACGGCAAATGCCAGGATCGCCAGCATGCGATGGCCGGCCACCGGCAAGTCGGCAGGCAATGGCAACAGCAAAATGCCGATCATCACCAGGACTGCAATCACCAGGCCTATGGGGAGTTTCGCTTTTGCCGTAGCAGGCGTCGGGGTGGTTGCAGGCGCATTCATGGCCAGTTCCTTATGCTGAAAACCCGTGGAGCATAGGCCAAGGATGCACGAAGGATGTTGATACTCGTCAGGTGAGCGGCAAACCCTGTGGGAGCGGGCTTGCTGGCGACACAGGCGCCTCGGTCTTTCAGTTAATGCGCGTCGCTGCCATCGCGAGCAAGCCCGCTCCCACAGGGTTGTGCCTACCGCTACTGGATCTTGTAGTGAAATGTGTTGCGCACTCCCGGTACGGTCACGGCCTGACCGTCGACCATCCGTGGTTGATAACGGAATGTCGCTGCCGCCACGAGTGACGGCCGGATAAAGGCCGGGTGGCAGCTGCCCACCACTTTGGGATTGTCGACCTTGCCCTGAGGCGTCACCGAATACTCCACCGTGCAATCACCCTCAATGCCTTTGTCCAGTGCCCGCTGCGGGTAGTCCGGAGCTTGTTTGCTGATGGGCAGGTATTGGCGCACCTGCGCTGCCGCAGCTGCCTGTTGCGCTCGTCTGGCGTTATCCGCAGCCACACGGGCCTGCTGCGCCGAAACTTCGGCCAGCGCTTGCTGACGCTGGGACTCCAGTTGCTCGGCACGATGGCGAGCGGCTTTGTCTTGCTCCAACTGCACCTGCTTTTGTTCGGCTACCCGTTTACGCGCCAGCGCTGCCTGCTCCAGCTTGCGCGCCTGTATCTGCGGATCAACCGTGGGCTTGACCACCTCGGGTTTTGCCTCCACCACCGGCGCCGGGGCGGCCACCGGCAGCGGTTCTGGCGCCGGCGGCGCCGCAACCGGTTCGGCGGGCAACATCACCAGCCGGGTTTTCAGGGTCGAGGGCGCCGGCTCTGTCAGCGGTTGCTCCATGCTCCAGCCCAGCACCAAAAAGGCCACCACGGCGCTGTGCAGGGCGATGGTCACCGTCAGGGCCTGGCTGTTGCGCCACAACCGGGACCAGGGCAAGGGCCGGGCTTGCAGCAACGGGCCATGCATCAGCGCGGCACTCATTGCGGGGCCTCGGTCACCAGCCCCAGATTAGTCACGCCACCTTGCTGCAAGGCGGCCATGGCCTTGACCACACTGCCGTAACCGGCCTCATTGTCGGCCCGGATATACACCTGGGTGTCGCCGTTTTGCGCCACCACCTCGCCGACCTTGGCCTGCAGCTCTTCAAGGCTCACGGCGCTGTCGGTCTGGTTTTTGGTGTCCAGTTCGCTGCCCAGGTTCCAGTAATAGCCCCCCTCGGCCTTGACCGACAGGGTCAGGATTTTTTGCTGACTGTCATTGACCAGGGCTTCGCTGGCGACTTTGGGCAGCTCAATCTTCACGCCCTGGGTCAGCATCGGCGCCGTCACCATAAAGATCACCAGCAGCACCAGCATCACGTCGATGTAAGGCACTACGTTCATTTCGGCCTTGGGCCCGTGTTTGCGCTGTGGTCGAGTTAGCATGTTGAACTCCCTTTCAAGCGACGGCAGACATGTTCCGCGCACCGGCGTGCAGGTTGCGGTACAGGCGCATCTGCACCTCGTTGCCCAGGCTGTAATAACGGGTCAGCAAAGTCTGGCCACGGGCCGAGAAGCGGTTATAGGCAATCACCGCAGGAATCGCGGCAAACAGGCCAATGGCGGTTGCAATCAGGGCTTCGGCAATGCCCGGGGCCACGGTGGACAGGGTCGCCTGCTGCACCTGGGACAGGCCGATAAAGGAATTCATGATCCCCCACACGGTGCCGAACAGGCCGATATAGGGGCTGACCGAACCCACGGTGGCCAGAAACTGCAGGCCTTTTTCCAGACGGATCTCCTGCTCGCTGATGGCCACATACAGCGCCCGCTCAACCCCTTGCATCACGCCCTCGGCATCTACCCCCGGCTGTTGCTTGAGCTGGGCGTACTCACTGTAGGCAGCCGCAAATACCTGCTCGGCGCCAGCATCTTCCTGGCTGGCATCACGGCTTTCGCGGTACAGCGCATTGAGTTCACCCTGGGCCCGCAGGCGCCGGGCGAAGCTGTCCATGTCGCGCTCGCTGCGGCGCAAAATGGCGCTGCGCCGCACAATCAAAAACCAGCTCAACAGCGAGGCCGCCAACAGGATCAGCATCACGCCTTTGACCAGCAGACTCGCGTCGCTGATCAGGCCCCAAATAGTCATGTGTTCCATGGTTGCGTGCATAGTGCTGCTCCTGCCGGGGGTTATTGGCCAGCGGTTAAAGGATTGAAAAGGATTCAGATGACCGGATTATGGCAAGTGCAGCGCCTTGGCCACTTCGGCCCAGGGGATGTACTTGAAGTTCTGTGCTTGCTCGGGCATGCGCTTGCGACCGTCCTGCACCACCAGCATGCCTTTGCTCCACGGGCCTCCCAGGTTGGCCGAAGTCACTTCAAGGCCATCGGTCTCCGAAGCGCCATCGATACCCTCCCCGGCATTGACTCCCACCCGGAATGCACCACGCAGGGCGTAAGGCGGCTCCGCATCGAGCACCACATAACTGTCATTGCCCTGGCTGGAGATCACCAGGTAGTTGTCTTTTTCGGTCTGATACAGCGCCAGCCCTTCGATGTCGTCATGCACCTGATCCCCCACCCTGATCACGCTGCTCAGCGTTGCCGGCTGCTCGGGACGGGCATCCACCGCCCACACCGCCACATCCTCTTCCCCGAGGAACAGACGCTGGTGCTTGTCGTCTGCCACACAGCCCTCAGGCTGGCTCGCAACCTTGAACTGACGCACCAGCTCACCCTCGACCTTGTCGCCCCGGGCAAACAGGCGGTGTTGCACAAAGGTGCCATCCTTGTCGTTGGCAAAGCTGTAGATTTCGCCCGATGGCGCCTTGAACAGGCACAACCCGTAGATGTCGCTGACCGGCGTGGCGATCTCGCCTGCTGGCTGCAACTCACCCGTGGCGCGATCAATGCTGAACACGCTCAGGCTGTTGTGATCACGATTGGTCGCCACCGCCAGATCCACGGTGCGCGACCCCAGGGTGAAACCCGGGCGTACATCGACGTTGTTCAGGCGCCCGACCGGCAGATGCTGTACCCGTTTGCCTTGCAGGTCGTACACCTCAAGGCCTTGCTGTTTATTGGTGCCCAATACCCGGCTCAGGGCGGGGGTTTGCGGGTGAACCCAAATCGCCGGATCATCAGCCGCATCGCCCTGACTCATCACCACTTCGGTTTGCACTGCAGGTTTCACGCTCACCAATACCGGCGGCAGACTCACCGCCGTGGCTTGCCAGCCAAGGGTGCCTTCCAGCAGCTTGCTGTTGGCGCCATCCTGCACCAGCACTTGCAAGCCTTGGGGTGTCTGGCGTGCGGCCAGATGTTCGGGCTCAACCACACCGGCCAGTGCCAGGCTGGCAACCGGCGACCAGCGTTTGCCTTGTTGCTGATAGAGGTTCAGCCGGGCCGCTTGCGGATCAAGCCCGAGCATTGCGCCCGGTACCAGCGCCATTGCTCCGGCAGTTTTTTTCACATTGCCAAACGGCTCGACCATGGCCACCGGCACGCGTGAAGCATCGGCTTCCGCGTGTGACGGGTACGCCCACCAACCGACGTTTTCTTCGTTGACGAACAGGTTCTGCGCACCGTCGTCGACCTGACAAAACTTGGCTTGCGGCGGCAACGGCAGGCTGCGTACCAACAACGGCTTTTGCAAACGCTTACTGTCGGCGGCTACCAGCCATTGCTCACCCTTGCCCTCTTCGCCCACGGTGAACAGGTAGATGTTGCTCGCGTCATCCTGGTACAGGCACACCCCGTCCACCCCATAGTCCCGGGCGGGCAGGTACGACGGTGCTTGCCATTGATGGCTCTTGGGGTCGAGGCTAAACAGGGCCACTTGCTGTTTGTCCTTGTCGTGACTGGCAACCAGTACCTGATCGCCCAGCGCACGGCTGTCCAGCCCGGCAAACACGCCCGGGACCCGGCTCAGGGTTTTGCCCTGTTTATCGAGCAGCAGCAGACCTTCGCGCTTGCTCACTGCCAGGCGTTCGTCGCTTGTACCGTTCGGCAAAAAACCAAGGGCCTGGGCTTTGCTGGTCGACCACGGCTGCAAGACCGGGGCTGTGATTTCAGTCGCTGCCTGAGCGCTGCCAGCGGTCAGGCATGCCAGCAATGGCAAAAAGCGGGGTTTGCGTTTAAACATGAGTGATCAATCCTGAATTCTGTTCAAAAAAAGCACTGTCTTTCAGTGGGAGCGAGCCTGCTCGCGAAGGCCTCGGCATCGCTTACGATCTTCGCGAGCAGGCTCGCTCCCACGGGGTCTGCGAACGTTTAGAAATGGGTGAAAGTCAGGCCCACCGAGTAGGTCGGGCCGTACTCTTCGTACTGGTTGTTGTAGCGGCTGTTGCCGCTGTAGACGAAGTACGGCTGGTCGGTGAGGTTCTGTGCATCGAAGCTCACTTGCAGGTTTTTGGTCAGGGAGTAACGGGCGCTGAAGTCGACAAAGGTCTGGGCGTCGACATGGGTGTCGTGGGCCTTGTCGTTGATCCCCGCCAGCTCGTAGAGGTAGTCCGATTTGTAGTTGGCCGACAGGCGCAGGCTCAGCTTTTCGTCTTCCCAGCCGAGCATCAGGTTGCCCAGGGTGTTCGACTGGTTCGGCAAGTCGATATCGCGCTTGAGGCTGGCCCCCGTTGTCGCATCCACGCCCTTGATGCTCGCCCTGGAACGGCTGAAGGTGGTGTTGGCCCCCAGGATGACGCCGTTCCAGGGTGCCGGCAGCCAGTCGAATTTTTGCGAGTAGGCCAGTTCCAGGCCGTACAGCTTGGCGCTGTCGCCATTGGCGTAGCTGTGGGCTTCGGTGAAGTCGATCCACTCGCCGCTGCCGGCCAGGTCGGTGTTGTAGACGAAGTTTTTGATGTCCTTGTAGAAGAGGAATGCCGACACCGTGCCCGCCTGCCCCATGAAGTGTTCGATACCGAGGTCGAAGTTGCTCGATTCCAGCGGCTTGAGGTTGGGGTTGCCGAACTCCGCCACGTCATCGTCGATCACAAAACCCGGCGCCAGCTGGCCGAAGGTCGGGCGCACCACGGCGTTGGTCCAGGCCGCCCGCAGCTGGGTGTTTTTCGCCAACTGATAGCGCGCATGCAGGCCCGGCAGCCAGTGGTGATAATCACGTTTGGTGTCCTGGGCTTCGAACACGCCATCCCGCACACCGGTGCCCTTGGCTTCAAATTCGGTGCCTTCGTAGCGCATGCCGGCGATAAAGCGCCAGTCATCGATATCGACGGTGTTCATCAGGTACGCCGAGTTGATGTCTTCGCGCATGGTGAAGTCATTGGCCCGCGACTCCTGCTCATCGTAGTAGTCGTTGGGGTTCAGGCCGCCGATCAGGTCCTTGATCGCCCCGCCACTGATGCCCGGGCCGAACTGGCCGAGGTTGTAATGCAGATTGCCCTTGTTGAACCGGTCGAGGTTGAGCTGATCGTCGGTATACCCCAGGTCCGCGAAGTCCTTGTAGACCCAGGCATTGAGGTCGTTGTCCTTGTTGCGCCGACTGACCTTGCCGCCGAATTTGACCTGGGAGGCATAGCCCTGCACGTCGTAGTCGCGGGCCAGGTCCAGGCGAATGTTTTTTTCGGTGTCCCTGGTGTTCTGTTCTTCCCAGTCCACCTTGTCGAGGGTGAAGTTGGTCGGGTCATAAAAGCCCGGGCCAATAATGGGCCGCGGTTTTTCGGTGTCATAAAAACCACCGTCGCCAATGCTGGAGTTGCCTTTGAACGTGGCCCCGGCAATGTGCCCCGGGCTGTCTTCGCTGGACTTGCTGTACCCGGCCTGCCCGCTGAGGGTCCACAGGCCCATCATGCGTTCGCCGCCAAATACGTAGGACTGGATTTCCTGGGTTTCTTCGCGCTGCTTGAGCTTGCGCTTGGTCTTGGTTTTGCCCACCTCGCCCTCGGCCTGGGGGTCGGCAAATTCGATGGCGGTGGAGTTGCGGGTTTCGCTGTCCTTGAAACGGCTGTACAGGGTGCGCAGGTACAGGCTGGTGTCGTCGTCGGGTTTGTAGTCGAAGTTCAGACCGCCGCCGGTACGTTCGCGGCTGATGTCATAGATACGCTGTTCGAAACTGTTCAGTCGCGCGCCATCGGTGAAATCCCAGTCGCCGCCGGTTTCGACGTTGTCAGAGCGAAAGTCGCGCTTGTTCCAGCTCAGGGCGGCCGCCACACCGAAGTTGTCGATGCCGTCGCCGAGGCTGAAGCGGTCACTGATGGCGCCTGACACCTTGGGGCTGGTTTGATGGCTGTTCTTGTTATAGGCCGCCTCGGTGCTGGTGGTGTAGAACAGGCCGTCATGGTCGAAGGCCGATAGGCTGCGCACGTAGACCGTGCCGCCCAGGGAGTTGGCGTCCATGTCGGGAGTCAGGGTTTTGATCACCGACAGCGACTGCACCAGTTCCGAGGGCAACACGTCCAGCGCCACGGCGCGGCGGGCGCTTTCCGGGGACGGCACCAGGGTGCCGTTGATGGTCACGGTATTGAGGTCCGGCCCAAGGCCCCGCACGCTGACAAAACGTCCTTCGCCCTGGTCGCGCTCAATGCTGATACCGGGCAGGCGCTGCACGGCTTCGGCGACGTTGGCATCCGGCAACTGCGCCACGCCATCGGCATGCACCACGCTCTCGATATTGTCCGAGCTGCGCTGCTGCTTGAGCGCCTTGTCCAGGCTGACAGCCTGCCCTACCACTTCTACGTGCTCGGTGGCGCCGGTGGCCGATGCCTCGGCGGCACTCAGGCGCTCGCTGGCAATTGCCATGGCCAATGCACTGAACGTAAAGCCGACCCACTGCGCCCTGCTGCGACACTTGTACATGTTTGTCCTCCCCCAAAAACGCACTTCAGGCCGGGCAAATGGCCCGACAACTTGGGAGCGAACGCTAGGGTCGGCGAATGACAACGCTGTGACAGTGTTTGGTGAAAAGCCCGAAACAGAGGGTTTGGCGCGCTATTTTGGCGAAGATTGAGCTGATTTGACCTGTTTCTGCACCCCTCCTCTGCCTGTGGGAGCGGGCTTGCTCGCGATGCAGGCGCGGCGGTGGCTCGGTTACTCCGCGCTGATGCTATCGCGAGCAAGCCCGCTCCCACAGTTTAGAGAGGGGAATGTTTAATTTTTAACGCCGGGCACCTGAGCTGATTTGACCTGCAACCCCCGTCACACCGCTGTCACACACCTCTGTTCTGCTGACCGGTAATACGTATTGGCAGAGCTTTCATGACCTGGTTAAACGTTCTTCAACATCATCGCTGGAAGCTCGCGTTACTCGTGGTGGCGACCAATGCAGGCCTGCTGCTGAATCTGGCCTTCGGCACAGCCAAAACCTTCAGCGAATGGCAGTGGCTGGATATCTTCGGCGAAGGCGGTACAGCCCTGTTCATGTTGTTCTGGCTGAGCCTGGTGCTCAAAAGCCGGCCGACCGGGCGGGTCACCAACTACCTGGCGAGCGGTTTGTGCTTCATGTTTTTTTCCTGGTGGGTCGACGTGCTGGACGAATTCATTCGCCTGCCCAAGCACATCGGCTGGGACCACTGGATGGAGTCGGCCCCCATGCCCGTCGGCATGATTTTGCTGACCATCGGCCTGTTCCACTGGCACCGCGAACAGCAGGCCATCAACCAGCAAATGGAGAAACGCGAGCGGGTGTTTCGCGAGCATCGCCTGTTCGACAAGCTGACCCCCCTGGGCGGCGCCGAATACCTCAAGCGCCAGGTCAGTGATTGCCTTAACCAGAGCCTTGAGCAACAACAGCCGCTGTCACTTCTGGCGCTGGATATCGACGACTTTGCTGCGGTCAATCAGCACTACGGCCACCCTGAAGGTGACGCCGTGCTGCAAGCCCTGAGCCAGTTACTGCTGCTCAACCTGCGCCGTCACGACCTGCTCTGCCGGCTGGCCGGCGACCGTTTTGTGGTGGTGCTGCCCAATACCGGCGAAAGCCAGGCCCGGCTGCTGGCGCTGGAGCTGCAACAGGCAGTCCAGAGCCTGGCCCACAAAACCCGCCAGCATGGTGAGCGGGTGTACCTGTCGGCCAGCACCGCCGTGGTGATGGCCCTCGATGAGGCCCCCGATGAACTGCTCAAGCGCCTGAACCTGGCGCTGGTACGCGCCAAGCCGCCCCGGAGCAAACGGGCATGACCCTCGATGCCCTCTGGTACGAAGCCGACAGCCGTTTTATCGCCGGGCATTACCAGCCCGCAGCGCTGATTGATCTGGCACTGTCCCGGGATATCGACAGCCATCGCCTGCTGCGCGGCACCGGGTTGTTTTACGACGATATTGTGGCCGGGCACACACGCCTCAGCCCGCAGCAATGCTTTGGGCTGATTGCCAACGCGCAGCGCTTGCTCGAAGCCGATGACAGCAGTTTCCTGTTTGGTCAGCGCCTGTGGCCGGGGCATTACGGCCCCGCCAGCCACGCCCTGCAACAGGCGCAGAATCTGCATCAGGCACTGGAAACCCTGATCCACCATCGCGCCCTGCTCAGCCCCTTGCTGACCCCGCGTTTGTTACTGGACGACAAATACGCCTACGTGTACTGGCTCGACAGTTGCGGCGCCCGTGAGCAACTGCGTTTTGTAGTGGAAGCCAGCATGACAGCCCTGAAGGCCATGAGTCAGTGGCTCAGCGGCGAGCGCTTGCCGTGGGAATGCAGCTTCAGCCATGCCGAGCCGCGTTATGTGGAGCAGTACTGGGTCCACCTGGGGGAAAACACTCAATTTGACGCGCAACTGAACCTGATGCGTCTGCCCCGCGAGTACCTGACCCGGCCCTGGCCCAATGCTTCGGCGATTGCCCGGCAGGTGGCCCATCAACAGGCACAGGCGCAGTTGCACGACCTGGGGTTCAGCGCCAGCCTGCTGGACCGGCTGTATGTGTACCTGCGCGATAATGCGCAGCACGCGCCGGGCCTAGAGCAGGCCGCGCAGCATTTTTCAATGAGCCAGGCCACCCTCAAACGCAAACTGAACAAGCATGGCACCCACTTCCAGGCCCAGCAGGACCAGGCGCGCAAGCATATGGCGCTGTACCTGTACCAGATCAAGGGGCTGAGCAACGAGGCGGTGGCCGAATACCTGAATTTCAGCGACCCGGCCAACTTTCGCCGGGCGTTGAAGCGCTGGACGGGGTGTACGCCCAAGCTGATCCGGCAGTTTTTGGCGTTGTAAGCCACCACCAAACCTGATGCGCGCAGGTGGATTGTGGGAGCGGGCTTGCTCGCGATGCAGGCCACGCGGGGTATCAGGCAAACCGCGGTGATGCTATCGCGAGCAAGCCCGCTCCCACAGGTTTGGCGGCGTTTACCCAATCGGATCCTTAGGGCAGTTACCCCGCCAACGCACGCAACTTGGCCAACTCTTCAGCCCCCAGCGGGATGCCTTCGGTCAATGATTTGGCACGCTCGATAAAGCGTCGATCACCCGGCATGCGCTCAAGCCCGACCACGTGCATCTGCCGCACCAGTTCTGCGCTGCGCCGGGCGAAGCTGTTACCGCCGGATTTAGTGGGGTCGATCACGATCAGCAATTGCCCGGTCCACGGGGTTTGCGCGCCCGGATGTTTGGACCAGTCGAACTCAAACGAGAAGTTGCCGCCGGTCAGTGCCGCGGCCAGCAACTCGACCATCATCGACAGCGCCGAACCCTTGTGTCCGCCAAATGGCAGCAAGGCGCCACCGTCGAGGATCTCTTTGGGGTTTTGTGTCGGCTCACCCTGTTTGTCTACCCCCATGCCGGCAGGGAGCATGTGACCGCTGCGCGCGGCAATCTGCACATCGCCGTGGGCAATGGCGCTGGTGGCCAGGTCGAAGACGATCGAATGACTCCCGGCACAGGGCGCAGCAAAGGCAATCGGGTTGGTACCGAACAGGGGCTTTTGCGCACCGTGGGGCACCACGCAGGTCATGCTGTTGACCACGCTCAAGGCCACCAGGCCTTCTTCGGCAAAAGGCTCTACGTCCGGCCAGAGCGCTGCAAAGTGATGCGAGTTACGAATCGCCAGTACCGCGATCCCGGCGCTGCGGGCCTTCTCGACCAGCAATTGACGGGCGGCCGCCAATGCGGGCTGGGCAAAGCCACCGGCCGCGTCCACGCGGATAAAGCCCGAGGCCACGTCTTCCACCACCGGGACAGCCTGGCCATTGACCCAGTTGCTGGCCAGCGACGACAGATACCCCGGAATACGGAACACCCCATGACTGTACGAACCGTCGCGCTGAGCCCGGGCGCAGTTATCGGCCAAAACGGCGGCGACCTGTGACGAGGTGCCATTACGTTCGAAAATCTGTTGCAGCAAGGCGGTCAATTCACCGAGAGAAAGTGACTCCTGGGCCTGCGTGGAGGTGACGGGCTGAGACATTCTGGCGCTCCAGTCTAATTGTTATTGTGCGTGGCAAACTATCCAGCGATGACAGTTATCTGTCAATTGTTGACTTAATGACAGAAAACATTCACTTTCTGCATCGCGCTGAAATAAAAACAGGAAGCAGTCGTGAGCCAGCCGATTAAACAACGCCTTGAAAGCAGTCTGTCAACCGCCGCGCCTTCGGGTCGGGCGATTGCCAGCTACATGCTGGCCAATCTTTACGAGCTGCCTTTCCAGACTGCTGCCGACATCGCCGGCAAACTGGGGGTGAGCGAATCCAGTGTCGGGCGGTTTTGCCGCTCGCTGGGTTACAGCCATTTCAAAGACCTTAAAAACGATCTCAAGGACGACCTGGGCGATGGCCCCTGGCTGGTGGGCGACCGCCTGCAAGAGTTTCGCTTGCAGTCAAGCCAGAGCCCGCAGGCATTGCCCCGCAGTTTTGAGCTGGAAGTCGGCGCACTGGTCAAGGTCTACGAATACAGCCTGACGCCGGAGTGGCGCACCGTCAGCCAACGTCTGGCCACCCGGCGCAAGGTGTTTGTCGCAGGGTTCCAGACCGAGCGCGGGATCGCCGCCTCGATGGTGCATTTGCTGCAATACCTGCGCGATGGTGTGCAACTGGTGGACGGCGCCGCCGGGCATTACGCCGACGTGCTGCTGTGCCCGGCCGATGACTGCGCGCTGGTGGTGTTCGAAGCCCGCCGCTATTCGCGCCACGCCCAGTTGTTGTGCCGCAAGGCGCGCGAGGCCGGGATCCCGGTAACGCTGATCACCGATACCTTTTGCGACTGGGCTGACCAGCACGCCAATGAAGTGTTTCGCGTGCCCACCGAGTTCAACCTGTTCTGGGAATCCACCGCGGCGATGCTGTCGCTGGTACATCTGCTGATCAATGAAGTGTGCAAACAACTGGGGCCGGACGTCGAGAAGCGTCTTGAGGCAACCGCGGCCTTACACAATGAGTTCGTGGGCTACACATCCTCACCCGGATCAAAACAATAAAACGAGGTGCTAGATGAAATACGTCATTCGCTTTGCAAGTGCATGTGCACTGGTGGCCGCCGTTGCAGCCAACGCTCACGCCGACACGCTGACTATCGCCACGGAAGGCGCCTACCCTCCTTTCAACACCACCAACTCTGACGGCACGGTGTCCGGCTTTGACGTCGATATCACCAAAGCCCTGTGCGAGCGCATGAATGCGCAGTGCAAAATCGTCGCTCAGGACTGGGACGGGATCATTCCGGGCCTGATGGCGAAAAAATACGATGCCATCGTGGCTTCGATGATCGTGACCGATGAACGCAAAAAGAAAATCGCGTTCACCAATCACTATTACCGCACCCCGCTGTCGATCGCCGTACCCAAAGACTCTGACATCACCGATGCCCAGATCAACTTCAAGGGCCGCACCATCGGTGCCCAGGGCGCAGCGACCCAAGGCATCTACGCCGAAGATCACTACGAGAAAGCCGGCGCCAAACTCAACCTCTACCCGACCCTGGACGAGGCCAACGCCGAGCTGAAAAACGGCCGCGTCGATGCAGTGATTGCCGACAAGTTCCCGCTTCTGGAATGGATCAACAAGGCCAGCGACGATTGCTGCAAGATTATCGGTGACGTCAACGGCACCAATGCCGATGCGGCGATTGCCGTGCGCCAGGACGACAACGCCCTGCGTGAGCGCTTCAACAAGGCGCTGGACGAAATCGTGGCTGACGGCACCTACCAGAAGATCTCCGGCAAGTACTTCGACTTCAATATTTACTGAGTCACCCGCCCTCGTTTGAGGGCTCCCTGCCCATGACCCTGCCCTGCGCACCGAACGTGCGCTGCGGCTGAATTTCGGCCCAATTTTGCCCGGGGATTCGAGCATGCTCGATCAACTCTCACTTCTTTCTTTCGCCAGTGGCGGCTGGGGCTCGGCTTTGCTCGCAAGCGCCATGGTAACCATTGCCCTGGCCTTGAGCTGCCTGCCCATCGGTTTGCCCCTGGGGCTGGCCGTTGCCGTGGCGGCGCGCTCGAAAAACCGCTGGGTGCGCGCCTGGGCAACGACCTTTTCCACCGTGTTCCGTGGTTTACCGGAACTGCTGACGCTGCTGATCATTTATTACGGCTGCCAGATCGCTGCGCAAAAAATCCTCGCCATGATGGGCTACGACGCTCAGGTCACGATCAATACCTTCGTGGCCGCGATGGTCGCCTTCAGCCTGGTGTTTGCCGCGTTCTCCAGCGAGATCTGGCTGGGCGCGTTCAAAACCGTTCCCAAGGGCCAGTTCGAAGCCGCCTCGGCGCTGGGTCTGAGCAAATTCACCACCTTTCGCAAGGTCGTGCTGCCGCAACTGGCGCGCATCGCCCTGCCCGGCCTGTCGAACAACTGGTTGTCGCTGCTCAAGGACACCTCGCTGGTATCGACCATTTCCCTGGTGGACCTGATGCGCCAGACCAACCTGGCGGTCAGCGTGACCAAGGACCCGATGCTGTTCTACAGCGTCGCCTGTTTGGGCTACCTGTTTTTCTCGGCGATTTCGGGGCGGCTGTTCAGCTTCCTTGAACGCTACTTCAGCCGCCACCAACGGAGCGTGCAGCCATGAGTCTGGCGGACCTGCAAAACATGTTTCTCAACCCCGACCTGCTGGAGCGCTACGGCCCGCGCTTTATCGACGGGCTGCTGGTGACCGGCAAGCTGGTGGCGATCTCGTTCACCCTCGGCGCCCTGCTGGGTTTGCTGATTGCCCTGGGCCGCCTGTCCAGCAACCGCTTTGTGCGCAATTTCACCGGCGCCTATGTGTACTTCTTCCGGGGCTCGCCGCTGCTGGCGCAATTGTTTTTGCTGTATTACGGCCTCGGTTCGTTCAAAAGCTTCTGGCAGGACGTGGGCCTGTGGTGGTTTTTCCGCGATGCGTGGTTCTGCACCCTGCTGGCCTTCACCCTCAATACGGCGGCGTACCAGGCCGAGATCCTGCGGGGCAGCATCCTGTCCGTGGCCCAGGGCCAGCGTGAAGCCTGCAAGGCGCTGAACCTGTCGCGCTGGACCGCCTTTCGCAAGATCATCCTGCCGCAATCGCTGCTGGTCGCCATCGGCCCGCTGGGCAACGAACTGATCCTGATGATCAAGGCCAGCGCCATTGCCTCGCTGGTGACCATTTATGACTTGATGGGCGTGACCAAAATGGCGTTCTCGCGCAGCTTCGACTTCCAGGTCTACCTGTGGGCCGCCGTGTTGTACCTGCTGATCGTGGAAGTGGTGCGACGCAGCCTCAAGCTGATCGAAGGCCGCCTCGGCCGCCATTTGCAGTAAGCCCATTGTCCGGGCTGTGAACACGGCCCCCGATTTAAGGATTCGTTTATGCATTGCGACATTATCGTTCTGGGTGCCGGCATTGTCGGCGTCAGTACTGCGTTGCAACTCCAGGCCCGGGGTCGCAGCGTAGTGCTGCTCGACCGCGCCCAGCCAGGCAGCGGCACCAGCCACGGCAACGCCGGGCTGATCGAGCGCGCCAGCGTCATCCCCTATTCGTTCCCCCGCGAACTGTCGCGCCTGCTGCGCTACGGCCTCAATCAGCAGTCCGACGTACGCTACAGCCTCAAGCACCTGCCCAAGGCTGGGCCATGGCTGATGAAATACTGGCAGCAGTCCGGCGTCAAAGGCCTGGCCAAAGCCACCCGGGCCATGCTGCCGCTGATTGAAAAATGCGTGACCGAGCACGACCTGCTGGCCGGGCCTGCGGGCGTGACCGAACTGATTGATGACAGCGGCTGGATCGAGGTGTACCGCACCCGGGAAGACTTCGAAAAAGCCCAGCGCGACGCCGCGGCCTTGAGCGAGTTCAAGCTCAACTACCGGGTGCTGGGTGAGCAGCAAGTCCACGCCCTGGAGCCGGGCCTGCACACGGATGTGATCGGCGGCATTCACTGGCTCGACCCCAAGACCGTCAGCGACCCGGGCGGCCTGACCCGGGGCTACGCCGAACTGTTCATCAAGCGCGGCGGCACCTTTGTGACCGGCGATGCCACCCGCCTGCGGGCCACTGCGGGACAATGGCAGGTCGAAAGCAACAAGGGCCTGATTGTCGGCAATGAAGCCGTGGTCGCTCTGGGGCCGCAAGCGCGGGAGATTTTCGAACCCCTGGGTTATCGCATCCCGCTGGCGATCAAGCGCGGCTACCACATGCATTACGCCGCCAAGGACGGCCATACCATGCAGCACCCGATTCTTGATTCGGTGGGCGGTTATGTTCTGGCCCCCATGGTGGGCGGTATCCGTCTGACCACAGGGATCGAGTTCGCAGACAGCAGTGACCCGATCAACGAGATCCAGCTGCGCCGCTGCGAAGAACGCGCCCAGCGCTTGTACCCGCTGGGTCCACGTGTGGATGCCGAGCCCTGGCTCGGCCGCCGCCCGTGCCTGCCGGACATGTGCCCGGTGATCGGCCCGGCCGGTCGTCATAAAGGCCTGTGGTTCAACTTTGGTCACGCCCACCACGGCCTGACCCTGGGCCCGGTCTGCGGTCGCCTGCTGGCCGAAATGATGACCGGCCAAACCCCTTTCACTGACCCGTCCCCCTACAGCGCCGAGCGTTTTCACTGATCACTGGAGACACACCATGCACGCACAATCTGCTTACGTTCACCCTGTGTCACCCGTCATCGACACCCGCAAGGTGGTGGTGGATATCGCCGGCCTGAACAAGTACTACAGTGCCTTTCACGTGCTCAAGGGCATCGATCTCAAGGTTCGCGAAGGTGAACGCATCGTGCTGTGCGGCCCGTCCGGCTCCGGCAAGTCGACCTTGATCCGCTGTATCAACCGGCTGGAAATCGCCGAGCAGGGCCGTATCCTCATCAACGACACCGACCTGTCGCAGCCCACCCGGGAAGCGAGCAAGGTGCGCAGCGAAATCGGCATGGTGTTTCAACATTTCAACCTGTTCCCGCATATGAGCGTGATCGACAACTGCATCCTGGCGCCGATGTCGGTGCGGGGCCTGTCCCGGAAAAAGGCGATTGAGCTGGCGCAACATTTTCTGACCAAGGTGGGGATTGCCAGCCAGGCGGACAAATACCCGAGCCAGCTGTCGGGCGGCCAGCAGCAACGCGTCGCCATTGCCCGTGCGCTGTGCATGGAGCCGAAAATCATGCTGTTCGATGAGCCCACTTCGGCGCTGGACCCGGAAATGGTCAGTGAAGTGCTGGACGTGATGGTCAACCTGGCCGGCAGCGGCATGACCATGCTGTGCGTGACCCACGAAATGGGTTTCGCCCGTCAGGTAGCGGAGCGGGTGTTGTTTCTGGATGGCGGGATGGTGATTGAGGACTCGCCGCCCGAGGAGTTCTTCAACGCCCCGAAAAGCCCGCGGGCCAAGGCGTTTTTAGCGCAGATCGTGCATTAGACACCACCCTGTGGGAGCGGGCTTGCTCGCGATCAAGGCGCCGCGGTATTGAAGTTGAACCGCGTCGATCCAATCGCGAGCAAGCCCGTTCCCACAAAGGGCACAGGCGGGAGTCTAGAGCTGCGCCGCCAATCTCGACCCCTGGTTGATCGCACGCTTGGCATCCAGCTCGGCCGCCACGTCGGCGCCGCCAATCAAATGCACGTTCTGCCCCGCTGCAACCAGACCATCCTGCAACTCGCGCAACGGATCTTGCCCGGCGCAGATCACAATATTGTCCACCGGCAATACCTGCGGCTCACCCTCGCCGATACGGATATGCAGCCCCGCATCGTCGATGCTCAGGTATTCAACGCTGTTGAGCATCTGCACCTGCTTGTTTTTCAGGCCCGCACGGTGAATCCAGCCGGTGGTCTTGCCCAGGCCGTCACCGACCTTGCTGGCTTTGCGTTGCAGCAGGAATACTTGCCGCGCCGGGGCATGCACTTCGGGTTTGATCCCGGCCACACCGCCGCGGGCTTCCAGTTGCGTATCAATACCCCATTCTTTCCAGAACGCTTCGCGGTCCTGGCTGGTGGACACGCCCTGGTGCACCAGGAACTCGGACACATCAAAGCCGATACCGCCGGCGCCTATCACCGCAACCTTGCTACCCACCGGCTTGCGCCCCAGGATCACGTCCAGGTAGCTCAGCACCTTGGGGTTGTCGATGCCCGGAATCGCCGGTGTGCGCGGCGCAATCCCGGTGGCCAGGATAATCTCGTCAAACTGCCCCGCCACCAGTTGCGGCACATCCACACGGGTGTTCAGGCACAGCTCGACCCCGGTGGTTTGCAGCTTGCGCTTGAAGTAGCGCAGGGTTTCAAAGAACTCTTCCTTGCCCGGTACCCGCTTGGCCACGTTGAACTGGCCGCCAATCTCGCTGGCCGAATCGAACAGCGTCACTTCATGCCCGCGCTCCGCCGCCACGGTGGCCGCCGACAGCCCCGCCGGGCCAGCACCGACCACGGCGATTTTTTTCACGGCAATGGTGGGCAGGTAATTGAGCTCGGTTTCGTGGCACGCACGGGGGTTGACCAGGCAGCTGGTCAGCTTGCCGCCAAAGGTGTGATCCAGGCAGGCCTGGTTGCAACCGATACAGGTGTTGATTTCATCGCTGCGCCCGGCGGCAGCCTTGTTGACGAACTCCGGGTCGGCCAGGAACGGACGCGCCATGGACACCATGTCAGCGTCGCCTTCGGCCAGGATCTGCTCGGCGATTTCCGGGGTGTTGATACGGTTGGTGGTGATCAGCGGCACGTTGACCGAACCACGCAATTTGGCCGTGACCTTGCTGAACGCCCCGCGCGGCACCTTGGTGGCGATGGTCGGAATGCGCGCTTCGTGCCAGCCGATACCGGTGTTGATCAGGGTCGCACCGGCCAGTTCTACGGCCTTGGCCAACTGCACGATTTCTTCCCAGACGCTGCCGCCGGCCACCAGATCGAGCATCGACAGGCGATAAATAATGATGAAATTCGGGCCCACGGCTTCGCGCACGCGGCGCACGATTTCCACCGGCAGACGCATGCGGTTTTCGTAGCTGCCACCCCAGCGGTCGGTGCGCTGGTTGGTGTGCGCGGCCAGGAACTGGTTAATCAGATAACCTTCCGAACCCATGATCTCGACACCGTCATAACCTGCGCTCTGGGCCAGCCTGGCGCAGGTCACGAAGTCGCTGATCTGCTTTTCGATGCCTTCCTCATCCAGCTCCCTGGGTTTGAACGGGTTGATCGGGGCCTGGATCGCACTCGGGGCCACCTGACGCGGGCTGTAGGCATAACGCCCGGCGTGCAGGATCTGCAGGCAAATCTTGCCCCCGGCATCGTGCACGGCACGGGTCACCACCACGTGTTTTTCTGCCTCTTCAACCGTGCTCAGCTTGGCCGCGCCGCTGTACACCCCGCCCTCGTCGTTGGGTGCAATGCCGCCGGTCACGATCAGGCCGACACCGCCTCTGGCACGTTCGGCAAAGTAGGCAGCCATGCGCTCAAAGCCACCAGGCTTTTCTTCCAGGCCGGTGTGCATCGAACCCATCAGGCTGCGGTTGCGCAAGGTGGTAAAACCCAGGTCCAGCGGGGCCAGTAAATGCGGGTAGTGAGTGGCAGTCATCAGTAAGCTCCACAACAGGCTGAATCACGGATCGCGAGGTGCTCTGCGGCCCTCGTCGTTGATGAGTGGCACAGTAAAGGCTCAACCAACCCCACTCAATGACCCAAAGTGACAAATTATTAACCCAAATGAGCAGCCCCCCTTGGCAAGCCAGCAGGCGCCGCCTACCCTAGGCCTCGAATTCCGCTGATAGCTGTCCGTTCTATGTCTATGCGCAAATTATTTGGCTGCACTTTACTGATCGCCCTTGCTGCCGCTGCTGGCGGTTATGCCTACTGGACCACGCAACGGGATGTCGGCCATTACCTGTCCGACCTGCGCATCGAGCTGGCGATCAACGAAGGCACCGACCAGGGCCGGGGCAATCTGCTTGGTATCGAACCCGACCTTTCCCCCCGCGACTATCAAAGCCTGGAGCTGGTGCGCCGGAAACTGGCCGCCTACTTGAACAGTGCCCGTGACGCCGGGTTGCTCAACGACAAGACCGTGGTGGTCTTGCCGGAACATATCGGCTCCTGGCTGATGTTTCGTGGCGAAAAGAACGAGCTGTACCAGGCACCCAACCTCAGTGAAGCGATGCGCTGGCTGGCACTGAGCAATCCTCTGGACTTTGCCGGTGCATGGCTGCGTGCCGACGGTGAAAGCCGGGTCAACGATGCCCACCTGCGCATGAAGGCCCAAAGCATGGCGGCCGATTACCAGGCCCTGTTTGGCGGTCTGGCCAAAGAGTTCGGCGTGACCCTGGTGGCGGGCAGCATTGCCCTGCCCGACCCGCACATCGAGGACGGCAAGCTGCTGCCCGGTACCGGCCCGCTGTACAACAGCAGCATCGTCTTTGGCCCTGACGGCGCTCCCCTCGGCGCACCGCAGTTGCAGCTGTTACCGACCTACGAAGAACAAAGCTATATCCAGCCGGGCCCCGACCATGAGCTGAACGTAGTGGACACCCCGGCCGGGCGCCTTGGCATCCTGATCGGCAGCGACAGCTGGTACCCCGAGAACTACCGCACGCTGAACGAAAAAGGCGCACAACTGATTGCCGTACCGGCATTCATCATTGGCAAGACCACCTGGGACCAGCCATGGGGCGGATACAAGAGCGTATCGACCCCCAGCGAGATCAGCCTCAAGCCCGGCGAAATCACCGAAGGCGACGCCTGGCACCGCCTGACCCTGACCAGCAGCGCGCCCATCAGCACGGCCGAGGCCGGCGTCACGGTGTTCTTGCGCGGCAAGTTCTGGGACAAGTACAGCGGCGGCCATGGCTTTATCAGCCGCAACGGCCAGACCAGCCCCGACCAGCCGGGCACCGGTGCCCGACTGCTGAACCTCTGGCTGTAGTGCAATGAAACCGCTGCCGATGCGCCTGGGGGATCTATCGGTCGGGTTCGTACAGGCTCTGGCTGACGCCGTGCACAGCTGCGGCCAGGACCCTGCGCCCTTGCTTGAACAGTTCGGGCTGGACCCGGCCCGCCTCGCCCAGCCCCTGGCACGCCTGTCGATCCCGCGCTACATGCGCCTGGGGCACGCAGCGATTGCCCTGACCGGCGAACCGGCGCTGGGCTTGCGCATGGGCCAGCTCAGCCGCTTGAGCCAGGTCGGCCTGGCCGGTGTGACCGCCGCCCAGGCGCCCACCGTGCGCGAAGCGGCACGCACCCTGATCCGCTTTGAAGCCCTGTATGGCTCCAACTACCGCGGCCAGTCGAGCCTGCACGAAGACGCCCAGGGCGCCTGGATGCGGTTTTATTCCATCAGCCCGTACAACGCCTACAACCGCTTTGTGGTGGACTCGATCATTGCCGGCTGGTTGCAACACCTGTCATCCGTCGCGGCCCGGCCGTTGAGCTGCGAACAGATCGATATCGAGTTCAGCGAACCGGCCTACGCCCAGCACTACAGCGTGCTGGGCAGCGCGGCGCTGCATTTCCGGGCCGAGACCAACCAACTGCGCCTGAACCACGCCACCCTCGACCTGCGCAACCCGCAGCACTGCCCAAGCACCTGGGCTTACCTGCTGCAATTGTGCGAACGGGAACTGGAGCAACTGACCCGCACCCGCAGCCTGCGCGAACGCATCACCCAACTGCTGGGGCCTTTGCTCAATGGCGGCCGGGAGCCCGACCTGGAAGAAGTGGCGGCACGCCTGAAGCTGCCGACCTGGACCTTGCGCCGCAAGCTCGCGGAGGAAGGCACACAGTTTCGCGCCATTCTCAACGACACGCGGCGCGACCTCGCCATGACCTATATCCGCGATACGGAACTGGCCTTTGGCGAGATAGCCTATTTGTTGGGGTTTGCCTCAGCAGAGGCGTTTCAGCGGGCCTTCAAGCGCTGGAATGCGCAGACGCCGGGAGAATACCGGCGTCGTCAGCGCCAATCTGCGTGAAGCGAACTGCAGCTCAAAGCTCGGTTGCGTCGTCAGCAGGGTCCAGCGGGTCCAGTTCAAAAGCCTGATACTCAAGCAACTCTTCCTGATAATCGTCCATTGCAGCATCCCTTTTCAGTCTGTTTTGTTTAAGTCATGCCTGAGCATAAAGTGCCCGCATGAAGGAAAAATGACACCTTCACCGGCACTGTCAAGACTCATCAGTAAACGTAGCAGAGCTTTTGAGATTTACCGCACATTTATGGCGCCGCCAAAGGCTCTACAACGGCAGGCGCAGCTACCGGGGCGGGCTCAGGGTCTACCGCCGGCGTAACCGGCTCAGGCAGCACGGAGGCCGGCTTGAGCGGCACCGGGAGCTCCACCGGGGCGATGACAGGCACAACAACGGCCGGGACCACGACAGGCTCGCTGACGGGTACTACAACCGGCTCAGCCGCTGGCGCAGGAGCCGGGACTGGAACTGGAGCAACCGCTTCGACCTTGGCGGGAGCCACTTCCGGTACACCCAGCTCGACCTTGGGTTTTACAGGGGCGTGAGGCGTTTTTTCCACTTCTTTGGGCTTGGGCAGGAACACCTCGACCAAAGCGAAAAAACGGTCATAAAACTGCGGCGAAGACACGGTTTCGCTGGCGACCTTGACCATTGAGTCATCGCTCGAACCGATTGGCATCGACACCGAGCCCAACACACCGACCCCGAGACTGGCAGAGTTGTTGACCTTTTTCAGTGCGTAACGGTCCTGCAGTGCGTTGGCAAACATCGTGGCGTGATGCTGCGAGCCGCCGTCATCGGCACAGACCACGTTGAAGCTGATTTCCAGATGGCTTTCGCCGGTTTGCTGGAAGCTCTTGTGGCCGCTGATCATTTTCGGGTCGTTGCTGGTGATGATGTAACCCTGGCTGAGCAAGGCGCGGCGTGCGGCTTCGCACGAGGCCTTGTCAGTGACCGGGTAATTGCGCGAGAAGGTCCCGGAATCGTCGAAACTTTCATGTTCGTAGATCGCAGTTTTCTTCGATGAGCAACCTGCGAGTCCAGCCAGCACAAGGGCGACTACCAAGGCACGCAAGGGAAATGACATAAGCATTAAGAATCCTGAAGAGAACGGTGCGGGGCGTATTGTGCATCAAGTCGTGATAATCGCGGGCAGTTTGTCGCGTCCGATCGGGGTCTGAAGACCCATACGGCCTCACTGTGGGAGCGAGCCTGCTCGCGAAGGCGCTAAGAGCTTCGCGTTAATCCGGCAAGTACGCGCTATCGCCGAGTATCTTCGCGAGCGGGCTCGCTCCCACATTAGTTGGAACCTTGCAAAATCCCGGGCACAAAAAAAGCGACCCTAAGGTCGCTTTCTTTGCAGCTTCAGAGAGTTCAAGGGCTCTGAAGCAAATATGGCGCAGCGGACGGGACTCGAACCCGCGACCCCCGGCGTGACAGGCCGGTATTCTAACCGACTGAACTACCGCTGCGTATCGCTCGGACTTGCGTCCGTTTGAAACTTTTAAACCTGTGAATGAAAAGCTTCGGTGCTTTTCAATCGCAAACCAGGCAAACCTGATTTGTACAAATATGGCGCAGCGGACGGGACTCGAACCCGCGACCCCCGGCGTGACAGGCCGGTATTCTAACCGACTGAACTACCGCTGCGCGTCGGTGGCAGCTCCTTTCGGAACGACCTTTCTCTTGCGAGAATCTCAAGAAGTGGTGGGTGATGACGGGATCGAACCGCCGACCCTCTGCTTGTAAGGCAGATGCTCTCCCAGCTGAGCTAATCACCCTTTGCTTCGTTGAGGCCGCGAAATTTACGCAGGTATTGAACCTAAGTCAAGGACGAGATTGAGTTTTTTTCAAAATAAGCAAAAAAGACCAACCTGCAGCGCACTGCTGCTATTCCTCGTAAATCATCTTCCTGCTCATGCCACCGTCGACCACAAACTCCTGCCCCGTCACAAACCCGGCGTTACGCGACAGCAACCACGCGACCATGGATGCAACGTCTTCCACGCCCCCGGCCCGGCCAGTCGGGTGCTGGGCATGATCAGCCTCTGTCAGGGGCTCTGCGCGCCTCACGGAGGGGGCCCGGGCATCGATCCAGCCCGGGCTCACCGCATTGACCCGGACCTGCGGCCCAAGGCTGATGGCCAGCGCGTGGGTCAACGCCAGCAACCCGCCCTTGCTCGCCACATATGCCTCGGTATCAGGCTGCGACTGGTGAGCGCGGGTGGAGGTCAGGTTGACTATCGAACCGCTATGCGCACGCAAGTACGGCGCGCAATGCTTGGCCAGCAACATCGGCCCGGTGAGATTGACCGCCATGACCCGGTTCCACCGCTGCAGATCCAGGCTTTCCAGGGGCTTGTTGTGCGGGTCGGCAATTGCCGCGTTGCACACCAGCCCGTCAAGCCGGCCAAATTGACCCAGGATTTGTGCGACACACTGAATGACATCGGCCTCGACCGAAACATCCAGGGTCAAAAACCAGGCACTCTCGCCCAACGCCTTGGCCACCTTGGCCCCCCGGGCGCGGTCGATGTCAGCCAACACCACTTGCCAGCCTTCGCTGACCAGCCATGCAGCAATCCCCAGGCCAATGCCCCGCGCAGCGCCTGTTACAAGCGCTACGCGGCCATTCTCACTTACCGGTGCCTCGGTCATGCGGTTGGTCACAGCGCAGCCAGACCACGCGCAAGGTCCGCTTGCAGGTCGACGACGTCTTCCAGGCCTACCGCGATACGGATCAGGCTGTCACGAATACCCGCCGCTGCACGTTCCTGCGGTGCCAGACGACCATGGGAAGTGGTCGCCGGGTGGGTAATGGTGGTTTTGCTGTCACCCAGGTTGGCCGTGATCGAGATCAGGCGGGTTGCATCGATAAAGCGCCAGGCGCCCTCTTTGCCACCCTTGACCTCAAAGCTGACTACCGCACCAAAACCGCGCTGCTGACGCTGGGCCAGTTCATGCTGTGGGTGGCTCTTGAGACCGGCGTAGTGAACCTTTTCAACACCGTCCTGCTGCTCCAGCCACTCGGCCAACGCCTGGGCACTGGCGCAGTGAGCGCGCATGCGCAGGTTCAGGGTTTCCAGCCCCTTGAGGAAGATCCAGGCATTGAACGGGCTCAGGGTCGGGCCGGCGGTACGCAAGAAGCCGACGATTTCTTTCATCAGCTCGCCACGACCGGCAACCACACCGCCCATGCAACGACCCTGACCGTCGATGAACTTGGTGGCCGAATGCACCACGATGTCCGCACCCAGCTTCAGCGGCTGCTGCAAGGCAGGCGTGCAGAAGCAGTTGTCGACCACCAGCATTGCGCCCTTGGCCTGTGCAATCCGGGCCAGGGCAGCGATATCCACCAGCTCGGCCAGCGGGTTGGATGGCGACTCCACAAACAGCAATCTGGTATTGGGTTTGATGGCTTCGTCCCAGCCAGCCAATTCGGCCAGAGGCACGTAATCGACCTCAATGCCAAAGCGCTTGAAGTACTTCTCGAACAGGCTGATGGTCGAACCGAATACGCTGCGCGACACCAGAATATGGTCACCGGCGCTGCACAGGCTCATGACCACCGACAGGATGGCCGCCATGCCCGTTGCAGTCGCTACGGCCTGCTCGGCCCCTTCAAGTGCGGCGATGCGCTCTTCAAAAGCGCGAACGGTGGGGTTGGTGTAACGAGAATAAACGTTGCCTGCCACCTCGCCCGAGAACCGTGCCGCAGCATCCGCCGCCGTACGGAACACATAGCTGGAGGTCAGGAACATTGCATCACCGTGTTCGCCTTCTGGCGTACGGTGCTGGCCGGCACGCACAGCCAAGGTGTCGAACGCTACGCCATCGAGGTCGCTGTCCAGCCGACCCGCATCCCAATCCTGACTCATGCTGACCACTCCTTGCTCTGTATTGGCTTTGTATTGGAGAAACGCAAACCGGCCCATCAGGGCCGGTTTGGTGAACACTTAGTTGTTGTACAAGCCTATCGTCGCACCGACACCTTGAGCAACCACCTTGGAGGCATCGTTGCGCGCACGCTCGATTCGCTCCAGGTAGTCCGCGTCAACGTCACCGGTCACGTACTTGCCGTCGAACACCGCGCAGTCAAACGTGTCGATCTTGACCTTGCCGCCACCTACCGCTTCGATCAGGTCAGGCAGATCCTGGTAGATCAGCCAGTCAGCACCGATCAGCTCGGCCACTTCCTGGGTGGTGCGATTATGTGCAATCAGCTCGTGAGCGCTTGGCATGTCGATGCCGTACACGTTCGGGTAACGAACTGCGGGAGCTGCCGAACAGAAGTAAACATTCTTGGCACCGGCTTCGCGGGCCATCTGAATGATCTGCTTGCAAGTGGTGCCCCGTACGATCGAGTCGTCCACCAGCATCACGTTCTTGCCACGGAATTCGAGCTCAATGGCATTGAGCTTCTGGCGCACGGATTTTTTACGTGCAGCCTGGCCCGGCATGATGAAGGTGCGGCCAATGTAGCGGTTCTTCACGAAGCCTTCGCGGAACTTGACGCCCAGGTGGTTGGCCAGTTCCAGCGCAGCGCAGCGGCTGGTGTCCGGAATCGGGATCACCACGTCGATGTCGTGTTCAGGACGCTCGCGCAGGATTTTCTCGGCGAGTTTCTCGCCCATGCGCAGGCGGGCCTTGTACACCGAGATACCGTCGATGATCGAATCCGGACGCGCCAGGTACACGTGCTCGAATATGCACGGCGTCAGTTGCGGGTTCACCGCGCACTGACGGGTGTGCAGCTTGCCGTCATTGGTGATGTAAACAGCTTCGCCCGGCGCCAGGTCGCGAATCAGGGTAAAACCCAGCACGTCCAGCGAAACGCTTTCGGAAGCGATCATGTATTCGACGCCTTCGTCGGTATGACGTTGACCGAAGACGATAGGACGAATGGCGTTAGGGTCACGGAAACCGACGATGCCGTAGCCGGTAATCATCGCAACAACGGCGTAACCACCGCGGCAGCGGTTGTGTACGTCGGTGACTGCGGCGAACACGTCTTCTTCGGTTGGCTGCAGCTTGCCGCGCTGGGCCAGCTCATGAGCGAAGACGTTAAGCAGGACTTCCGAATCGGAGTTGGTGTTGACGTGACGCAAGTCAGATTCGTAAATCTCCTTGGCCAGTTGCTCAACGTTGGTCAGGTTGCCGTTATGCGCCAGGGTGATGCCATACGGCGAGTTGACATAAAACGGCTGGGCTTCAGCTGAAGTCGAGCTGCCTGCGGTTGGATAGCGCACGTGACCAATGCCCACGTTGCCGACCAGACGCTGCATGTGACGCTGATGAAACACGTCACGAACCAGCCCGTTGTCCTTGCGCAGAAATAACCGGCCATTATGGCTGGTCACAATACCGGCAGCATCCTGGCCGCGGTGCTGGAGGACGGTTAGCGCGTCATACAGCGCCTGATTGACGTTCGACTTACCGACGATACCGACGATGCCACACATGCGACGCAACCCCTACTTAATGGATCTGAACTGAACACCGCTTACCTGACCAGATTGGCCGGCAAGAGATGCTCCTTGAACGGAATATCAGCAGGTACGCTGATACCGCTGGCCAACCACTGGCTACTCCACCCCAAAATGAGGTTTTTCGACCAATCGGCAACCAATAGAAATTGTGGCACGAGCCTCGACTCTTGCCACCATGAGTCTTGCTGTACCGGCCCCAGGCTCAACAACCCGACTGCCACGACCACCAGCAACGCGCCACGCGCCGCGCCAAAGGCCATGCCAAGAAAACGATCGGTCCCGGACAACCCGGTGACGCGAATCAGTTCGCCGATAAGAAAATTGATCATTGCGCCTACCAGGAGGGTGGCGACAAACATGATGGTGCACCCAACGATAACGCGGGCGGAAGGTGTTTCGATGTATCCGGAGAGGTATTGCGACAGTGAACCGCCGAACATCCAGGCTACAACCCCGGCAATGATCCAGGTGCACAGCGACAAGGCCTCTTTAACGAAGCCGCGCTTCAAACTGATCAAAGCGGAGATGGCGATAATTGCAACGATCGCCCAGTCAACCCAGGTAAATGGCACAGTTCAGCCTACGGACAGATAAGGCGGCGCATTTTAGCAGAGCGCCGCCGCTCAGGTAAGGCGATTTATCCGAGCTTGAGCAATCAGATTGAACCTTTTTACAGTCTCAACCACGTTCAGGCTGGAAGCGCACTACAAAACCCTTGAGATTCTGCTGCTTGCCGAGCAGATCACGCAGGCGGTCAGCCTCTGCACGCTCAAGCAATGGCCCGACAAAAACCCGGTTCATCCCGCCAGAAGATCGCACATAGGCGTTATACCCTTGATTTCGTAGGGTTTTTTGCAGGTTATCAGCGCTTGCGCGGTTGGACAGGCTCACCAGCTGAACCGACCAGCTGATTGGCAAACCATTGGGATCAACGCGTTTTTGCGTGGTATCGAGTTTGGCCGGTGCCTGGGCAACCGTTTGCGCCGGCGTAACAGCCGGTGGCTTTGGCGCAACCACTGGCGGCTTTGCCACTACCGGAGCCACCGGTGCAGGGGCAGTTATCGGACCGGCAACCACTTCCTGCTCGGGCGGCGCGGGCTCTTCGGCAATCACTTGCGGCTCAGGTACGACCACAGGCTCGACCTGAACCGGCGCCATGACCGGCATTTCAGGTGCCGTGGGCGCATCTACCTGGATCTGACGCTGCTCGTCCTGACGCGAGAACAACATAGGCAGGAAAATCACTGCAAGCGCCACCAATACCAGGGCACCTACCATTCGCTGCTTGAATACCTTATCCAGCAAAGCCATTTGCAGCTTCCTCCATGGCACGCCGCTGCAACCATTCGAGCGCTTCGGCGACACAGTAAAATGATCCGAACAACACAATTTCGTCTGCCGGGGTGGCCCGCTCACACTGAGCCTCCAGTGCTGCAGCCACGCTGTCGTAGGCCGAAACCGACGCTTGCAGGCCTTGCAGCGCTGCCTGAACCTCGCCCACCGGCCGCGTACGCCCAGTGTTCAACGGCGCAACTGCCCAATGCTCGACCGACGAGACCAGTGGTGACACTACGCCATCCAGGTCCTTGTCCACCAGCAGCCCGAACACCGCCAGGCGCTTGCCGGCCACCGGGCGCAGGGCCAGACGCCGCGCCAGGTACTCGGCTGCATGGGGGTTGTGCCCCACATCCAGCAACAGGTTCAGGGTTTTGCCCTGCCAGTTGAATTGACGACGATCCAGACGCCCCGTAACCCGGGTACCGGTCAACACACTGATGATGCGCGCCGGCTGCCAGGGCAGGTCAGTCAATGCATACGCCTGTACGGCCAGGGCAGCGTTTTCCATGGGCAGATCCAGCAACGGGATGTCACGCAGCTCCACAGCTTGCCCTTTGGCATCAAGGCCGCGCCAGTGCCAGACCTGCCCGGCACTGGCCAGGTCAAAGTCACGCCCGCGCACGAACAGCGGGCAACCCAGCTCCCCGGCCTTGTCGAGCAGTGTGTGGGGCGGATTCGTATCGCCACACAGGGCCGGTTTGCCCGCACGGAAAATTCCGGCCTTTTCATAGGCCACCGATTCGCGGGTATTGCCCAGGTATTCAACGTGATCCACGCCAATGCTGGTAACCAGTGCCATGTCGGCATCCACCAGGTTGACCGCATCCAGTCGACCACCCAGCCCGACCTCCAGCACCACTGCATCCAGCTGGGCACGTTCGAACAACCAGAACGCCGCCAACGTGCCCATTTCAAAATAAGTCAGGGAAGTCTCGCCCCGCCCTGCTTCCAGGGCCACAAAAGCCTCGCAAAGCTGTTCGTCAGAGACTTCAACACCGTCAATTTGTACACGCTCGTTATAGCGCAGCAAATGGGGGGAGTTGTAAACCCCCACCTTGAGCCCTTGCGCCTGCAGCAACGCTGCCACAAACGCACAGGTCGAGCCCTTGCCATTGGTGCCCGTAACCGTCACCACCCGAGGCGCAGGCTTTTGCAGCCCCATGCGGTTCGTTACCTCGCGCGCGCGATCCAGGCCCATGTCGATGGCGGATGGATGCAGCTGTTCAAGATAGGCGAGCCACTCGCCAAGGGTGCGCTGAGTCATATGTTTGCAGGTACCGGCGGAACAACAATCGCCACGACAGGCGGGGCAACGTACTCAGGTGTCGGCAAGCCCATCATTTGTGCCAGCAGGCTACCCAGGCGCGGACGCAGTTCCTGACGTGCAACGATCAGGTCGATTGCACCGTGCTCCAGCAAAAACTCGCTGCGCTGGAAACCTTCCGGCAATTTTTCGCGAACGGTCTGTTCGATTACGCGCGGGCCGGCAAAGCCGATCAGCGCCTTTGGCTCAGCCACGATCACATCACCAAGCATCGCCAGGCTAGCCGAAACGCCACCGTAGACCGGATCGGTCAGTACCGAGATAAACGGAATGCCTTCTTCACGCAGACGCGCCAGCACCGCCGAGGTCTTGGCCATTTGCATCAGGGAGATCAGCGCTTCCTGCATCCGGGCACCGCCAGAAGCTGCGAAGCAGATCATCGGGCAACGGTTTTCCAGGGCGTAGTTGGCAGCACGGACAAAACGCTCGCCGACAATGGCACCCATCGAGCCACCCATGAAGGAGAACTCAAATGCAGACACCACCACCGGCATGCCCAGCAGGGTGCCGCTCATGGAAATCAGGGCGTCTTTTTCACCGGTCTGCTTTTGTGCGCCGACCAGGCGATCCTTGTACTTTTTGCTGTCGCGGAACTTGAGACGGTCAACCGGCTCCAGGTCTGCACCCAGCTCGGCACGGCCGTCGGCATCCAGGAAGATATCGATGCGGGCACGCGCACCAATGCGCATGTGGTGATTGCACTTGGGGCAAACGTCCAGGGTCTTTTCCAGCTCCGGACGATAAAGCACAGCGTCGCAAGACGGGCATTTGTGCCACAGGCCTTCAGGTACCGAGCTCTTTTTGACCTCGGAACGCATGATCGAAGGAATCAGCTTGTCTACCAACCAGTTGCTCATGCTTTCTTTCTCCAGTACCGGTGACCAGAACACTTGGGTTCAGGCCCCGTGTATGCCCTTGAGCTAAATTCATTAGGTGTGTGGCGATGATTGTCGGGGGAGCGGTCAACACACGGCTAACCAGCGCCCCCCTGAAACCCTCAGCCTTCCCGACAACACGCCCCAGAGCGGCTGCCACTTTAATTTCTGCCCGTCAAACCACCGGGCCCGCCTGCTTTTTTGCGACGGTAAGGATGGACGGCGGCAGACTGCCAGCCGTCACATCGTCCATCAGTTTGTTGCGCGTACTGCTCGCATGAAGGCACGAATCTTCTCGTGGTCCTTGATGCCCTTGCTCTTTTCTACCCCGCCACTCACATCGACGGCATAAGGCCGCACTTGCGCGATGGCGTCGGCAACGTTCCCGGGCGTCAAACCGCCCGCCAAAATAATCGGCTTGCTCAGATCCTGTGGTATCAAAGACCAGTCAAAGGCCTGTCCGGTTCCACCCGGCACACCCTCAACATATGCATCGAGCAAAATACCGCTGGCCCCGGCATATGCCTTGCAGGCACCGGCAATGTCATCGCCGGCCTTTACCCGCAAGGCCTTGATGTAAGGCCGGTGATAACCCTCGCACTGCTCGGGGGTTTCATCGCCATGGAACTGCAACAAATCCAGCGGCACGGCATCCAGCGTTTCATTCAGCTCGCAGGCGCCGGCATTGACGAACAATCCCACCGTGGTCACAAAAGGCGGCAAGGCAGCGATGATGGCTCGTGCCTGCTGCGCCGATACGGCACGCGGGCTTTTTGCATAAAACACAAAACCAATAGCGTCAGCCCCGGCGGCTACTGCGGCCAGCGCATCATCTATGCAGGTAATACCGCAGATCTTGCTGCGAACGGCTGACATGTCGACTACACCCCAAGGCTGAACGTGAAAGCCCCGGATGGTAACAAATGCTTATCCGGGCGTCAGCCGTCCAGTTCAGTAAAACCGGTCAGGAAGTGTGGACCAATGTAACGCTCCGGCAACTGGAACTCATCGCGATACTCAACTTGCACCAGATACAGGCCATAGGGATGCGCCGTCACGCCACCGGAGCGACGCTCACGGCTTTCCAGCACTTCCTTGATCCACTCCACAGGCCGCTCGCCCGTGCCGATGGTCATCAGTACCCCGGCGATATTGCGCACCATGTGGTGCAAAAAGGCACTGGCACGAATATCCAGCACGATCATCTGCCCGTGACGGGTCACTCGCAGATGGTGCATTTCCTTGATCGGGGACTTGGCCTGGCACTGACCTGCGCGAAAAGCACTGAAGTCATGTACGCCCAGCAGGTACCGGGCCGCTTCGGCCATGCGCTCGACGTCCAGCGGGCGGTGGTTCCAGGTCACTTCCTGGTTCAGGTGCGCGGGCCGGATCTGATCGTTGTAGATCACATAGCGGTAGCGTCTGGCGATGGCCTTGAAGCGCGCATGAAAGTGCGCCGGCATGACCTTGGCCCAGCTGACGCTGATGTCGTGGGGCAAATTGATATTGGCACCCATCACCCAGGCTTTCAGCGAACGTTCGGCCCGGGTGTCGAAGTGCACCACTTGCCCGCAGGCATGCACGCCGGCATCGGTACGCCCGGCGCACATCAAGGACACCGGCGAGGCCGCGACTTTTGACAGGGCGTTTTCCAGGGTTTCCTGAACCGTCAGCACACCATTGGCCTGACGCTGCCAGCCGCAGTAGCGCGAGCCTTTGTATTCCACGCCTAGCGCGATTCGGGAAAAACCGTCGGCAGCCATTTCAGCGGCTGGGTTATCTATATTTGCCAAGGACTTACAGCCTGCTCATAAACGCAAAGGCGGCCATTATAGGGCGCGCCCGGCAAGACGCCATGAAACAAATGATGAGCGAGCAACAAAAACCACTGGAACCTTGAGACGGGCACAAGGCGGCGATCACTGCAGAAGGCTGAAAAGATGAGCAACGGACTTTCAAATAACGGCTTGTTCCATAGCCCTTCGCAGCCTTCGACAACGACTACGAAGGGCTATTGGGTTCAGGTCAGACGCGAAATCATTTCCAGAGCTTCTGCCTGCTGCTGCGGGTTACCCTCTTCCATCACTTCGGTCAGGATATCCCGCGCACCCTCGTCGTCGCCCATGTCGATATACGCCTGGGCCAGATCGAGTTTGGTGGCTGTTTCATCGGCCCCCGAAAGGAAGTCGAACTCAGGCTCGTCATCGGCAAAAGGCTGCGCCAGGGACGACTCTTCCATGCTTTGCGACAGACGCTGCAACTCGGCATTGACCTTGTCCAGCTCAAGCGAAAAGCTGTCCGGCGCCGCAGTTGCCGGAGCGCTCTCGTCCGCAAGGGAGAGATCGAAATCCGCCGGCAGGTCCAGATCAAAGTCCGACGCATCTTCGCGTGCCGACTGAACTTCAGCCTGCTGCTCAAGCACCGCTTCAAAGCTGTCAGCTACAGGCTTGTCGGGAGCTGGTTGCGGCGCAACCTCGGCCGGCGAAGCCGCTTCCAGATCATCAAGGCTCAAGTCGAAATCGTGATCAAAGGCTTCAACGGGAGGTGCAGTTTCGGGTTCCGGCTCGACCTCGCGGTCGTCACGCATCATTTCCTGGACGAACTGCGCTTGCAGCTGCGTGGCGACTGCGGCGGTGGCGATGCCCGCCGCCCCCGCCAGCATGGCCGGGTAATGCTTTTTAAGCAGCTCGACTTCAGCGTGGTTCTTGCCATTGGCTACCAGCTGACGCTCTTGAGCGACAAAGGCTTCCCGCTCGCCCAGCTCGCCATAGACTTCCATCAGCCTCAGGCGCAGATCACAGCGATCCGGGGCCTGATCGATCGATGCCCTGAGCAATGCTTCGGCTTCGCGCAACTGGCGCTGCTCGATCAAGTGCTGCGCCTCAGCCTGCACATCTGCTGCGGGCCTGGGCTTGTTCAACGACACGGGCGCCGCTACGGGAGCGGCGGTTTGAACGACAGATGCAGGTGCCGGCTCAAGCGTGACGCTGCGCGAAGGGGTTTCCAGCCCTTCGAAGCTGCTGGGTGGCATGTCCAGATCCATCGCAAAGCCGGACTCGTCTTCGAGATCCCGCGCCATGCGCTCATGCCGTTGAGAGGCCTGCAGGGCTTTGCGCCGGCGGACCAGCAGCAACAGCAAGAGCAGCAACAACACGGCTGCGCCACCGACCAGCCCGAGCAATAGCGGGCTACCCAGCAGGTCCTGGATTTTTCGCTCGACGCTCGGTGCCGCGCTGCTTTCAACCGGAGCTGGCGCGACCGCCGTCGCAGGCGCGCCCTCGAGTGCTGGCGCAATATCGGCTTCAGGCGAGTCCGCCGACTGCACCCCGGGGGCGGCCGCTATGGCAACTGCCGGGTCCACAGGCGCCTCGCTGCCAGCCTCAAGCCTGGCCAGTTGATTGTTTTTCAAATCAATCAGGCGTTGCAGTTTGTCCAGCTGGCTTTGCAAGTCTTGCATGCGGCTTTGCAGTTCGGCGTTTTCACGGCGGCTGCTGTCCAGCCCTTCCTGGGCCACCGCCAGTTTGTCATTGACCTGACTGGCATCCCCCGCAGCGCCCTTGCCCGCTGCTTTGCCCGCCTGCCCCGACACCAGACTCAGACCGTCCCGGGTCGGCGTTTTGGCAACCGGGGGCCGCGCTGGCTGGCGACCGGTTGCATCCAGTTGCTGGGCCAGCGGCACAGTGCGACGACCGTTACGCCAGTCAGCATTTTGCGAAGCAACTTCGTTGATGGCCTTGGCCTGAGCCAACTGCACGCTTTGCGTGGCATCCGGCAGGCGCAGCACCTGGCCGGTTTTGAGACGATTGATATTGCCGTTGATAAAGGCATCAGGGTTCAGGGCCTGAATCGCCAGCATGGTCTGCTGGACCGAGCCACCATTGCGCGCCTTGGCGGCGATTTCCCAAAGGGTGTCGCGGGCCGTGGTGGTGTATTGCCCAGGCTCGGCAGGTGCCGATGTAGCAGCTGCGGCTGCGGTCTGGGGCGAGAACTTTGCAGGGTCGAGCAGGACACTGTAGTCGCGCAGCAAGCGGCCGTTTGGCCACATCACCTGCACCAGGAATTTTACGAAAGGCTCGGACAGCGGCTGGCTGGAGGTCACGCGCAGCACGCTCTTGCCGTCGGCGTTAATCACCGGAGTAAAGCGCAGATCCTCCAGAAAGGCCGGCCGTGGCACGCCTTCGTTGCTGAAGTCCTGGGCCGGGGCCAGGCTCGGCACCACTTGCGCGGCCGTCAGATCCTTGACGTCCAGCAACTCGATTTCGGCCAGCAACGGCTGATTCAGGGTCGACTTGAGGGTCAGCTCCCCGAGCCCAAGCGCCTGTGCCATACCGGATGACAGCGCCGAAGCGGCGGCGATTGCTAACACTAATTTGCGAACCTGAACCATAGCCTCTTCCTTATTGGTACAGACCTCGTCCCACGAGACCTGTATAGCTGCTGCATGAAGGCAGGGCCCGGGGCTTTCGCCGCCCGGCACACTGCCCCGTTACACCTGCAAGCCCTGACAGCAGCTTAACTGCGACGACCGCCGCTGGTCCTCTGTGACAACCTGCTACAAATTGGCGCCAAGTATCTTTTACAGCAGGCCTTTTATCAACAACTCAGCCAACTGCACGGCGTTCAGCGCAGCGCCCTTGCGCACGTTGTCCGAAGTCAGCCACAGGTTGAGCTGCGATGTGTCGTCCACACCATGGCGCACGCGTCCGACGTACACCACGTCTTGCCCGACTGCATCCCCTACAGCTGTAGGATAGTCGCCATCTTCAACAAATTCGATGCAGTCCCCCGCCTCAAGTGCGGCATTGACCGCCTTCAGATCCACCGGCCCGGCCAACTGCAGCGACACACTGAAGCTATCGCCAAAAAACACCGGCACTTGAATGCAAGTGACCGACATTTTCAGCGCGGGCATGCCCAGCACTTCGCGCAGTTCGGTCACCAGGCGTTTTTCCAGCGGCACATGCCCCTGGGCGTCCGGCTTGCCGACCTGGGCCAACAGGTTGAACGCCACCTGACGATCAAAAAAGCTGGTTTCCAGCGGGTGCAGATTCAGCAGTGCCGTGGTTTGGCGTGCCAGCTCGGCAACCGCTTCACGCCCCTGGGTAGAAACCGCCAGGCACGCGGTCACATTGAGCTGCTCGATCTGGAGCAAACCGCGCAAGGGGGCCAGAGCCACCGCGAGGGCTGTCGCCGAAGGGCTTGGGCTGCTGACCTGCACCGGCTGCGGCAAACCGGTCAATGCCTGTGCATTGGCCTCCGGCACCACCTGCGGCGCCTGGGCCGAAGGCAAGGCACCGGACAAGTCCACGATCATGCAACCGGCGGCGTGAGCCTTGGCGGCAAAGCTCAGGGTAACGGCGGGACCAGCAGCAAAGAATGCAAGCTGTACCTTGCTGAAATCGAACTCGTCGACTTCACGCACTCTTACGTTTTTGCCTCGAAAAGGCACCGAATGCCCGACTGACTCGCTGCTGGCCAGCAAGTGCAAGTCCGCTATCGGGAAATCACGCTCTTCCAGGATCTGTACGATGGTTTCGCCGACAGTGCCGGTGGCGCCAACGACGGCGATATCAAAGGACTGGCTCATGTGTCTACCTCAGGCGAAACGTGGGGAGCGGCACTGTACCGGGCGCAACCCCGGTAGGCAACGCGCCCGGCCTCTTTGATAGTGCGCCGGTTGCAGTGCTGCCACTGACGGCCCCATCGCGGGCAAGCCCGGAGCCCACAGGTTTTGCGGTATGTGTAAAACGCGCCCAACAAAAAGCCCGCCTCTCTGGCGAGAGGCGGGCCCGGGGTTGCCAGGGGCGAATTAACGCTCCAGCAAGATCCGCAGCATGCGGCGCAACGGCTCGGCCGCGCCCCACAACAACTGGTCGCCCACGGTGAACGCACCAAGGAACTGAGAACCCATGTTCAGCTTGCGCAAACGGCCAACCGGCACATTCAGGGTGCCTGTCACCCTGGTCGGGCTCAGCTCTTGAATGCTGGCTTCACGCTGATTCGGCACCAGCTTGACCCAAGGGTTGTGCTGGCTGATCAGGTCTTCGATATCGGCAATCGGCACATCTTTGTTCAGCTTGATGGTCAATGCCTGGCTGTGGCAGCGCATCGCACCGATACGCACGCAGATACCGTCTACAGGAACCGGGTTCTTGAAGCGACCCAGGATCTTGTTGGTTTCGGCCTGGGCCTTCCACTCTTCGCGGCTTTGACCGTTCGGCAGCTCTTTGTCGATCCACGGGATCAGGCTGCCGGCCAGTGGCACGCCGAAGTTCTCGGTCGGGTAGGCATCGCTGCGCATGGCTTCGGCAACACGACGATCAATGTCGAGGATGGCGCTGGCCGGGTCGGCCAGTTGATCCGCAACAGCAGCATGGGTCGCGCCCATTTGCTTGATCAGCTCACGCATGTTCTGCGCACCGGCGCCCGAAGCCGCCTGGTAGGTCATGGCACTCATCCACTCAACCAGACCCGCTTCAAACAGGCCACCCAGGCCCATCAGCATCAGGCTGACGGTGCAGTTGCCGCCGATGTAGTTCTTGGTGCCCGCATCCAGCTGCTGGTCAATCACGCGACGGTTGACCGGGTCCAGAACGATAACCGCGTCATCCTGCATCCGCAGGCTCGACGCCGCATCGATCCAGTAACCTTGCCAGCCCGCCTCGCGCAGCTTGGGGAACACCTCGGTGGTGTAGTCGCCGCCCTGGCAGGTCAGGATCACATCGAGGGTTTTTAACTCTTCAATGTTGTAAGCATCCTTGAGCGGGGCAATATCCTTGCCCACGGACGGACCTTGTCCACCGACATTGGAGGTAGTGAAAAACACTGGCTCGATAAGATCGAAATCCTGCTCTTCCAGCATCCGCTGCATGAGCACGGAACCAACCATACCGCGCCAACCGACCAGACCTACACGCTTCATCACAACGACACCTTTAACAAAAAGTGGGGTCGTTACTTCCACCAACAGGAAGTAACGGGCCAGAGAGATTACAGATTCTGTAGCGCGGCGACTACTGCATCGCCCATTTCCTGTGTTCCGACCCTGGTGCAACCCGCCGACCAGATGTCACCGGTACGCAAACCCTGATCCAGAACCAGGCTCACCGCCTGCTCGATGGCGTCAGCGGCGCCGGCCTGATTGAAGCTGTAACGCAGCATCATCGATACCGACAGAATGGTCGCCAGCGGGTTGGCAATGCCCTGCCCCGCGATGTCCGGCGCCGAACCGTGGCAAGGCTCGTACATGCCCTTGTTGTTGGTGTCCAGGGACGCCGACGGCAGCATGCCAATCGATCCCGTGAGCATCGAAGCCTGATCGGACAGGATGTCGCCGAACATGTTCTCGGTCACGATCACGTCAAATTGCTTGGGCGCTCGCACCAGTTGCATGGCGGCGTTGTCGACGTACATGTGGCTCAGTTCAACGTCCGGGTAGTCCTTGGCCACTTGCTCGACCACTTCACGCCACAGTTGGCTGGAAGCCAGCACGTTGGCCTTGTCGACCGAGCACAGTTTTTTGCCGCGGACTCGGGCCATGTCGAAACCCACGCGGGCGATACGACGGATTTCGCTTTCGCTGTACGGCAGCGTGTCGTAGGCCTGACGCTCACCGTTTTCCAGTTCGCGGGTGCCACGCGGGGCGCCGAAGTAGATGCCGCCAGTCAGTTCGCGAACGATCAGGATATCCAGACCTGCGACGATTTCAGGCTTGAGGCTGGATGCATCGGCCAGTTGCGGATAAAGGATCGCAGGGCGCAGGTTGCCGAACAGCCCCAGTTGCGCACGGATTTTCAGCAGGCCGCGCTCAGGACGGATATCGCGGTCGATCTTGTCCCATTTAGGGCCACCCACGGCGCCCAGCAGCACAGCGTCGGCCACACGGGCGCGCTCAAGGGTTTCATCAGCCAGCGGCACGCCATGCTTGTCGATGGCGGCGCCGCCGATCACGTCATGGGTCAGTTCAAAGTTCAGATTGAACTTGTCGTTGGCCAACGCCAGCACCTTGACCGCTTCGGCCATGATTTCCGGACCGATACCGTCGCCAGGGAGAATCAGAATCTGCTTGCTCATGGGTTCCTCTTTCTTGTCTGTCGATGCCCCCGGGGGCGCATCCTGAAATGTTTAGGGTTACTTCTCAGCCCAAAGCACCAGCACATCGGTACTGAACGAGCCATCGGCTTCAATTTCGAAATATTCGCGAACTTCGGCGCCCATCGACTGCTGCAACCGGGTAATCGCCGCGCTCATGACCTGCGGCGTACGCATGCGCTCGATCCAGGAGCTGAACTCTAATCGCAAACGCTGACGCTGTGTGCTTCGCGTATGCAAACCGGCTTCACTGATCTGGCGCAGCCACTCGGCTGTCGAATAATCGCGTACATGACTGGTGTCGCGCAGCACCTCGACACTTTGCAGATAGGTGTCGAACAGCGGGCTGCCGGGAGAAATCACATCGATAAAGGCTGCCACGCCACCCGGTTTGAGCACCCGGCGCACTTCACGCAGAGCCAGGCCGAGGTCGCTCCAGTGGTGCGCCGAATAGCGGCTGAGCACGTAGTCGAATTCACCATCGGCAAACGGCAGACGCTCGGCCGCGCCGCACACGGTGCTGATATTGCCCAGCTCCCGATCGGTCGCGGCAGCGCTTACGACATCGAGCATTTGCTGCGAAAGATCGTAGGCCACCACGTCCTTGACCAGTGCCGCCACATGAAAACTCACATGACCCGCGCCACAGCCCAGATCCAGCACCCGCGCCCCGGACTTGCCGGCCAGCTCGGCCTTCAGCAGCCCGAACTCTGTGCCCTGGGCATGCACGGTGCTGCTCAGATAGGCCGAAGCCTGTTCGCCGAACTGTTTTTGTACAACCTGACTGTGCTGAGCGGTGCTGGTCATGCTGGCTTCCTTTTAATGCTCAAAATAGGTGTTACCCAGGCTGCCGTCCCGCGGGCAAGCCCGGCTCCCACAGGGGATCGCATTGCAAATGCGGAAGCCGGGCTTGCCCGCGATGAGGTCAGAACGGCCGCTCTCAATCAAGCGTCGCGAAACAACCAGGGCTGGCTCGCGCGGTGCTTGCTTTCGAACACGGCAATCGCATCGCCGTCCTGCAGGGTCAGGCCGATATCGTCCAGACCGTTGAGCAGGCAGTGCTTGCGGAACGCGTCTATCTCGAAACTCAACACCTTGCCATCCGGGCGGGTCACGGTTTGTGCTTCAAGGTCGACGGTGAGCTGGTAACCCGGCTCGGCTTCGACCTGGGCAAACAGCTCATCCACTTCGGCGTCGCTCAAAATGATCGGCAACAAGCCGTTTTTAAAGCTGTTATTGAAGAAGATGTCGGCATAGCTCGGCGCGATGATGCTGCGAAAACCGTACTCTTCCAGCGCCCAGGGCGCGTGCTCACGGCTGGAGCCGCAACCGAAGTTTTCACGGGCCAGCAATACGCTGGCGCCCTGATAGCGCTCGGCATTGAGCACAAAGTCCTTGTTCAGCGGGCGCGTGGAGTTGTCCTGGTACGGCTGCCCCACATCCAGGTAGCGCCATTCGTCAAACAGGTTCGGGCCAAAGCCGGTACGTTTGATCGACTTCAAGAACTGCTTGGGAATGATCTGGTCGGTGTCGACGTTGGCTCGATCCAGAGGTGCGACAAGCCCGGTGTGCTGAGTAAAAGCTTTCATGCTGCGCTCCTTAGATCAATTCGCGGACGTCGATAAAACGACCGTTTACAGCGGCGGCGGCGGCCATGGCCGGGCTCACCAGGTGGGTACGGCCACCGGCACCCTGACGGCCTTCGAAGTTGCGGTTGGAGGTCGAGGCGCAATGCTCGCCCGACTCCAGACGGTCCGGGTTCATCGCCAAACACATCGAGCAACCCGGCTCGCGCCATTCAAAACCGGCTTCCAGGAAAATCTTGTCCAGCCCTTCCGCCTCGGCCTGGGCTTTCACCAGGCCCGAACCCGGCACCACAATCGCCTGCTTGATGGTGGAGGCCACTTTGCGACCCTTGGCAATCACCGCCGCAGCGCGCAGGTCTTCGATCCGCGAGTTGGTGCACGAGCCAATAAACACTCGGTCCAGCTGGATATCAGTGATCGCCTGATTGGCGGTCAAACCCATGTACTTCAATGCACGCTCGATTGAGCCGCGCTTGACCAGATCGGCTTCCTGCGCCGGGTCCGGCACGTTCTGATCAACCGCCAGCACCATCTCGGGCGAAGTGCCCCAGCTGACTTGCGGCTTGATCCGGGTAGCGTCCAGTTCAACCACGGTGTCGAAATGCGCATCGGCATCGGAAACCAGATCTTTCCAGGCCTCTACCGCCAGGTCCCATTCGACGCCTTTTGGCGAAAAGGGACGACCCTTGACGTATTCAACCGTCTTCTGATCGGCGGCCACCAAACCTACGCGAGCGCCGGCTTCGATGGACATGTTGCAGATGGTCATGCGGCCTTCAACCGACAGGTCGCGAATGGCGCTGCCGGCGAACTCGATGGCATGGCCATTGCCGCCCGCGGTGCCGATCTTGCCGATCACTGCCAGCACGATGTCCTTGGCGGTCACGCCGAACGGCAATTGCCCCTCAACCGACACCAGCATGTTCTTCATTTTCTTGGCAACGAGGCACTGAGTGGCGAGCACATGCTCAACCTCGGAAGTGCCGATACCGTGAGCCAACGCACCGAATGCGCCGTGGGTCGAGGTGTGCGAGTCGCCGCAGACCACGGTCATGCCCGGCAAGGTTGCGCCCTGCTCCGGACCGATCACGTGAACGATGCCCTGGCGGATATCGTTCATCTTGAACTCGGTGATGCCGTACTCGTCGCAGTTGTCGTCGAGGGTTTGCACCTGCAGACGGGAAACCTGGTCGGCAATCGCTTCAATCCCGCCCTTGCGCTCCGGCGTGGTCGGTACGTTGTGGTCCGGGGTCGCGATGTTGGCATCGATGCGCCAAGGCTTGCGCCCGGCCAGACGCAGGCCTTCAAAGGCTTGCGGCGACGTCACTTCGTGAATGATATGACGGTCGATATAGATCAGCGCCGAGCCATCGTCGCGCTGCTTGACCAAATGCGAATCCCAGAGCTTGTCGTAGAGCGTTTTGCCGGCCATCAGACGGTTTCCTCATCAGCTACTTTTCTGTGCCAATAACCACTTGGCTTGTGAGGTCGATCCTATGGCGTTACAGTTAATAACTCAAATTCATAATTTTCATGCTTTGGATAACCAACAGGAATTCGAATAGATGGATCTCGCGAATCTCAATGCCTTCATTGCCATTGCTGAAACCGGAAGTTTCTCCGGGGCCGCCGAACGGCTGTTTTTGACCCAGCCCGCCATCAGCAAACGCATCGCCAGCATCGAGCAGCAGTTGAAACTCAGGTTGTTCGATCGCCTGGGCCGTGAGGTCAGCCTGACCGAGGCGGGCCGGGCCCTGCTGCCGCGGGCGTATCAGATTCTCAACGTGCTGGATGACACCCGGCGGGCGCTGAATAACCTGAATGGCGAGGTCAGCGGACGCCTGACCCTGGCCACCAGCCATCATATCGGCCTGCACCGCTTGCCCCCCCTGCTGCGCGAGTTCACCCGCACCTACCCCAAGGTCGCGCTGGATATCCAGTTTCTGGATTCAGAAGTGGCCTACGACGAAATTCTCCATGGCCGTGCCGAACTGGCGGTGATCACCCTCGCACCGGAACCCCATTCGCTGATTCGTGCCGTGCCGGTATGGGATGACCCGCTGGATTTCGTGGTGGCCCCGGAGCACAGCCTGACCCGGCAAAAGGCGGTCAGCATGGCTGACATTGCGCGCCACCCGGCGGTATTCCCCGGGGGCAATACCTTTACCCACCATATCGTCCATCGCCTGTTTGAAGCCCAGGGCCTGACGCCCAATATCGCCATGAGCACCAACTACCTGGAGACCATCAAAATGATGGTCTCCATCGGTCTGGCCTGGAGCGTACTGCCGCGCACCATGCTCGATGAGCAAGTGGCATCGATTGCCCTGCCAGGCATCCAGCTGACACGCCAGCTGGGCTACATCGTGCACACCGAACGAACCCTGTCCAATGCTGCCCATGCCTTCATGACACTTCTGGATGGCCAGGTCGACGCACTCGCCCCTCAAACGGACGACTCTGCCCCCGTGGCACAGTGAAATAATCCAGCTCATTTGGCCCCATAAAACAAAAAGGACCCGCCATGCAAGCTCCTGAAATTTTCATCCTCAGCGCCCAGCGCACGGCCATCGGCACCTTTGGTGGCGCCCTCAAGGACGTACCTCTGGGCGAGTTGGCCACCACTGCGGTAAAGGCCGCGCTGCTCAATAGCCAGGTCGAACCCGGGCGCATCGGGCATGTGGTGATGGGCAACGTGATCCCGACCGAACCCCAGGATGCCTATTTGGCGCGAGTCGCCGCGATCAATGCCGGGATACCCAAGGAAACACCGGCCTACAACGTCAATCGCCTGTGCGGCTCCGGTTTGCAGGCGATTATTTCAGCCGCCCACACCCTGATGCTCGGCGACGCCGAGTTCGCCATTGGTGCCGGGGCCGAAGCCATGAGTCGTGGCCCGTACCTGCTGCCTGCCGCCCGCTGGGGTGCGCGCATGGGTGATACGCAGATGCTCGATTACATGCTGGGCATTCTGCATGACCCGTTCCACGGCATTCATATGGGCATCACCGCCGAGAACATCGCCCAACGCAACAGCATCAGCCGCCAGGCCCAGGACGCCCTGGCGTTTGAAGATCAGACGCGCGCCGCCCGGGCCATCGCCCAGGGTTATTTCGACAGCCAGATCGCTACCGTCGAAGTTCGCAGCCGCAAAGGCAGCGTGCTGTTCAGCCAGGACGAACACCCAAGGGCCACCACCCTGGAGCAGCTGGCGCTGATGAAACCCGCCTTCAAGAAAGACGGCAGCGTGACTGCGGGCAATGCCTCGGGGCTCAATGACGGTGCCGCGGCACTGGTATTGGCCAGTGGCGCTGCGGTACAGGCGGGCAATCTGGCGCCGATGGCCCGTCTGGTGGCCTACGCCCATGCCGGGGTTGAACCCGAGCTGATGGGCCTGGGACCGATTCCGGCGACCAGGCTAGCGCTCAAACGCGCGGGACTGAAGATCGGGGACATGGATGTGATCGAAGCCAATATCGCCTTCGCCGCCCAGGCCTGCGCCGTGATGCAGGAACTGGACATGGACCCGGCCAAGGTCAACCCCAATGGCTCCGGGATAGCCCTGGGCCACCCGGTAGGCGCCACTGGCGCGATCATCGCCACCAAGGCCATCCACGAACTGCACCGGATAAAGGGCCGCTATGCCCTGGCGACCATGTGCATTGGCGGCGGCCAGGGCATTGCGGTGATTTTCGAACGGGTTTGAAAGCCACAACCTCTGTAGCAACAGGTTGCGGCAAGGGCCGAAGGGCGTTTAACCATGGTCGCTGCGCTGGCAGCGGCCACAGGCCCCCTACTTGCCAGCCGTCAAGGTGGAGTAGCTGGTGATCAGATTGCGGTAATCCGGGATATGGTTGGAGAACAGCGCACCCAGACCTTCAATGTCATTGCGCCAGTCGCGGTGCAGCTCACAGGCCAGGCCGAACCAGGTCATCAACTGAGCTCCCGAAGACGACATGCGATCCCATGCTGAATGGCGGGTGATTTCATTGAACGTTCCGGACGCATCCGTCACCACGAACACCTCATAGCCTTCAGCCAGTGCAGACAGCGCCGGGAAGGCTACACACACCTCGGTCACGACCCCGGCAATAATCAACTGCTTCTTGCCAGTCGCCTTGACCGCCTTTACAAAATCTTCGTTGTCCCATGCATTGATCTGCCCCGGGCGTGCGATATAAGGCGCCTCCGGGAACAGGGCCTTGAGCTCGGGCACCAGCGGGCCATTGGGGCCGGTCTCGAAACTGGTAGTCAAAATGGTCGGCAACTTGAAGTACTTGGCCAGATCAGCCAGCGCCAACACGTTGTTCTTGAACTTGTCCGGCTCAATATCCCGCACCAGCGACAGCAATCCAGCCTGGTGATCCACCAGCAAAACGGCGGCATTGTCCTTGTCCAAACGCTTGTAAGAAGTTGTCACGGGGTTTACCTCTCTGGAAGAAGATAAAAGCCAGGCCATGACCCTGCATGGCCTGGAACTGCGGTTTTTTGCAGTATCAGTGACGTTATTACGCGGGCATCCGGCCAAATTTGCCCGACTGGAAATCCACAAATGCCTGCTGGATTTCAGCGTCCGTGTTCATCACAAACGGGCCATGCCCCACGATCGGTTCGTCGATAGGCTCGCCACTGAGGATCAGCAGCACTGCATCGTTATTGGCCTCAAGCCGGACCTGGGAACCGTCACGTTCGAACAGCGCCAGCTGCCCTTCTCGCACCATTTCCTGCCCGTTGACCTCGACTGCACCATGCAGCACCACCAGCGCAGTGTTGCGGCCCGGGTGCAGGTCGAGCGTAGTCGACTTGCCCGCATTCAAGCGGATGTCCCACACATCAATCGGCGTAAAGGTATGGGCCGGGCCGCGTTTGCCTTCGAACTCACCGGCAATCAGACGCAAACGTCCGGCATCGTCCTTTAGCGCCAGATCAGGAATCTCCTGATCCACAATGCCCTGATAACCCGGCGCGGACATTTTGTCCTTGGCCGGCAGGTTGACCCACAACTGAACCATCTCCAGCGGGCCGCCACTGCGGGCAAACGCTTCGGAGTGGAACTCCTCGTGCAGGATCCCCGACGCAGCGGTCATCCACTGCACATCACCAGGCCCGATCACCCCGCCGTTGCCGGTGGAATCGCGGTGCTCGACTTCGCCCTTGTAGACGATGGTCACTGTTTCAAAACCGCGATGCGGGTGCTGACCTACGCCCCGACGCTGTGTCGTAGGCGAGAACTCGGCTGGCCCGGCGTAATCGAGCAACAGGAACGGGCTGATGTGTTTGCCCATGCTGTCGTAGGAAAACAACGTGCGAACCGGAAAGCCATCGCCTACCCAATGGGGACGGGGAGCTGTGTAAACACCAAGAATCTTTTTCATGTTGCACCTCCTGTAAATCATGGTGACAAGCTTAGATTCGATCCACCCATAAGACTAGATAGCATTTTTGACACTAATCGTCCCACCAGCAGAACAACAATCCCACTCCTGTGGGAGCGAGCCTGCTCGCGATTGCATCAGCGCGGTATTTCAGGGAAAGCGAGCCGTCTGCATCGCGAGCAGGCTCGCTCCCACAAGGGCTTAGGCACACGTCAGAAAAATAAAACCAACTCATTCAGAAACTTGTTTCTGGTTTCTCAATCGCGCTGCGTCTAATAACTATTCCTATTAACAAACAAGAAATTCCCTTCTCGGAGCCTAGGCACGCAATGCAACGACCCAACTTGAACCGGACCCCTCTTTCGATCGCCACCCAGCGTCATACTGTTCGCCGCGCCCTGTTGACCAGCGCCTTTGTGACCTCGGTCCTGCTGGGTTCAACCATGGCCCAGGCGGCTGCTGTGGCCTTGAATATTCCGGCCCAATCGCTGGCCAGTGCATTGAATGAACTGGGCAAGCAAGCCAACCTGCAGATCCTGTATAGCCCGGATCAGGTTCAAGGCATCAAGTCGCGTTCCGTGTCCGGGTCCCTGGAGCCGGTCCAGGCGCTGGAGTCACTGCTGCAAGGCAGCGGCATTTCGTATCAGCTCAATGGCGATACGGTGATTTTGAGCGCCCCCCAAGGCAAGGGTCTGGAGCTGGGAGCGACCAATATCTCCGGCCAAGGGATGGGCACTTCGCTGACCACCGAAGACACACATTCCTACACCACTGGCGCCAGCAACAGCTCGACCAAACTGCCACTGTCGATCCGCGAAACCCCGCAAACCGTGACCGTGATCACCCGTCAGCAAATGGACGACCAGGCGGCCCAAAGCATCGGTGATGTGCTGCGCAACGCACCGGGCGTTTCCACCCAGGCCTACGACAGCGAGCGCATGGAATACTCGGCCCGTGGCTATGCCATCACCAACTTTCAGTACGACGGCGTCAATACCTTGTATGACGGGGTTTTCGACGAGGGCGCAACCAAGGTCGACATGGCCCTGTATGACCGCGTAGATATCGTCAAGGGCGCCACGGGCCTGCTGTCCGGTTCGGGCGAACCTTCGGCCACGGTCAACCTGATCCGTAAAAAGCCGACCCGCGAATTCAAGGCTTCGGTCACTGCCAGCGCAGGCTCGTGGGACAACTACCGCACCGAAGGCGATATTTCCGGCCCCCTGAATGACGATGGCAGCGTGCGCGGCCGCTTTGTAGGCGTGTATCAGGATGCCGATTCGTACCGCGATCACGCTTCGAAAAAGAATGATGTGTTCTACGGCATCATCGAGGCAGACCTGACACCGGACACCCTGTTCACCTTCGGCATGGACTACCAGAACATCAAGCCGCGCGGCGCGAACTGGACCGGTAACCCGTACTACTTCTCCAACTACACCAAGACCGACTTCAGCCGCTCGTTCAACCCGGCCACTGACTGGAGCCGTCGCGATGTCCAGGCGCAGACGACGTTCGCCGCCCTGGAACACCGTTTTGCCAACGACTGGAAAGTCAAAGGCACCCTGACCCAGCAAACCAACGACCACGACACCCTGCTCGGCTCGGCCAGCGGGGGCAGGCCGGACCCGGTCACCGGTGACGGCATGTTTTTCTACTGGGGCAAGTGGGAAGGCCATCGCGTACAAAACACCTTCGACCTCAACGCGACCGGACCGTTTACCCTGTTCGGCCGCGAACATGAGCTGGTGGTGGGCGCAACTTCACAGTCGTCCCGGCAAACCGGCGCGACCTTTGACGGCAGCGAGTACCGCGAGCTGAACAGCAGCATCTTTGACTGGAACGGCAAATACCCGCAGCCTGACTTCCCGAAAAACGGCAAGTACGAAACCAACCAGAACCAGAACAGCGCGTACATCGCCGCGCGTTTCAAGCCGGCAGACGACTGGTCGATCATCCTCGGCAGCCGCCTGAGCGACTTCCAGTACAACAGCACCTACACGTACTACCAACAGACCAGCACTTTCCAGGACAACAAAACGACTTCCAAACAACACGGCAAAGTCACGCCCTACGCCGGGGTGGTGTATGACATCAACGACACTTACTCGGTCTACGGCAGCTATACATCGATCTACAAACCCGTCATCGAGCAGAGCAGTTCCGGGACCACCCTGCCGCCTACCGAAGGCAACAGCTACGAAATCGGCCTGAAAGGTGAGTACTTCGATGGCCGCTTGAACGCCAGTGCGGCCGTGTTCCGGACTGAGCAAAAAAATGTGCCGATACAAACAGGCACCAACCCAAACACCAACCTGGGCATCTACGAGTCCCTCGACGGGGCAACCACCAACGGTATCGAACTGGAACTGGCCGGTGAGCTGATGCCGGACTGGAACCTGATGGCCGGTTATACCTACGCCAAAACAAGGTCCGACGATGGCGAGCGCGTGTATGGCTACCCGCTTGAAACCACCAAACCGGAAAACGTGGCTCGGGTGTTCACCACCTATCGCCTGCCGGGCGTGATGAACAAAGTGACCGTGGGTGGTGGCGTGAACTGGCAAAGCCCGTTCTACGGCAAGATCTACAACGATGCCAAAGGCGACTACGACATCATCGAGCAACAAAGCTACGCGCTGGTCAACCTGATGACCCGCTACGAATACAACGAACACCTGACGTTCAACCTCAACGCCAACAACGTATTCGACAAAAAATACCTGTCGGGCCTGGGCAACTTCAACACCACTTACTACGGCGAGCCCCGCAGTTTGATGCTCACCACCAAGTACACCTTCTAGGCCCCAGGGCTCGCGCAGGTTCTGGGCAGACCCTGCGCAAGCCCTTACACTGACCGCCCCCTGCACACTGGCGCGTTTATGGACCTCGACCTGGCCCGCACCTTCCTTGAAATCGTTCGCTACGCCAGCCTTGCTGGCGCCGCCGAAAAACTGCACATCACCCAGACGGCCGTCACCGCGCGGCTGCAAAAACTCGAAAGCCTGCTGGGTGTGACCCTGTTTATCCGCAACCGCGCCGGGGCACGGCTGACACCCGAGGGCGAAGCTTTTGTGGTGTACGCCAATCAACTGCTGCAAACCTGGGAGGCCGCCCGCCGCGATCTGCCACGCCCCGAAGGGTTGCATCAGATGTTGCACATCGGTGGCGAAGTCAGCCTGTGCAACCCGCTGATCCTCAGTTGGGCCAAGGCCCTGCGCCAGCACCTCACCACCCATGCCCTGCGGGTGCAGATACGCGATTGCGAATGGTTGTTGCGCCAGCTCGAAATGGGCCTGCTGGACGCCGCGCTGGTCTATCAGCCAGCCTATTGGCCCGGCGTGCAGGTCGAGCAATTGCTGGAAGAAAAACTGATCCGGATTCGCCGCCCCGACCTGTCCGACCCCTATGTCTACGTCGACTGGGGCGACGACTTTCGCCGTCAGCATGACGCCGCCCTCCCCGACAAGGCACGGGCCGCCATCAGCTTCAACCTGGGGCCGGTGGCCTTGCATTACATCCTGCAAAACGGTGGCAGCGGCTACTTCCGTACACGCGTGGTGCAGAGTTACCTGGACAGCGGCGTACTGGAGCGGGTGCCCAAAGCCCCCGAATTCAGCTACCCGACCTATCTGGTGTATTCCCGCGAGCGCGACAGCGCGGCCCTGCAACACGCCATCGAGTTGCTGCGCGACATGGTCAAACAGGACAGCGACTGGTCACAAAGCTGGGTACCGGAGATTTAAGCGCCCCCCTGCCGCGGTTGGCAACATTGAGCTACATTTTCTCAGGACGCCGTGAGCCTTCCCCACAAGGATCAACCATGAACCTGATCAATGCCCGACTGCGTCACGTGGATGGCCTGCACACCCTGAGCTGGGAAAACCGGGTATTCACCGCAATCACCCCACAAACCGCAAGCCTGCCCCCGGGCGCACGGGACCTGGACGCCCAGGGCCGGCTGGTGATCCCGCCGCTGGTCGAACCCCATATTCACCTGGACGCAACCCTGACCGCCGGGCAACCCGAGTGGAACATGAGCGGCACCCTGTTTGAAGGCATCGAGCGCTGGAGCCAGCGCAAGCAGACCATCACCGTTGAAGACACCAAACAGCGGGCCCATGCCACCCTGCGCATGCTGGCCGAGCACGGCATTCAACATGTGCGCACCCACATCGACGTAACCGACCCGTCGCTGGTTGCCCTGCAAGCCATGCTGCAAGTGCGCGAAGAAGCCCGCCACCTGATCGATTTGCAAATCGTGGCCTTCCCCCAGGAAGGCATCGAGTCCTATGCCGATGGCCGGGCCCTGATGGAGCGTGCCGTGGCCATGGGTGCAGACGTGGTGGGCGGCATTCCGCATTTTGAAAACACCCGCGAACAGGGCGTCAGCTCGATCCACTTCCTGATGGACCTGGCCGAGCGGCACGGTTGCCTGGTGGATGTGCATTGCGATGAAACCGACGACCCCCATTCACGCTTTCTCGAGGTCCTGGCCGAACAGGCCAGGGTACGCGGCATGGGCAGCCGGGTGACCGCCAGCCACACCACCGCCATGGGCTCCTACGACAACGCCTATTGCTCGAAACTGTTCCGGTTGCTCAAGCAGTCGGGGATCAATTTTGTCTCGTGCCCCACCGAAAGCATTCACCTGCAAGGGCGCTTCGACAGCTTTCCCAAGCGCCGGGGCGTGACCCGCGTAGCCGAACTGGATCGCGCCGGGATGAATGTCTGCTTCGGCCAGGATTCCATCATGGACCCCTGGTACCCGCTGGGTAATGGCGCCATTTTGCGGGTGCTGGATGCCGGGCTGCACATCTGCCACATGCTGGGGTTTGAAGACCTGCAGCGCTGCCTTGACCTGGTTACCGATAACAGCGCCCGTACCCTGAATCTGGGGGATGGCTACGGCCTGGCCGTGGGTCGCCCGGCCAGTCTGGTGGTGCTGGAGGCCACCAGCGATTTTGAAGCCGTACGCCTGCAGGCCAAGCCGCTGCTGTCGGTGCGCGGCGGCCAGGTACTCATGACCCGCACTCCGCAGGTGGTCCATCTGAATGCCTGAGCGGCCGGAGGATGAAACCTTTCAGCTATTCACTTCAAGAGCAATCCCTTAGGCTGCGAACGTTGAATAACTACAAGAACACCACAGGTGGCCCATGACCGATCTCACCCGCACCAGCGACAGCTGGCTCACATCCGTACCCCATCAGCAGTGGCTGCAGGATCAGGGCCAGGCGCTGGTCGACTTTGCCAAGGCCGCCCGCGTGCCCGACGGGTTCGCCCAGCTGGACTGTTTTGGCTGTCGTGCGGACGATGCGCCGGCGAACACCGTCACCACGGCGCGCATGGTGCACAGCTTTGCGCTAGCCCAAATCCAGGGCTTGCCGGGCTGCACCCCGCTGATCGACCACGGCCTGGCGGCACTGGCCGGCCCCTTGCGTGATGCCAAACACGGTGGCTGGTTTGCCAGCGCCCACGGGCAGGACGGCAATACCCGCAAAGAAGCCTATCTGCATGCCTTCGTGGCCCTCGCCGCCAGTTCCGCAGTCGTTGCCGGGCGTGGTGGCGCCGATCAATTGCTGCGTGATGCGGTGCAAATCCTCGATGAGCACTTCTGGTCGGAGCCTGAAGGCGCCCTGCTGGAAAGTTTTGCCTGTGACTGGAGTGACTGCGAGGCCTATCGCGGAGCCAACAGCAACATGCATGGCACTGAAGCCTTTCTGGCCCTGGCCGATGTACTCGACCAGGACCTGTGGCTCAACCGCGCCCTGCGCATCGCCGAACGAGTGATTCACCAGCACGCCGCACAATCGCACTACCTGCCCATCGAGCATTTCGATGCCCAGTGGCAGCCTTTGCCCGACTACAACCAGGACAACCCGGCAGACGGTTTTCGCCCGTTTGGCAAAACCCCGGGCCACGCCTTTGAATGGTCCCGCCTGTTGCTGCACCTTGAAGCTGCGCGTAAACAACGAGGCCTGCCGGCACCCGAGTGGCTGCTGGAAGACGCCCGGCAACTGTTTCGCAGCGCGTGCCAGCATGGCTGGAATGTCGATGGCAACAGCGGAATCGTCTACACCCTGGACTGGAACAACCGGCCCGTGGTGCGCGAGCGCCTGCACTGGACCCTGGCCGAAGCGTCTGCTGCGGCGGCGGCGTTACTGCAACGCACCGAAGAGCATGAGTACGAAGTCTGGTATCAACAGTTCTGGGACTATATCGACCTGCACATGATCGACCGCCAGCATGGCAGCTGGCACCACGAACTGGGGGTCGACAACCAGCCTTCGCAAAACATCTGGCCCGGCAAGCCGGACCTTTACCATGCATACCAGGCCACGTTGTTACCGCGCCTGCCGCTGGCGATCAGCCTGGCCAGCGCCCTTAAACTGCGCCGCTGAAAAAAGCCTCGGCCTGTAGCCGCTGCCGAGGATCGCAGCCTCGCGTCGCTCCTCAGCGGGTTTGTGTACTGCGCAATCTATTGCTTTGCTTGGCTTTGCTTGGCTTTGCTTTGCTTGGCTTGGCTTTGCTTTGCTTTGCTTTGCTTTGCTTTGCTTTGCTTTGCTTTGCTTTGCTTTGCTTGGTTTGGCTTTGGCTTTTGATCTGCTCTTGATCTACCTGCCCCTTCGGGAGGCCGAGTGGAGGTTCTGCGCAGTGGGTCTCCCGGCATGGATGCCGGGAGAGCCGTGTTGGGCCATGGATGGCCCGTCACGGCGTGCCCACGGAGCGTACCTGCGCGAGGGACACCTGAGCGAAGCGAGGGCCGTACGCCGGGGCAAGGCCTTTTTGGGTACTTTTGTGGCTGTTTGACAAAAGTGCCTCGCCGTAAGGGCGAAACCCGTAGAAAGCCGTGGCGCATCGAATGGATATGTACGCTGTTCAACAGCTGCAAAAACAACAGAACCACCAAGTACATATCCCCCATACACGCCCAACTGGAATAGGGGCATTCGCGTTGTTTGCACATTCCCCTGACTACAGCCAAAGCAAAGACAATAACCAGATTTGAAACAACACCCTTTTTTGTGGGAGCGAGCCTGCTCGGGAAACAGGCGACGCGATCTTCCTGGCAAACCCCAGTGATGCCTTCGCGAGCAGGCTCGCTCCCACAGCAGATTGGAAGCGTCACAGATCCCGACACCAAACAGACCGGCCTGCCGCCTTTAATCCGGCCAAGCCGTTTAGCGAGAAACACTCCGCCAGTGCATGACCGGAAACAGAGTATCTACAGGTCGATTGCAGTGACATCACCAGTCGTATTTGACCTCCAGCGCTGCCGTCCTTTGCTGCCCGTAGTAACAGCCAAAGCTGTAGTTGCACGAGGATACGTACTCGCGATCAAACAGGTTCTGAACGTTCAACTGAGTACTGACCCCTTTAAAACTCGGATCCAGAGCTGCCAGGTCGTAGCTGAGCGTGGCGTCGTACACGACAAATGACGGGGTTTTGAAAGTGTTGGCCGAATCGCCGAAGTTCTTGCCCGTGTAACGCGCACCGCCACCGAGGGTCACACCCTTCAACGCTTGCGCCGTAAAGTGATAATCCGCCCACACACTGGCCGCCCACGGTGCTTGCGCCTCACTGCGGTTGTCCTCGTTGCCGTAGTTGGATTTGCTGTAGAACACGTCCAGATACGACAGCGAAGCAATCAGGTCGATATTGCCCAGGCGGCTTTTACCCTCCAGTTCAATCCCCCGCGAGCTGACCTCACCTTCCTGAACTTGATACTCCAGATACACCAGGTCGCCAGTCAGGACGTTTTGCTGCTTGATCTCAAACACCGAGGCCGTGAGCAAGGTCGTGTCGTTCGGCTGGTACTTGACCCCTACTTCGTACTGCTTGCCGGTCATGGGCGCAAACGCCTTGCCCCCGCGGGCCGGCGCGCTGGTGCCCACCGAAGGCAGGAACGATTCGGTGTAGCTGATATACGGCGCCAGACCGAACGAGGTGACATAGGTCAGGCCTACCCGCCCGGTGAACTTGTTGTCGTTTTGCGTCTCCCGCGAATGGGCGAGCAAGTCATTGTTTTCAACTTTCGCCCAATCCTGGCGACCGCCAATGGTCAGGATAAAATTGTCCAGTTTGATCTGGTCCTGCACATAAAAACCGGTTTGCTTGACCCGGTTGTCCCATTTTGTGGTCAGGGTCGGTACACCCGTGGTGCGGTAGTTACTCGGGTTGTAGAGGTCGATGACCTCGCTGCCGCTCAAGTTGTAGCCCTGGTATTTGCGTATGAAGCTTCGGTAGTCCAAACCCACCAGCAAGGTGTGCTGCAACGGCCCGGTCACGAAGTCGCTTTGCAGGTGGTTGTCGAAGCTGTACGAGCTGTTCTGCTGGCGCCAGTCAAGCTTGGTGCGGCTGGCGTGGGTGTCGGTCGCGCCGTCCGGCGCCGTGACAAAGCGGTTCAGGTAAAAGCCCTTGTAGCGGTCGTCGACGTCGATGTAACTCAGGCTCTGACGGTAGGTCATGGCCTCGTTGAAGGCATGGGTAAACTGATAGCCCAGTACATATTGGTCGCGTTTGTAGTCATTCCATTTCGAGTCACCCAAAAACGTGTCTCGATCAATCTTGTTGCCCTGGGAGTTGCGGTACAGGCTGCCCACCGCCGGCAAGGCCTGGTAGTCGGCCAGGGCATCATCGCGCTGCAGTTGCGCATACAACGTCAGTTCGGTGTCGTCATTGGGTGCCCAGGTGAAGCTGGGCGCCAGCAGCATGCGCGAGTCTTCGGTGTAATCCACTTGTTCGCTGCCGGTGTTACCTACCCCGATCAGGCGATAGCCCAGGGTTTTGGCATCATCCAGCGGCCCGGTGAAATCAAAGCCCAGGTTGTAGCGGTCAAAACTGCCGGTGCCAACCTTGATCTGATGCCGCTCCTGCATGCTCGGACGCTTGGACACCATGTTGATCATGCCCCCCGGCTGGTTCTGGCCATACAGCACCGAGGACGGCCCCTTGAGCACTTCGATGCGCTCCAGGGTGTACGGGTCGATTTGCGGGGTGCCACCCAGGCTGCCCGCCGACGGCAGATATGCGCCATCGAGGTAGAGCAGGGTCGGTGCAAACCCGCGGCTGGTGATTTCGTCCGCGATGCTGTTGCGATCGGTGTAGCCATTGGTACTCAGGCCCGGCGTGTAACGCAACGCCTGGGTCAGGTCGCGGGCGCCCTGCACCTCCACTTGATCGGTGGTCACCACGTTGATGGTTTGCGGGATTTCCAGGATCGGCGTATCGGTTTTGGTGGCCGTCGCCGAACGGGTCGCGACAAAACCGTCAACATGACCACGGCCATCTTCGGCCACAAGCGCCGAGACCGTGGTCGCCCCCAGATTCAACGCGCCCGCTCCGGCCTGCGGGTAAACACTCAAGGCCCCGCTGTCGGTCACGCTCAGGCCCAGACCACTGCCCACCAGCGCGCGCTCGGCTGCCTGTTGCGGGGTGTACATGCCGTTTACCGCAGCAGAGGTTTTGCCCTGCAACAAGGCCGGCGCAATGGACAGGGTCAGGTTGCTGTCACGGGCGATGCGGCTCAGGGTCACGCCCAAAGGTGCGGGCGGCAGATCAAAAAAACGGACGGCACCCTGTTCAGTGTGCATTGCCTCGGCCACCGCGCATGGCAGGTGGCCGGCAATGCCCAGGGTGATCGTCAGTGCCAGCAGGCAGGGTTTTAGCGGGGCGTACGGCATGGGGCGTCCTTTCTCGTTGCAAGGTAGGCAGTTGTAACCTTGACCAACGAGCAAGGGTTTCCCCTCACGCTATTTGTAATTAATTCGCATTCGTTGAATTTTTACCGACGCACATCAATCAGGGTCAGCCAGGGCCCGTAACGCGTGACCTTGATCGGCAAGGTCTGCGCCAGCGCACTCAAGGTTTGCGGGGTATTGTCCAGCGGGAACACCCCGAACACCCGTACCCTGGCGGCTTCGGGGCTGATGCGCAGCACACCGCTCTGGTACGGGCGCAGCGCCTCGACCAGCGCCTGCAATGGCTCATCGTGCAACTCGACCCGGCCCTGCAACCATTCGGCCCGGGTGCGCGAGGTCGGGGTTTGCGGGTCAATCTGACTGGCCGTAAATGACACCGCCTGACCTGTGTCTATGCGCCGTTGCTGGCCGCCCAGGGTGTCCAGTTGCACGCTGTGCTGCTGCACGCTGGCCAGACTTTCGTCCGTTCCCTGACGCACCATGAAGCGCGTCCCCAGTGCCTGCACCTGGCCCTGGGCGGTGGTGACCACAAACGGGCGCCCGGGATCGGCAGCCACATCCACCTGCAACTCGCCTTCACGCAAGTGCACGCGCCGCTGGCCGTGGCTGAATTCGATATCCACCGCGCTGCGGGCGTTGAGCGTCAAACGGCTGCCATCGTCCAGCTGGATGGTTTTGCGCTCACCGGTGCCGGTGTGCTGGTCGGCCATCAGGCCTGTCAGAGGGGTAACGCGGTCAACCAGCCCCGCAGCTCCCAGCCCGAGCAGCAACAGTAACAAGCCGCCTTGCAGGCTTTTTTTGCGCGAACCTGAACTGCCGGCCAGCAGTGCCCGGCGTGCCGCCTGCAATTGCCCCGGGCTGCGCCGCTCGACCGATTGCAGGTCTGCCATCGGGGCTTGCAGCACCCCGGCCACTCGCTGCCAGGCGGCCATGTGGTCGGGATTTTCAGCCAGCCAGGCTTTGAACACCTGACGCTCCGAGGGGCAGGCATGCCCGGACTCAAGGCGCAGCATCCAGTCAATGGCGGCACGGGTGATCGGATCGACCTTGGCGGGGCTCATAGGGGCGGTACCTTGTGCGTCAGGCAATGAACAAAGGCGCGGCGCAAATCGCGTTCCACGGTCGCCAGCGAAACCCTCAAAAGGTCAGCGATGGCCTGCTGGGGCATGCCTTCGAGACGATTGAGCAAAAAGGCCCGCTTGACCCGCGACGGCAATCCATCGAGCACGCGATCAATGGCTTCAATCGCCTCGCGCACCAGCGCAATGTCTTCGGCAGAAGGTGCATGGGCCGGCGGCAATTCGGCCAGCTGGTCCAGATAGGTTTGCTCCAGCTTGCGCCGGCGCCACAGCGAACACAGCAGGCGGCGGGCAACGGTGCTCAGATAGGCGCGGGGTTCCTGGATGCGGTCCAGTTGTTGGGCGTCGTATGCGCGCAGAAAAGTGTCCTGGGCCAGATCGGCCGCGTCCTGCGGGCAACGCACCTGCCGCGACAGCCAGCCGCGCAACCACGCATGATTGTCCTGATACAGGCTGGCCAGCAGGCTTTTTGGATCCACAGGAGTAGGCACGATAGATAACCGGACTTAAATAGCAATAAGTCGCATTATCGTCGGATAAGAAGTAATTGCAAGTTACATGTTCGGGGGAAATGCACGGGTACAAGCTTGTGGGAGCCAGCTTGCCAGCCCCCGCAAAAGACCAGGTTGTATCAGCGCCCGCCGGCCAGATCCAGCAAGGTGCCGGTGGCATACGAAGCCTTGTCCGACAGCAGCCAGATAATCGCTTCGGCCACTTCTTCCGGGCGCCCGCCACGGCCCATTGGGATGATCGGTTCAAGTTTGCTGACCCGCCCGGGGTCGCCGCTCAAGGCGTGGAAATCGGTAAAAATATAGCCCGGGCGCACAGCGTTGACCCGGATGCCCTCGCCCGCCAGTTCCTTGGACAAGCCCAGGGTGAACGTATCCACCGCGCCCTTGGAGGCGGCGTAGTCGACATACTCGCCGGGCGCGCCCAGACGGGACGCCGCCGACGACACGTTGACGATATTGCCGCCCTGCCCGCCGTAACGTGGCGACATGCGCAGCACGGCATGCTTGGCGCACAGGATAGGGCCCAGCACGTTGGTTTTCAGGGTGTGCATGATGCGCAGTTCGGACAGCTCGTCCACCCGTGACTTGAGGCCCACGGTGCCTGCGTTGTTGACCAGCGCCGTGACCGGCCCCAACTGCTCGTCAACCTCGATGAACAGACGGATGATTTCCTCTTCGTCGCTCACATCCGCACGCACGGCGATGGCCTGCGCACCCACAGCGCGAACCTGTGCCAGCACCTCATGGGCCGCGGCATCATCGGTCAGGTAGTTGATGCAGATCCTGTATCCCTGTTGCGCCGCCAGCACGGCAGTGGCGGCACCGATGCCACGACTGCCACCGGTGATCACGATGACTTTATCCATAAAAACCTGCTCCCCTTCAACGATCCAAGTCTGGCGGCCAGAATAACCGCGAAGGGCCGGTCTTGTCAGGTCGGTGTCTGATTGCGATCCATACCGGGCCCGACGCGCTGTATATCGTGCATGAACTGCTCGGCAGGCAGGGGCTGGCCCAGCAGAAAACCTTGCAGGGCATCACAGCCCAGTGTGGTCAGAAAGCTTTGCTGGGTATCGGTTTCGACCCCTTCGGCTACGATGCGCAACCCCAGTGCCTGACCCAGCGCCACAATCGCCGAGACAATCGCCGCATCGTCGCTGTCATGCTCCAGATCACGCACAAAACCACGGTCGATTTTCAGCTCGTTGGCCGGCAGGCGCTTGAGGTACATCAGGCTGGAATAGCCGGTGCCGAAATCATCAATGGACAGGTCCACGCCCATCTGCGACAGGCGTTGCAGCACCACCATGCTCGCATCGGCATCGCTCATGGCAGTGGTTTCGGTGATTTCCAGGGTCAGGCTGTTGGCAGGCAAACGGTGGCGTTCCAGGGCTGCGACAACGCTGTCAACCAGCCCCGAATAGCAGAACTGCAAGGCCGACAGGTTGACCGCAATGCGCCAGTGGCTATAGCCCTCATCGAACCAGACACGCATCTGGCGGCACGCTTCGTTGAGCACCCACTCGCCGATGGGGATGATCAGGCCGGTTTTTTCTGCCAGGTCTATGAAGTTTTCCGGCAACAACAAACCCTGCTGCGGATGCTCCCAGCGCAACAGGGCTTCGGCACCCACCGGCTGGTTGTTGCTGGCGTCGAACTTGGGCTGGTAAAACAAGCGGAACTGTTGCAGCTCCAGTGCCTGACGCAAGTCTTGCAGCAGCTGCAATTGCTTGCGGGCGTTGGTGTTCATCGACGCATCGAAAAAGCTGTAGCCGTTTTTGCCCGCACCCTTGGCGTGGTACATGGCCGCATCGGCATTCATCAGCAACTCTTCGGCGGTCTGGCCGTTGCCGGGGTACAGGGCGATACCGACACTGGCAGAAATCAGCAGGTCATGGTCATCCACCCGGAACGCCTTGGACAGCAGGCCGACCTGGCGCGCCGCCACTTGCGGTGCATCGTCCGGTTCAAGCAAGCGCACCAGCAGCACAAACTCGTCGCCACCAATGCGCGCCAGGGTGTCCTGGCTGCGCAACTGCTCACGCAAGCGCAGGGCCACCTCACGCAGCAAGCGGTCGCCCAGGTGATGACCGAAGGCGTCATTCACCGGTTTAAAGCCGTCCAGGTCGATAAACATCAACGAGAAACACCCGCCCTGCTCCTGCACCTTATTCATCGCCTGGGCGATGCGGTCTGCCAGCAAAATCCGGTTGGGCAAGCCGGTCAGGGTGTCGTGCAGCGCCAGTTGTGTCAGCTCTTCATTGGCCAGGGTCAGTGAGTCCGCCAGGGCCGAGGTGCGGGCATCCAGTCGGGCATCGAAAATCGAGGTCAACAATGCGATGACCAGCACCGCCAGGCTGGACACCAGCACCAGATTATCCAGGCCATTGCCACTCAAACCGTCCACGGCGGCACCGCAAAAACTGCCGACGGGGAAGTTGGCCGCCGCCATGCCGGTGTAGTGCATGCCGACGATCGCCAGGCCCATGATGACCGCAGCTGCGCCCCGCGCCAGACGGACGTATGGGGTTTGCCGGCGAAGGTGGAAGGCGATCGACAGCGCGGCAGCCGAAGCCCCCACCGCTATCAGCAACGACAGGCCAAACAGCGTCGGGTCGTAATCGATTCCCGGCTGCATGCGCAACGCCGCCATGCCGCTGTAGTGCATGGCGCTGATGCCCGCGCCCATGATCAAGGCGCCGAACAGTAATTGCAGCCAGGGCAGGCGCGGCTGGCTGACCAGCCACAAGGCAAAGCCTGACGACAAAATGGCCACCAGCAACGACCACAGGGTCAGCCCCAGGTCATAACCCAGTGCCAGCGGCAGCTCCAGCGCAAGCATCCCGATAAAGTGCATCGACCACACGCCAAACCCCATGGCCAGGGCACCGCCACCGATCCACAGGTACACGCTCCGGCCTCGCGCCGTGGCAATACGCCCGCTCAGATCAAGGGCGGTGTACGACGCCAGAATCGCGACACACAGGGAAATAAAAACCAGTGAGGGAGAGTAACTTGCAGAAACCATGGGTCTTCTCGTGAGCGTGTGCCGAAAGCATCCATGCCCGGTAAAAAGTGCGCGATTGTACTGCTTCCAGGCTTGAACGCACGTATATGGCCGACTAAATCCTGCAGTCTTTCAGCACTATTTCGCGTCCGGCGCGGCTGTACGCGCATCACGTTTGACCTGCTCGATGTAACGGGTCACAACGGCTGACTTTTCAAATCGGCGGTAGATCAAGGACAGCCACGATTGCGCCTCACAGCCCTCGATCGGGCGGTAAAGCACATTGGGCAGGCTGATATGCCCCACCACCGACGCTGGCACCACCGCCACCCCCTGACGCAGCGAAACCAGCGCAATCACCGCCACCAGCCCGCCGGGCTGGGCCCCCAGTTTCGGAGCGTAGCCACCCTGGGCCGCCACGTGCAGGGTGCCGCTGATTTGCTCGGGGAGGATGAAGGTCTCGTTTTGCAAATGCTCGGCGCTGATGTTTTTCAGACGCGCCAGCCAAGTATCGGCGGCCAGCGCCAGTACAAAACCCTCGGCATTCAGCCCAATTGCCTCCAGCCCCTCGTGCAGGGTCATGGGCGAGCGCACATAGCCCAAGTCGAACCGGCCTTCAATGATCCGCTCCGGCAGGCTGGCCATCGGTGCTTCACGCACACTCAGACTGACTTCGCCATAGTCGCGGGCAAACTCCTGCACCTGGCGCTGCAACACCCCCGAGTACACCGCCGAGGCGACGTAGCCCAACTCGATGTGCCCTGTCTCACCGCGCCCGGCGCGCTGGGCATTGCGTTGCGCCAGCTCGAACTGGCGCACCGTGGCTTCGGCATCGGGCAACAACGCCAGCCCCGCCTCGGTCAAGCTCACTTGCCGTTGCTCGCGCACAAACAGGCGCACCCCCAGGGCGTGCTCAAGGTCCTGGATTTGCCGGCTCAGGGTCGGTGGCGCAATCCCCAGCGTTTCAGCCGCGCGGGTGAAATTGCGTTGCTGTGCAACGGCCAGAAAATAACGGAAATGGCGTATATCCATAGCAGTATTAGCTCAAAGGTAATGAAGTGCGGGCTGCCAGCTAACAAACCCCGGGTTGCGCGGCGATACCCTGTGACCACCGCCACACTAGAGAGCCGCGAGCATGCCCGTCAAATTGATTGCCTGCAAAGTAATGCGCGAGGTGCAACGATGAAAAGCGTCAGCCCGCGCCTGACCCTGCTCACCGCCAGCGGGGTGTGCTCACTTATCGTGCTCGACACCAATATCGTCGCGGTCACCCTGCCCAGCATCGCCCGTGACCTGGGGGCCAGCTTTGTCGATATCGAATGGGTGGTCAGCGCTTATATGCTGGCGTTTGCCGCCCTGCTGCTGCCGGCCGGCAGCATTGCCGACCGCTTCGGCCGCAAAAAGACCCTGCTCTGGGGTTTGAGCATTTTTATCCTTGCGTCCCTGGGATGCGGTGCGGCGCCCACCAGCCTGCTGCTGGAGATCGCCCGTGCCGTCAAAGGCGTGGGCGCGGCCCTGCTGTTGACGTCTGCACTGGCTTCCATCGGGCACGCCTTCCACGACGAAGTGGAACGGGCCAAGGCCTGGGCCTTCTGGGGCGCCTGCATGGGCGTGGCCATGACCGCCGCACCGACCCTTGGCGGGCTGATCACCGAGTACCTGGGCTGGCGCTGGATTTTCTACCTCAACCTGCCAGTGGGCCTGCTGCTGATGGTGCTGGTCAGGCATGCCATTGGCGAATCCCGCGACCCGCAATCCGCGCGGCTCGACCCCTGGGGCAGCCTGGCTTTCAGCGCCAGCTTGCTGTGTCTGATCTGGGGCCTGATCGAAGCCAACCGCATTGGCTGGAACAATCCGCTGACCTATGCCCGGGTCTGTGCCGGGGTGCTGTTGCTGGGCCTGTTCGTGCTGATCGAAGCCTTGCAGCGCCGGCCCATGATTGACCTTCAATTGTTCCGCCATCCGCGTTTTATCGGCGCTCTGCTGGGCATGTTCGCCTACGCGGGGTGCGCTCAGGTGATGATGACCCTGTTGCCGTTTTATCTGCAGAACGGCCTGGGTTTCAGCGCAGTCGCATCAGGCCTGGGAATGTTGCCGTTTGCCCTGACCATGCTGATTTGCCCGCGTATCGGCGCTCGCCTGGCGTCGCGCTTCAGCCCCGCCAGCATGATGGCCGCGGGCTTGACCCTGGTGGGTTGCGGCAACCTGCTCAGCGCCTGGGCGGTGGAGCATGGCGGCTATTTGAGTTTTGCGCTGACCACGGCGGTGACGGGAGCCGGGGCCGGACTGCTCAATGGTGACACCCAGAAAAACATCATGGCCTGCGTGCCCCGCGACCGCGTGGGAATGGCGTCCGGCATGAGCACGACCATGCGCTTCAGTGCCATTGTGCTGGCCATCGGTGTGTTCGGCGCCTTGCTGGGCAGCCATACCGAGCAGAATCTGCAGGCCAGCCTCAACGGGCAATGGCTGGAGCAGAGTCATTTTATTGCTTCGCGGGTGGTGGCCGGGGATATGCAGGGAGCGCTGAGCCAATTGCCCGAAGCGGTGCAGGCGCAGGTTCAGCCGCTGGCGACCCGGGCCTTTGTGACGGGGTTTAGCGTGGTGTTGTGGGTGGCGGGAGTGCTGGGGTTGATCGGTGCACTTGTGGTGGGGACGTTGATGCGCAAGCCTGTTCCGCCATCACGATTGGCCATAACCCCATAAGCCCTGTGGGAGCGGCGGCAGGCCTTGCTCGCGATAGCATCTCTGCGGTCAATCTGAAAGACCGCGTTGTTTGCATCGCGAGCAAGGCGTACCGCCGCTCCCACAACATCAAAATCCGAGGGGCTTTTGATCTTCAGAGCTTCAATTGAGCTCAAACAACCCCGCCGCCCCCATACCGCCGCCGATGCACATGGCAACCACCACAAACCGTGCGCCACGACGGCGGCCTTCCAGCAAGCTGTGGCCCACCATCCGGGCACCCGACATGCCGAACGGGTGACCAATGGAAATCGCCCCGCCGTTAACGTTCAAGCGGTCATTGGGGATCTGCAGGAAATCTCGGCAGTACACCACCTGGCACGCGAACGCTTCGTTGATCTCCCACAGGTCGATGTCCGAAACAGTCAGGCCAAACCGCTTGAGCAATTTGGGAATCGCGAACACCGGGCCAATGCCCATTTCTTCCGGCGCACAACCGCTCACGGCAATCCCGCGGTACACGCCCAGCGCTTCGATGCCGCGCTGTTTGGCTTCGGCACGGCTCATCAGCAGCACCGCCGATGCGCCATCGGAGAACTGCGAGGCATTACCGGCAGTGATGAACTCGCCCTGCTGCACCCATTTGCCGTCTTTCCACACCGGCTTGAGTGCGGACAGATCCTCAAGGGTGGTGGACGGCCGATTGCATTCGTCGCGATCGGCAATCACGTCCTGATAACCACTGGGCTTGCCTTCCTTGTCGAACAGCAGCTTGCGCGCTGCCAAAGGCACGATCTCGTCAGCGAACAAACCGCCAGCCTGGGCGGCAGCGGTACGCTGCTGGCTTTGCAGGGAATACTGGTCCTGCACTTCACGGCTGATGTTGTAACGCCGGGCCACGATCTCTGCGGTTTCGAGCATCGGGATATAGGCCGTGGGCATGCATGCAAGCACCGCCTCGGACTGGGCGCGGTAGGTGTTTTTATACTTGTTCTGGGTCAGTGACAGCGACTCCACGCCACCGGCCACGGCAATCGACATTTCGCCGGTCATGATGCCTTTGGCGGCCACACCGATACTCATCAGGCCCGAGGCGCACATGCGGTCAATCGCCATGCCCGGCACAGTGTCGGGCAGGCCGCCGGTGTTGGCGCACAAACGCCCGATGTTGTAGCCCTGGCTACCTTGCTGGGCGGCGGCACCCATGATCACGTCTTCCACTGAACCCGGCTCGATGCCTGCGCGCTCAACCACCGCACGCACTACGTGCCCGCCCAGTACCGGCGCTTCCGTGTCGTTGAATGAACCACGGAAGGATTTGGTCAGGGCGGTTCGGGCGGTGGATACGATCACTACGTCATTCAGATTCATGCTCAGGCTCACTTCTCAAGAGGGTTGAAGGTGTAGCGGCTGATGGTGTCCACCACGCAGCCCGGGCGATCGCTGCCCTCGATTTCGACACTGATGCGCACCACCACCTGCAATGCCTGGCCCTGTGCCTCGACCTGCATGATCTGGCCATGCCCGCGCACCCGCGAACCGACCTTGACCGCTGCCGGAAAGCGCACCCGGTCACTGCCGTAGTTGACGCCCATGGCCAGGTTTTCGAACTGCATCAGTTGCGGCATAAACAGATTGGCCAGTGACAGGGTCAGGTAACCGTGGGCGATACAGGCACCGAACGGCCCCTTTGCGGCACGTTCAGGGTCGACATGAATCCACTGATGATCGCCAGTGGCCTCGGCAAACAGGTTGATCCGCTCCTGGGTCAGCAACAGCCAGTCCGTGCGGCCCAGGTCTTGCCCTTGTGCCGCGAGCATCTGCCCGGCACTGCGAAATAGTGTACTCATGCCTGTTGCGAGCTGACGGGCAGCACTTCGCCGACCATGTACGAGGCGTAGTCGCTGGCCAGGAACACCATCACGTTGGCCACTTCCCATACTTCGGCCGCACGGCCAAAGGCTTCGCGGCTGGTCAGTTGTTCCAGCAGTTCGCTGCTGGAGGCTTTTTTCAGGAAGTCATGCAAGGCAATGGACGGCGCCACGGCATTGATGCGCACGCCGCTCTCGGCAGCTTCCAGCGCACTGCAACGGGTCAGGGCCATGACCCCGGCCTTGGCGGCAGCGTAATGGGCCTGCTCTTTCTGTGCGCGCCAACCCAGCACCGAGGCGTTGTTGACGATGGCACCGGCGCCACGGCGCTCCATGTGCGGGAGCATGGCGCGGGTCATGCGCATGGTGCCGGTCAGGGTGATATCCAGCACCGAGGACCATTGCTGATCGGTCATTTCAGTGAGGCGTACCTGACCGCCAAGCCCTGCGTTATTGATCAACACGTCGACCCCGCCCAATGCGTCTTCGGCGGCGGCGACCAGCGCCTGTACATCGGCTTCGACGGTGACGTTGCACAACTGCCCGAACACCGCCTGCAACCCGGTTTCGGCCTTGAGACGCTCCACCGCTTCTTCGAGGCGGCGCGGGTGGATATCAGAAATCATCAGGGCGCGGCAGCCCTCTTCGGCGCAGCGCTTGGCGGCGGCATAACCGATGCCGGCACCGGCAGCGGCGGTGATCAAAATCGACTTGCCGGCCAGCAACTGGTGGCCTGGCACGTAGGGGGGAGCTTGTCTCATGGTTGAATTCTCCAGTTAAAACAAAATTCCACTGTGGGAGCTGGCTTGCCAGCGATGGGATCAACCCGGTCTGGCAGGCATGCCGCGTCGCTTGAATCGCTGGCAAGCCAGCTCCAACAGGTCATTTCCATCAGTGCTCAGCTACCCCAAACCCTTTGCGGCGCGGGGGCTTCGGCCAGGATCTGACCCATGGCCACACCCACTTCTTCGGGCTGCCATTGCGCGCCCTTGTCGCGGGTCACCCCGGTGCGCCAGCCATCGCCCAGGGAAAGGCGTCCGCCCTGGCTTTCGATGATCTGCCCGGTCACATGGCCCGACAGTTCGCTGCCCAGCCACACCACCAGCGGTGCTACGTTTTCCGGAGCCCAGGCATCGAAGCCGCCGTCTTCGGGTTTCTTCACCACGTCCGGCATTGCGCTTTCCGTCATCGAGGTTCGCGCTGCCGGGGCCAGCGCATTGGCCGTCACGCCATAGCGCGCCAGCTCTGCCGCCTGCACCAGGGTCAAGGCGGCAATCCCGCCCTTGGCCGCGCTGTAGTTGGATTGCCCCACCGAGCCCTGCAAGCCGGCGCCGGAACTGGTGTTGATGATGCGTGCTGCTACCGGTTGCCCGGCCTTGGCCAGATCACGCCAGCGCTTGCCCAGAATATTGGCCAGGCAGAAGTGCCCCTTCAGATGCACGCGCATCACCGCATCCCAATCGTCTTCACTCAGGCTGATAAACATCCGGTCGCGCAAGATGCCCGCGTTGTTCACCAGCACATGCACTTCGCCAAATGCAGCCAGGGCCGCATCGACGATGTTTTGCGCCGTGGCAACGGTGGTGATGTCATCGGCATTGGCGATCGCCTGACCGCCCAGTTCGCGTATTTCGTCCACCACTTCTTCAGCGGCGTCACGGCGAATATCGTTAACCACCACGTTGGCGCCCTGCCCGGCAAAAGCCAATGCATAGGCCCGGCCCAAACCGCCGCCGGCGCCAGTAATGATGACGGTACGTCCTGCACAAATTGCCATGTCAATGCTCCTAGAGGCGCTCAATTATCGTCACGTTGGCTTGCCCGCCGCCTTCGCACATGGTCTGCAAGCCATAACGGCCGCCGGTACGCTCCAGCTGGTTGAGCAGGCTGGTCATCAAGCGTGCGCCGCTGGCGCCCAATGGATGGCCGAGAGCAATTGCACCGCCATTGGCGTTGGTTTTGGCCGGGTCGTAATCCAGTTCTTGGGCCCAGGCCATGACCACCGAGGCAAAGGCTTCGTTGATCTCCACCAGGTCGATGTCGTTCATGCTCATGCCGGCTTTCTTCAGTGCGGCACGGGTCGCGGCAATCGGTGCGGTGAGGTGCCAGATCGGGTCGTCGCCCATCACCGACAGGTGATGAATCCGCGCGCGAGGCGTAAGGTTGTAGCGTTTGAGCGCCGCTTCCGAGACCACCAGCAACGCCGCCGAGGCATCGCAGGTCTGGCTGGAAACAGCGGCGGTGATCGACGGAAATTCGGCGGCCACAGGCTCCAGCTCAGCCATTTTGGCCAGGCTGGTGTGACGCGGGGTCTCGTCGTCCCACACCCCTTCGCAGGGCACGATTTCGTTGACGAAACGGCGCCCGGCAATGGCATCCAGTGCCCGACGATGGCTTTCCAGGGCGTAGGCTTCCATCTGCTGACGGCTGATGTTCCAGTGATCGGCAATGCGCTGGGCAGCGTAGAACTGGTTCACCGGCTGGTCGCCGAAACGCGCTTTCCAGCCTTTGCTGCCGGAAAACGGATCGCTGAAACCCAGTGGCTGACCGGCCAGCATCGCGGAAGAAATCGGGATCTGGGTCATGGTTTGCACACCGCCAACCGCGATCACATCCTGGGTGCCGCTCATTACGGCTTGCGCGGCAAAGTGCAGCGCCTGCTGCGAGGAGCCGCACTGGCGATCAATCGTGGTGCCGGGCACGTTGAGCGGCAAACCGGCGGCCAGCCAACTGGTGCGGGCGATATCACCGGCCTGCGAGCCGATGGTGTCGACGCAGCCGAAAATCACGTCATCGTATTCGTCGGCCGGGATCTGGTTGCGCTCGACCAGCGCCTTGAGCACATGGGCGCCCAGGTCGATCGCATGGACATGGGCCAGGCCGCCCTTGCGCTTGCCGGTGGGGCTGCGCAGGGCATCAACAATATAGGCTTGGGGCATCAATCAATCCTCGAAGGTATGGCCAGGGCCCAAAGGCGCCGCACCGCTGAGTACATGTTCGGCCACACGATTTTTATGCAGCGCGCGATCTCCCCAGGCGTTATCCAGTGCCCAGGCGCGTTTCATGAACATTTGCAGGTCGACTTCCCACGTGTAGCCCATGGCACCGTGAACCTGAATGCCGTGGCGCGCCGCCAGCCAGCTGGCTTCGCAGCACGCCAGGCGTGCTTGCGACACCCACACCGAGGCGTTTTTCTCGCCGTGAGCCAGGGCATAAGCGGCGCGGTACAGCACCGGTTTGGCAAATTCGAGCTGGGTGGCGACGTCGGCCAGGTGATGCTTGACCGCCTGGAAGCTGCCGATCGGCTTGCCGAACTGCTTGCGCTGGGCGGCGTAGTCCACCGACAAATCCAGCATGCGCTGGGCAAGGCCAATCAGTTGCCCGGCCACCGACAGCGCGCCCCGGTCCAGGGTTTGCGCCCACAAGGCCCGGCCCTGCTCGCCCTGGGCCACCAAGGTGGCAACGCCCGGTTGCCAACTGACCTGGGCCAGACGCCGCGAGGCATCGATGCTGCTGTGCCCTTGCACATCCACCTGGCTGCGCGGCACGGCGTGAACTTCATCGCCATGGGCCAGCAGCAGCAAATTGGCGTGGGCGGCATCGGCCACCAACGGGTTCACCGGATGGCCGATGGCAATCCGCAGGCTGCCGTCGGCGATGCCTTCCAGCCATTCGCCGCGACGGACAACGCTGTCGGGCAACCCGGCGATCAGGGCGCTGGCCACATAGGCGGTATCGGCCAGGGAGTCCGGGATGGCGTAGTAACCCAGCTCCTGAGTCATCAGGGCCCAGGCCACATCGTCCATGCCCAGGCCACCGAAGGCTTCGGGCACCGACAGCGCCGTGAGGCCCTGTTCGGCAATTTTGTTGCGCAGGTCCGGGGAGCGACCCGCGTCGGTTTCCCAGATTTCACGAAGCATTTCCGGCGCCGCTTCGGTCATCAAAAAGCGGCTGATGGCTTCGCGGAAGGTTTGCTGGTCGTCAGTAAAGGTAAAGTCCATCCCCGGCCTCACTTCGGCAGGCCGAGCATGCGCTCGGCGATGATATTGCGCTGGATCTCGTTGGTTCCGGCGTAGATGGGCCCGGCCTGGGCAAACAGGAAGCCCTCCATCCAGTCGTGGCCATCCGCCGATTTTCCGGTCAGTTCGCCGCTGGCTCCGAGGATGCGCATGGCGGTTTCATGCATGCGCAAATCCAGTTCCGACCAGATGATTTTGTTGGTGCTCGATTCGGCACCAATCTGCGCCCCTCGACTCAGGCGGCCCACTGTGTGGTAGGCGGACAAGGCGTAGGCTTGCGCGTCCATCCAGGCTTTGCACACCGCCTCACCCAGGCTCGGGTCGCGGGCGGCGCTGGCGCGGTTGGCCTGGTACAGCTCGACCAACTTGCGGGCGGTGTACTGAAAGCGCGCCGGGGAACGCAGCAGCAAGCCACGCTCGAAACCGGCGGTGGCCATCGCCACGTGCCAGCCCTGCCCTTCATCACCGATGCGGTTTTCCAGGGGGATGCGCACGTCGTCGAAAAATACTTCGGCAAACGCATCCTTGCCATTGAGAGCCTTGATCGGACGCACGGTCACGCCCGGTGCATTGAGCGGCACCATGACGAACGACAGGCCGTGATGGCGGCTCGACGTGGGGTCGCTGCGAAACAGGCCGAACAGCCAGTCAGCAAAAATGGCCCGGGTCGACCAGGTTTTCTGGCCGTTGAGCACGTAGCTGTCGCCGTCGCGGGTGGCCTTGCTGGTGATCGCGGCCATGTCCGAACCGGCATTCGGCTCGGACCAGCCCTGGGCCCACATATCGGCACTGGCAGCCATGCGTGGCAGAAAGCGTTTTTTCTGTGCTTCGGTGCCGAACTCCATCAGGGTGGGACCAAGCAGTAACTGGCCGTTCTGGTTGACCCGCATCGGCGCGCCGGCCCCGTAATATTCTTCTTCGAAAATCAGCCACTCGATCAGGTCGCAACCGCGACCGCCCAGCGCCGTGGGCCACATCACCATCGACAGACGGCTGTCGAACAATTTGGCTTCCCACTGGCGGTGCTGTTCAAAACCTTCGCGGGTGTCGTAGCTGGCCAAGGGTTCGGCCGGCAGGTTGGCCGCCAACCAGTGGCGTACCTCCTGGCGAAAGGCCTTTTGTTTGGGGGAGTAAGTCAGGTCCATCGTCAGCTCCTCAGAAGGTGGCGTCGCGTTTTTCGACGAACGCGCGGCGGGTTTCAGCGGAGTCCGCGCTGGTGTACGCCTGGAGCGTGAAACCTTGCTCCCAGCGGTATTTGTCTTCCAGGTTGCCGTCTTCGATACCGTTCAACGCCTCTTTGGCGATGCGGATCATGTCCGGGCTTTTGCTGGCAATCTTGTGGGCGATCTGCAACGCGGTTTCGCGCAACTGCTCCCGCGGCACTACGCGCTCGATAAAGCCGTATTGCTGGGCCTCGACCGCACCGATCTTGTCGCCGGTAAAGAACAGGTAACGGACTTTTTGCACCGGGAACAGACGCTGCAAATGCGCACCGCCGCCCATGGCACCGCGATCGACTTCCGGCAGGGCAAAGGTGGCGCAATCCGAGGCGACCACGATGTCGGCGGCACCGGTAATACCGATCCCGCCGCCCAGCACATAACCGTGAACCGCGACGATCACCGGCACCGGATTGCGATGCACCGCCTTGAAGGTGGCGTAGTTGCCCGCGTTGACCTTGACGATGAGCTCCGGGTGGGCGTCCAGTTCCTTGATATCGACACCGGCGCAAAAACCGCGGCCTTCGGCGCGAATCACGATGACCCGCACCTGCGGGTCCTGACCCAGGGCTTCGAGGGTGTGCGCCAGATCCAGCCATTCCTGACTGTTGAGGGCATTGACAGGTGGCCTGTCGATCACCAGCTCAGCGACGCCTGCGTCGATACTGGTGTGAAATGCGGTATGAGTTGCGCTGTTCACAGGTGCTCCCGGGTTGGCAAAGGCATGGGGGCAGTATGGGAAGGCGCTGGGGGCGGATCATCGTCCGTTGAGACTAAACAAAGGCCTGTGGGAGCCGGCTTGCCAGCGACGGCATGCGCAGTGCGTCAGGCACGCAGCGGCGTCTGTATCGCTGGCAAACCAGCTCCCACAACATCACCCGTGTTTTTTGAAAAGAGTCGCCGAATCGCTCCCTGCCGGCCCGTCGACTATGGCTTTGGCGGTGTTGTTGAGCAGGTTGTGCACCCGCTCGATCTCGGTCGGGCTCCAGAGGCCACTGTGCAGTTGCAAGGCATGACGCAAGTTGTGCACCGCCTCGTGAATCTCTGCCGGCCGGTCCAGGCTGCACAACGAGCGCCTGCTGACCTCGATGCGCATGCGCACACCATCGAGGGCGACCTCTTGCTGAGCCAGGGCCGAACGCCCCGTTTCAGTGATGCTGTAGCACTTCTTGTCGCCCTGAACACAGACGTCAATCAGGTTCGCCGCTTCAAGACAGGCCAAAGTCGGATAGATGATCCCGGGGCTGGGGCTGTAAGCGCCGTCAAACAAGGCCTCGATATACTGGATCAGGCCATAGCCGTGACGCGGCTGCTCACCGATCAACTCCAGTAACAGCAGCTTCAAGTCACCGGCCGCGAACACCCGGGGGCTGCGGCTGCTGCGTTCCCGACTCTGACGTTTATCTACCCCGTCACGCCCGTCCGTTTCATACAGATAACTGTGTTGATTCATCATTTTTTATATCTTCCACATTGCAATAAAACACAACTTAAAACACAACCTAATAATCAACTCAAGCCACGTACCCCACACCATCAAAAAGATATAATGTTTTTAATTCAAAACGATATAACCCGGCCAACCATCAAGATATAACTTTTATCCGCAGCATTAAAAAAAACCATTCAATCCAACCAAGCAACACGCAAAATCATCGACCGCCCATCAAACCGACAAACTATAACCATCCAATTGATATTCTTGTGTTTTTGCTCGCGAGACCCTACAAATTGACGCGATATATGCAATTTCATCCGACACTCAACAGCCTTAGACTACACAAATAGGAGAAAAGGACTACTAGAGTTATATAGGCACAGAAAACAACTTGATGGATACTTTTGGCCGCTGAAAGTTTGCACATTTTATGCATCAATTTAATGATCAGCGCACACTCGCACTAAACTTCTTAAACAGCTCGATAAACAACACAGGTTCATATTGAGTGAGCCTGTTCAATTCAATTACACAACAGAAAAATATCATGCTCAAAAAACGGTTTATCTCATCGCAGGTTCCGTGTTGACTGTGGCCGCTGGCGCCTCCAGCGCATGGGCGGCAGGCGAATCCAGAAGTGTCATCAACATCAGCGCTTAAGTCCCTTCCCTGATATTCAATGTCCCGCGTCAACCCGGAGTCTGGCCGGGATGAAACCATGAACGACAACCCGGTCACCCTCTCTCTGAGCGGCGTGAACCAGATCTATAACGTCAAAAATACCGATGGCTCGGTCCATCCCTATATCGAATGCCGCCCTTACCCGGCGGTAATACCGTAATCATGCAAATTATTTTTGACAGCCCGCTTGCCGGGCAATCCCCAGGCACGCACCCTGCCCGAACGGACTAGTCCGGCTCAGGGATTGCACCCGTGCGGCACTCTTACATGCTCGTGCCTGACCCACCTGACAACGACGAGAGCCGCCCCATGGAGTTTGCCCTGACTGACGAGCAGCGAATGATTCAGCAGTCTGCTGAACGCTTTTTGGCCCAAGTGGCCAGCTCAAGTGCCGTGCGCGCGGCAATGGCCAGTATAAGCGGGCACGACCCGCAGACCTGGGCCCAGATCGCCGGTGAGCTCTGTTGGCCGGCCCTGGCGATTCCCGAAGCCTATGGCGGGCTGGGGCTGGGCTTTGTCGAGGTCAGTCTGCTGCAGGAACAGTTGGGCCGCTGCCTGCTGCCCACACCTTTTTTTGCCACCTGCTGCCTGGCCATCCCCGCACTGCTGCTCAGCCGCAACACCGCCCTCAAGGCCCAATGGTTGCCTCGGATTGCCGCCGGTGAAGTGACCGCCAGCCTGGCCTACACCAGCACCGCTCACTGGGATGACAGCGCGATCATGGTGTATGCCCAAAGCTGTGACGGTGGTTACCGGCTCAACGGTCATTACCAGTATGTAATTGATGGCGCTGACTGCGACCTGTTGATCATCGCCGCGCGCACCCCGGGCAGCGTCGGGGAGGCAGGCATCCGCCTGTTTGCATTGCCCGCCGATACACCGGGCATCAGTCGCCAGCATCTGCCGAGTCTGGATCAGACCCGACGCCTGGCCCGCGTGACCCTCAAGGACGTTGAACTGGGCGAAGAGCAATTGCTCAGCGAGCCGGGCCTTGGCTGGCCGCTGCTGCGCGACGTCCTGCACATCGCCTGCATTGGCCTGGCCGCCGAGCAAACCGGCGGCGCGCAACACACCCTGGACATGACCCTGGCCTACATCACCGGGCGCGAGCAGTTCGGACGCAGCATTGCCAGCTTTCAGGCGATCAAGCACCGCTGCGCCGACTTGATGCTGGCAGTTGAATGCGCCCGTTCGGCCAGTTACTACGCGGCGTGCATCGCCGATCAATGCCTGAATATCGATGGCGATCCCGGTGCCCGGCGGCAATTGGCCGAAGTGGCGGCAGTGGCAAAGATCCACGCCAGCGAAGGGTTTTACCACTGCGCGGCCGAGTCGATTCAGCTGCACGGCGGTGTTGGTTTCACCTGGGAATACGACCCGCACTTGTATTTCAAACGCGCCAGGGCCAGCGAACATCTGTTCGGTACGCCGGCCTTTCACCGCGAACAACTGGCCAGACAGATTTTCGGGGATCGCTCATGAATATTGGCTTCAGCGCAGCAGACGAGCAGTTTCGCAAACAGGTCGCGCAGTGGATGCAGCAACACCTGACAGGGGAATTTGAGGTACTGCGGTTCAGGGGCGGGCCCGGTGATGAAGACTTTGCTCCCCACCTGCGCAAGGCCTGGGAACAGGTGCTGGCCAAGGGTCGCTGGATTGGTGCTGGCTGGGCCGTGGAGCATGGTGGCCGGGGGCTGAGCATCAACCAGCAAGTGATCTTCTTCGAGGAATACGCCCGCGCCGGTGGCCCGGGACGCATGGGTCATATCGGCGAAGGGCTGGTCGGCCCGACTCTCGCGGCGTTTGGTACGCCAGAACAGCAACAGCGGTTTTTGCCACCGATTCTGGCCGGGCAACACTTTTGGTGTCAGGGCTACTCCGAGCCCGGCGCCGGGTCGGACCTGGCCAACATCAAAACCCGCGCCAGCCTGGATACCGGGACTGGGCAGTGGCAGATCAACGGGCAAAAAGTCTGGACTTCACTGGCCCACGAATCGGACTGGTGCTTTGTGCTGGCACGCACCGAGCCTGGCAGTTCGGGGCATCGCGGGCTGTCTTTCTTGCTGGTGCCGATGGATCAGCCCGGGGTTCGGGTACAGCCGATCCGGCAACTGACCGGCACCTGCGAATTCAATGAAGTGTTTTTTGACGGGGCGCTGACCTCGGCACACAACCTGATCGGCGAACCGGGTGATGGCTGGAAGATCGCCATGGCCTTGCTGGGTTTTGAGCGCGGTGTATCGACGCTGGGGCAGCAGATGCAGTTCCAGAATGAACTGGACGAGGTGGTGCGCATTGCCAGGGCCAACGGCGCCGCGCAAGACCCGATCCTGCGCCAGCGCATTGCCCAGGCCTGGAGCGGGTTGAGAGTGTTGCGCTACAACTCGTTGCGCATGCTCTCCGGCCCACAGGATGGCAGCCTGCGCCCCGAAGCCACGATCTACAAGCTGGCGTGGTCTAACTGGCATGTGGAGCTGGGCAAATTGGCGATGGACGTACTGGGCCCGGAAGCGGAGTTACTGGCCGGGGCACCGTATCAACTGACGCGGTTGCAAGCGCTGTTCCTGTTCACCCGTGCCGATACCATCTACGGTGGCAGCAGCGAGATACAGCGCAACATCATTGCCGAACGGGCCTTGGGGATGCCGCGGGAAGCGCGGTAATACCCGACTCCGCAGCGCAAGCCTGCTGGCGAAGACACTCCTGAGGTCATCCAGCCAGACCTCACCGCCTGCATCGCTGGCAAGCCAGCTCCCACACATTCAGCCTTTGCTTTCAAAACGTGTACTTGCCGTTGAACGACAGGTAATCCCTGTCCGCCATGGTCCGCCCCTGGGCGATATCTGCCGAGCTCAGGTACGCCACATAGGTCAGCCCCAATTGAAAGTTGCCCAGGTATTTGAAATCCCCGCCCAATGTCAGGCGCTTTTCCGCACGACCCAGTCCCGAGTAGGCACTGCCGTCAATGTTCTGGGTCCAGGTGGCCTTGGTGGTCAGGTCCCAGCCATTGAATACGTTGGGGTGATCAAAGTAGGCGCCGATCCCCAGCAGGCTGGAGCCCCGCGTCTGGCCGTCGTACACGTATTTGTTGAACGTGCCGTCTGTGCCCGCCCCGCCACCGGTAATGGTCAGGTCATCCACGCCCTGGATCCGCTGGTGCACGACTTCGGTCATCAACGTGGTTTGTTGGGCCATGAACGTCGGCCCGATCATGTACACCGCGTTCAGGTTGCCTTGCCACACCTGGCCACGGGCCGGAGCGCCATTGCTCAGGTACACCGCCGCACCGTCGCGGTAACTCAGGTCGCCGGCAAACTGCACCGAATCCCCCGCTTTGGTGGTGAAGCTCATGCCGGTCAGTTTGATGTTGTCAAAGTAGCCCAGCTGGTAACTCGGGCCGTTGCCATTGCCGCCCACCTTGTTCAGCGAGGAATAGTGGGTCTGCCCGGTAAAGTCGAAAAACAGCGCCGGCACACGGTCGTGGTAACGGTAATGGAACAGGCCGATTTCGGTGTTTTGCGTCACCCGGTAACGGGTACCAAGGCCCCACTCGCCACTGTTTCCCGGTTTGACCGAGCCGCCATACCCCACGGCGGATGCGTCCGGCAGGTTGTCGATGATGCCCGGTGCCAGACGAAAGAACTCGGCGCCCGGGCCAAATGTGTCGCTGCCAAAGTAGTCGCCCACAGGGTTGAGTTGGGTCTCTTCCCACTTGTATTGGTAGAAGCCAAGCAAGGCCAGGTCTTCATTCACCGACCACGAGCCCGAAACCTGCCCCACCGGCAGGTAGGCATCCTTGGCTTCTGTGCCCGGTACGTTGAATTTGGTCGAGTCCACAGGTGCCTGGCCCTGGCTGATGTTGGGCCAGAACAGGCTCTCGCCCCAGGCCACCAGATGCCGCCCCGCCTTGAGGGACACATACTGATCGTCATTGACGGTGAAGTCGCCGTACACGTAGGCGTCCAGCAGGCGCGCCTTGCTGCCGCTGAGTTTGCGCGTGTCCCGGCTGAAGTCGTTGTAGCGACCGGTCTTGTTCACCGTGTCCGGTGAGTCGTTGTCGTTGCGCTGGTGGTAGACCTCGTCATAGAAATGACTGCCGCGCATCACCGCGCCGAGGTTGTCGTGCTTGAGCATTAATTCGCCAAACACACTGACCCGGTTGTTGATCAACGAACCGCGCTTGAAGTTGCGTGTGGCATCGTCGTAGTTGATGTTGTTGAGGTATTCATGATCCGGCTTTTCGGTCCGCATCGAGGCGGTGTAGTTGACGGTCAGCGACGAATCGAGGGTGGTGTTTTCACCCAGTTCGAGAGTCGGCGCCCCCACCGCCAGTGTGCTCAGCACCGACAGCAAACCGGTGCCCACAAAACGTGTGTAGTGCTTGAACATGCCTTGCTCCTTTTTATTGTTTTTTTTGCTTCGCCCAGCCCTCTGCACACAGGCAGGGCCTGTGGCAGTTGGCGTAGGGCAAAGTCAGGGAGTTACAGGATTACTTGCCGGCCCGGCGTGCCGCTTCGGGGCCAAAATCCCCCGGAGCAAAACCGCCCTTGTTCAGGACATAGCCGTTGCGCTGCTCGTTGATCAGGTTGAAGGCCAGGTAGCTGCCGGCGTTCAAGTCGTGATACAGCCCGACACCGGCCTGCCAGCTCTGGGTTTCCGGGGCGTAGAAGTAGTTGACCATGGAGGTGCGCCACAGCTCGCCACGGTTGTCGTAGTTGTCGCCCATGATCGGGAACCAGCTGTCTTCGTCGATGTACATCGTGCGCTTGCCATACAGGTGGCGGTTGCCGGGCTTGAGTACGCCTTCAAGCACCCACACACGGTGCAGCTCGTAACGCATGCTGTCCGGGTTGATATGGCCGGGGGTCAGCAGGTTGGCGTATTTCAGGTCGTTGGCGTGCAGGCGCGCGGTGTTGTAGGGGATATACAGCTCTTTTTTACCGACGATGTTCCAGTTGTAGCGCTGGGCAGAGCCGTTGAAGATCCGGACTTCGTCGACAGTGATCGAGCCGCCGGAGCCCGGGAATGCCATATCAAAACCATAACCGGGGGACTGGCGCACGCGGCGTGTGCCCGGGTCGTAGCGCCAGCTCTGGCGCGGCTCGGTCTTGTCGTTCCAGTATTCGGTACCGGTGTTGATTTCGCCCTTGTCACGTTGTGGCAGCAGGGTTTCGTTGAGGTAGAACGAGGAGTTGCCGGTAGTGTCGCCAATCTTGCCCGGTTCCAGCCCCGGCGCCATGTTGCGTGAGTGCACGCGGCCCCAGTTGATATTGCCGTCCTTGAGCACATAGGCGTTGTCGGAGGTGTATTCCTCGGTCCAGGCGCGCACGGTAAACAGCGAGGCGTTTTTCAGCAGTTCAATGCCGTTTTGCGGGATCGGGAATGCCACACCACCGGTGCGCGCGACCACGCCTTCGCCGTCGTCAACCAGCTTGGCGACCGATGCGTTTTCAAGGGTGGCCTTGCACACCGTGTCAGAGAAGCGGAAGTCACGGTGCGACGGGTAAATCGGCATGCGGAAGCTTTGCGGGTAGAGCTTGAACAGGGCTTTTTGCCCCTCGGACAGATGCGCGGCGTACTGGTCAAGATTTTGCGCAGTGATCACAAACAACGGTTTTTCGCCGGGGTAAGGATCAATCGGGTGCTTGCCCGTACCCTCGAACTTCATCCCCGGCGCCGCGCCCAGCCATTGCCCGCCAAACGCCGGGATGGTGCCTTCGGCATTGCCTTCCTTTTGCGCCCCGACGCAGGTCAGGTCCTTGCCCAGCCGGGCGATCTGGTCGGCGGGAGCCTGGGCTGCTGCCAGCCCGCTGTAACCGTGCAAAACGAGAGCAACTGACAGCCAGCCGCCCATCTGTGTGATACGTCGCATGCGGGGGTTCTCCTTCTTATTGTATGAATCCAAAACCTCGTAGCCGCTGCCGAAGGCTGCGCTGGAGCGCGAACCGGTCCTGACAGGGGCCACTCAATCTGTCTGAACAGTTGCATCAAGGGGTTTACGACCGCTTCGCGGCCGGACGCAACCTTCGGCAGCTGCTACAGGGGATCTGTCAGCCACCAACGGTTTGCCCAGGTTGAACCAGGCGGCCAGCGCCGGCAGCAGGAAGATCGCGCCCAGCACGTTGACCATAAACATGAAGGCCAGCAGCAGGCCCATGTCGGCCTGGAACTTGAGGGGCGCAAACACCCAGGTGCACACCCCCAGCGACATGGTGACCGCAGTAAAGACCGCCGCCGTGCCGCGCTGGCACATGGCGCGGTAAAAGGCTTCGCGCAGGTCTTGCCCTGCTGCCATTTCATGTTCGATGCGCTCGTACAGGTAGATGCCGTAATCCACCCCCACCCCGACACCCAGCGCCATCACCGGCAGGGTCGCGACTTTGAGGCCTATGCCCAGCAGCGCCATGAGTGCATTGCACAGCACCGCGACTATCGCCAGCGGCACCAGAATGCACAGCACCGCACGCACTGAACGGAAGGTCAGCAGACAGAACAGCGCGACCGAGAAGAACAGCGCCGCGAGCATCACCACCTCGGCGTGCTTGACCGCTTCGTTGGACGCGGCCATGACGCCGATATTGCCGCCCGCCAGTTTGAACTCCACCCCCGGCACCTGAATCCCGGCGATGATGCGTTTGGCCTCGTCCAATACATGGGCCACGGTGGAGCCTTCGTGATCGGTCAGAAACACCAGGATTTGCATCTGCTGGCAGCCGTCAGTCACCAGCCCCGAATCCGGCGAATAGGCGTAGGCGCCCTGCTGCAAACCCTGGGCAGAACCGGGGATGGCCGCCCAGCGCGGGTTGCCTTCGTTGTTGCCGGCAATCACTTGCTTGCTCATGCCTGCCACGCTTTGCACCGACTGCACGCCGGGCACTTCGCGCATCTTGAAGTCGAAGGTTTCCACCGCCCGCATCACGGCCGGGTCGAGGCAGGCCTCACTTCGGTCGCGAATGGTCAGGAACACCGAAAGCACATCGAGGCCGATGGAGTAGTTGCCGATGATCTTCTGGTTGTCCTGGTTGTAGCGCGAGTCGGCGCGCAGTTCCGGGGCGCCGGAGCCGATGTCGCCGATCGCCAGCTCTCGGGCCTTGATCGCTCCCACTGCCAAGAGCACCAGGCTGATGGCGAACACCCAGAGGGCCGGCCCCGGCGTGGCGAGCGCGGACAGCCGCCACCACAGCGGGTGGCGGGCATCATCGGCACGGGCCTTGACCGTCATCAGTCGTGGTTCAAGTTGCAGGTGCGCGATGATCAGGGGCAGCATGATTTTGTTGGTGATGATCATCAGCATGACGCCAATGCAGGCCGTAACCCCCAGCTCGTGAACGATGGGGATATCGATCAGCATGATCACCCCGAACCCCAGGGCGTTCATCAGCAGCGCCAGGGCGCCGGGGATAAAAATCTTGCTGAACGCCGCCTTGGCGGCACTGACCGAATCACTGCCGGCCAGCACTTCCTGCTTCCAGGCATTGGTCATTTGCACGGCGTGGGATACGCCAATGGAGAAAATCAGGAACGGTACCAGAATCGACATCGGGTCGATCCCCAGGCCCAGCAATGGCAACAGGCCCAGCAGCCAGACCACCGGCAGCAAGGCGACAAACAGCGCCACCAGGGTCAGGCGCAACGAGCGTGAGTACACCCACAGCAAGGCACCGGTGATCAGGAACGCGATGGCGAAAAAGCCCATCACCGTGTTCAGCCCCTCCACCACGTCGCCCACCAGTTTGGCGAAGCCGACGATGTTGATTTCGATGTTGGCGTTGCTGTATTTGGTGCGGATAGTTTCCAGGCGCTGGGCGATTTGCACATAGCTCACCGGCTGCCCGGTCTTGGGGTCCACGTCCTGTAGATCGGCACGAACCATGGCCGATTTCAGGTCGTTGGCCAGCAAGCGGCCGATCTGCCCGGACCGTGCGGCATTGCTGCGCACTTGCTGTAAATCTTCGGGGGTGGCGGCGTATTGAGGCGGCACCACCAGATCACCGACATACCCGTCTTCGGTGATTTCGATGTAGCGCACATTGGGGGTAAACAGCGAGGTCACACTGGGGCGGCTGACCCCGGAGATAAAGAACACATCATCCGTGACCTGTTGCAGGGTCTGGAGGAACTCGGGGTTGTAGATATCGCCATCGCCCTTCCAGTGCACGCTCACCAGCAGACGATTGGCGCCGGTAAACACCCGGCTGAAATCCAGAAAGTTGAGCATGTAGGCATGACGCACCGGGATCTGTTTGTTGAACCCCGGGTCCAGCCGTACCTGGGTGGCGCTATAGCCCAGCGCCAGGGTGACCAGCAGAAAAAAGCCGAGCAGGACCTTGCGCCGGGCCATCAATTGCCCGGCACAGCGGTTGACAAAGCGCTGCATGGCGGTGAGTTCAGATGCGTTGGTCATTACGACCTCGCACAGCAACAGTAATGACGATAACGCCCATGCTGACGATCCCTCGCACACTTGTTGTAAGTGATCGCGATAATCAAACGCCCCCGCCCCCTGAACATCGTCCATTGGGGTTAGGCTGTTTGAGGGATAGACACCTGTTGAACCTTTAGCCGCTGCCGAGGCGCGAGGCTGCGCCGGGCAGCGTAGCGCCCCCCGATCTTCTGAAGGCCCTTGGGCCCTTATCGCAGCCCCGTGCCGCGGCAGCGATTACAGGGGCTGGCTGGCCTGCAACATTTGCAGTTCGCGGCGCACCATGCCGGCGTATTCGGCGGGGCGCAAGCTGTACAGCTGCCCCGCGCACCAGTTGAGCCAAGCGCCTTGCAGGACTGCCTTGTGTGCAAACAGCTCAGCCGCCTGAGCCCGGGCCTGCTCAAGGTGCTGCTGGTGAAACGCGTGGCGCGTCAGGGTCACTCTTTGCTGGCCTTGAACGTCAGCTCGCCCTTGGGCCATTTGGCGGCTTTGGCGGTGACGGCCTTCAGGGTTTTGCTCAGGCCTTCTTTCAACTGTTCCTGGGCCGCGAAGATCAGCATCACGGTCTGGCCTTCCTTGAACACGATGCCTTCGCCCAGAGGCGAGCTGACATAGGCGTACTCGCCAATGCCGTAGATGGTCATTTTGATATCGCGGAACTTTATTTCGAGCTTGCCGCCTTCACGGCTGGGCAAGACAGCGGCACGAAAATGATCGCCGACCTTGAGCCCAAGGCCCGGTTTGTCATCTACCACCATCGCTGTTTCTGTATCGATCTCAGCGATGTAAATACCTTCTGAGGTCTGCTCTGTGATGTACACAAAACGGGACTGGAACAACTTGACCAAGCGTGCCCGCAAGTCACCCAGAACAAACAACGCATGCATCTCCAAATTGCTGACTGCCAACGAAAAACCCTCGAAAACTTGAAGTGGGACTGCCAGAAAAAAGACAGGCAGCTGAAAAAGGCCGCAGCCACTTGTTGAAGTAAAAAACCGAGTACAACAAGGCCTCCTGACTGTTCGAGTCAGAAGTGACATATGACATCAGGACTAACGAGTCACGCCATGATTAACCCGGCGAACAGGTACCCGCAATTGAAGGGCATCAACCTGGGCCCGCAACAGCGAAAACTGGCTAAAAAATACTGCCGGGGCGCCATTCTACCGGCTCAAACCTGAACTTGGGTATACACAACCGCCCCTCTATCAGGCAATACCTGTATTTTTTGCTGCATTTGGGCCCCGTTCGGCAGGGCTTTCGTCGCACGAATGCGTTAACTGCGCCGCTGGCAGTCAACAACTGCCATACTGACGAAAAATCGACCTGGCCCATGCCGCCGGGTTGTCTGGCTCCATTACCTCGAAGGGAAAGTGACACGTGACGGAATTTGATATTGGCGAATTTTTTATCCGCGGCGAGTCCAAAGAAGTCGACGGTGAGTTTCAGGCAGTGATTGTGATGCGGGCCAAACCACCGCTAAAAACCGTGACCTACCACCAGGTCGAGAAAGACCGCTGGTTCAAGACAGCCGAACAGGCAGAAATCGCGGCCAAGGGTTCGGCTCAGGAACTGAAGCTCGCCGTGGACGCTGGTGCCCTCAACGCCTGAACCGCAGCCCCGCAACATCCCCCCCTGATCCCGTCTCAAGCACGCTGAGCCCGAACCTGCATTGCGCAATGGTTGGCGCTCAGCTGCGCCAGCCAGGCTGCGCGGCACTCTTCAGCTTCCAGACGACTGGAAAACGCCGTACCGCGCTGTTCGCCATTGACCAGCACCACCCAGCACACCTTTTGCCCTGTGGCTCGCAAGCCCTTGGGTACACCGCTACCGATCATTACGGCGACATCAACCTGATTGGACATGATGGTCATTCCACCTATTTAGTTAGTCACCTAACGATGTCCGCCATATTAGAGAGTAAACACAACCGGAAAAAGCTATGTACTGCATAGATCCATTGCATCAGCGGTAACAATGCCCGGAGTTATGCCGGGGCCTTCTGATCGTACACAGAGCGCCCGCCCTCTTGCGGTATGTTGAAAAAAGCCTTGTCCAGCATGCCAAGACCCTCGCCCACATTGGCATTCCAGTTGGCCGACTGGTGAACGTAGCGCTGGCGCAACAGGCGCTCTTCGGCAACGCTCAACCGGATGCTCCCCTGGCGCACCTGTTCCTGTAGCCGGGCCGCAACGGGCAGCAACTCATCGGGCAACCCGGCCTGTGCATCGCTCAACCCGCCCAAAGGCACACCGTTCTCACACGCCAACCCGTGCATGATGCGCAAGTACACCCGTGAAAGCTGACCCTGTACCCGGCGCTGCATAAAGACGGCAGCCTGCACGCGCTTCATCGGGTCTTCGCGGCTACCCTCGGGTTGCTCGCGGGTGCGAATTTCCATCACGGCATCCGGGTCCAGGGGGTCGATCAAGTCTTCGGCCTGCCATGCCAGCAGCTGCGCGTGAGTAAACTTCCAGGCCCGGGTGTGCTTGATCGAGGTGGAGGTGCTGACCAGATTGCTTTGCCAGCGGGTAAGGAACACCTGCTCCTGCATTTCGTCGGGATAGCCGCCGCCCACATCGGCATGGGCTCCGGGCACCGCCACATCCATCGGCCATTGCGGGGCGATACGGTTCAACGAGAAATTGCGCCGCAGCTCATCACGGGCATTCAACTGCACGACCTGCCGTGCGCACTTGGGCCCCAGGTACAGATTGAGCCCCGGGTTGATCTCGTCGCCGACATCCCCAAGATCCTCCAGCCCGCCCATTGCCGCGACGGTATCGAACAGGCCCACAAACTGGATGACGCATTCAAAATCCGGGGCCAGCTCAAATTGCGTTTTGAAGGGGATGCGGGCGACCTGATTGACGAAATGCCGGGCCGCCGCTGCGCCGCGACTGAAACCGAAAATATCCAGTTGCACGCGGGTAATGGGATGAGCTGCATCCAGGCTCACAAAGTGGCGCAGGCACTCAATCAACTGCGCCCGGGCCTGATCGGCCTTGCCCAGTACGCCCGTGCGGCCACGGCCGTAGGTCAGGCCGGGGAAAGGCGTGTCGACCGCCCCGGTGGTGGTGCCGATGCCGCTGACATAGAGCGAGGCCAGCGCCCGGCCGGCGCCGTCAAACCCTGCCTGCGTCGGGTAGCACTGGTACAGCTTGGCGATATTGGTCGCAACGCCGGCATAGCTGCTGCCAGCATCCACTCTAAGGCCCTGGGCCTGACGCACTTGTCCGGTGAGGGTATTGAACGCGTTATTGGCTGTGCCATCGAAAAAAATGCCGACACGCAATACGCGCGCCGTCTTGCTTGAGTGACTCATGACACTGGCCCTCGATAAATTCCGCTTCGCGCAAAAACGCCGTGCCGAATATAAGGGGACACAACCGAAACACTCAGCTCAACGTCTACATTAAATTTTAGCGGGGATTACAACAGGCTGTATGGCCGGCAGTGCGAATGACTGCGGGGCCCGGCAAGCTGCCGGAGCCGCATGGTGCGGCCCCGGCAAGGTCAAACGCTTAGGCTTGACGCTGATGCTTGTCGATTTGCTCGTGACGCTCTTGAGCTTCGATGCAGTACTTGGTGGTCGGGCTGATCAGCAGGCGCTTAAGGCCGATTGCGTCGCCACTGTCATCACACCAGCCGAAGCTGTCGTCCTTGATACGTTCCAGAGCCTGTTCCAGCTGAGGCAACATGCGCTGATCACGATCAATTGCGTTCACCAGCCAGGTGCGCTCTTCTTCAACCGAAGCGGCGTCCGCAGGGTCGGCAGGAGTATCCAGGCTCTCGATCGCGATGCGGTTCTGCTCAATACGCTCGTGGGTTTCGACCTTCATGTTTTGCAACAGCTCACTGAAAAAAGCATGTTGCTCGGCATTCATGTAGTCATCCGCCGGCATGGCCAGCAACTTATCCTTTGTCATTGATTTCTCTATAAAAAATACGTGCATTAAGGCGAATTAGGGAGCGTCCTGACCGTTCTTCATCCCAACCAGTTAGGTGCCATCTATTTCAAGCGCCACCCGGCACTCAATTTACGAGGGGCGGCAGTCTAAGGCCGACTTATCGACTCAGCAACCGAAAAGACAGCTATTTGTCCAGCAAAACCTGGAAAGTGACGAAAAACGTGCTCAGCAGGGGCTAATGGAGTGCGTTTATAGCAAGAAATTCCATGACGGGGCTGAAAATGAAACACCACGCCCTAGGGCGTGGTGTGGTGAACGATTAAAACGCGGGCTGGATTCGCCCGTTGAACAACGCTCAGGGGCGCCGAATGACCGTCAGCAGCCAAGTCCCCGCTACATAGGCCGCACCTGTGGCGACCAGCCCCGCCACAGCGTTCCAGTTACTGAAAAAAGTGTTCAAGGCGCTGATCGTAGCCGGAATGTCGCTGGTACTGGCCGTGAGAGTGATGTTGGCCGTAATGGTCGGATCAGCCTTCAGATTGCCGCTGGCCTCCCCTGCCACCGTGCCAACTTGCACTAACCAGTAACCGGGAGCCGACTCTTTTGCCTGCGCTTGCACCCGCTGCTTCTTCAAGACATCGACGATACCCAGAGAAATGTCTTTGGCATTTTTATTGACGGTCGTGCAGAACAGTTTGACGTCCGCGGCGCTGACGTTATTGGCCGGTGTAAAAGCCAAAGAGCCCGTTTGGGTCAGGGTTTCAGCATTCACATGCGTATTCATAAAGAAATGTCCTTTTCTAGCGGGCATGCCGCGACAGGCACCCCCAATGATAAAAACCTGCGTACCACTATCTCCCGCCGGGAGAAGAGCGCCGGGCAAACAGGCCGGACTGATCAGCACCTGTTTGCCCGGCGAACAGGGCTTGGCGGTTAGCTGCGTTCGAGCAGAATGCCGGAGCGTTCATGCTGAATGGACAGCAACCGGTCGAGCACTTCACGAGAGACCTGAGAGACCTGGGAGTAGGTCACAGCCACCCTGATATTGTTGCCGCTCATGGTGGCGTTCAACGTGGCGCAGTTCATGCCGTCCGGAAATACAATTTTCTGCGGCCCCACCGCCACGTTGCTGGAGATCACCTCGCCGAGCACCAGGTTATTGAACAGACCTGCAAAGTAGGTCGGCGTGACCTGGAACTGGGCGCTGGCGCCACTGACGACACCTTTTTTGAAGATCGAACCTTGACCGCTCATGCCAATCCCCAGATTGGCCAGTTGGTTGGAGGTATTCTTGATGATGATCGAATCGCCCGGTGCCGACCCGCTACTGCGCACCAATTGCTGTACGTTGTCTTTAAACACACACTCCCACACCGTACCCAATTCAGAACCCAGGGTCTGACTTGACTTGTATACGCCAATGCCGCCGACCTGCTGGTAATTGGCGATTGCAACGTTGTAATCCACTTCCCACTCAACACCGCTATTACCACTTATGGGAACAGTCGTCTGCTTCCAGGAAACACTCTCCAACCCGATTGAGTTAGGCAGTTGTTGAAAAACGCCCATTGTCCAGGTGGCCTCGGTGTTGTTATTGAAGTCGATGTAATAAGCACTCATCTGTCATTGCTCCATTAGTTGCGTAGATGTTGCGTAGGTACCGCACTCAGACCGTCAAGGTACGAAGTATCAGATCGACCTCATGTACAACTCCCGCCAGGAGAGTTCAGCCTGCGCACTGGAGATAGCAACCTCCGTGCCAGGCAAAAAACTTGTTATTTATCAACATGAAAGTGTTTTTCCAGAGGATCTGGCCGGGCGTTATCGGCCAACTCGGTGAAACCGGGTGGACGAATTCGTCCGGCGCAAAATCAACAGGCGACCACCCACAGCAAAACTGCCGGATCGCAATGATCCGGCAGCAGTTATCGTCGACATGAGGGGTATGAGGGACGCAGCGGGCATACCGTCACTGCTGCCCTCCTTTCACGCTACGCGCCGGGTAGCGCGACCTTGCTGTAACACAGCCGGCTGGGGCGCAAACGCATCCGCACCAGTGAGACCAGAAAGCTGAACCCGCACTGGTTCGGGTCGAGCACCGGCACGTAGCAGCCCAATGACGCTTCAAGCAATGCGCCAACGCGCTCAGCCACACCGACAAAGCCGGTACAACCCAACAGGATTGATTGCGCACCATCCTGCTCGACAGCTTGCAGCGCTACCTCAAATGCCCTGGCGACCACGACATCCAGGTTCGACAATTGCTCCACCGGGCAATCCACCGAGCGGATCGAGGCGAATGACTGTGACAAACCATAGGTGGCCACATGTTCGCGCTGCATGGCCAACGTGCTGGGCATGATCGTGATGATGGAAAAGCGCTGGCAGAGGTTCAAGGCGCTGAAGGCAGAGGTCGGGAAACCACCCACAATGGGGATGTCGATCACTTCGCGGGCGGCCTCCACCCCGCACATATCGAAATCGCTGAGCCAGATACCGTCAAAGCCTTCCTGCTCCAGTGCGTGCGCCGCCGTCACAACGGCCATGGCATTTTCGGTCAGGTTGAATCGACTCTCGATATACGGGTTGCCCTCACGGATATTGCGCACTTCGACCTGCACGTCCGCGGGTATCACCGGCCTCACAGCGTCCATCAGCAGCGCGTTATAGGCATCGGTATTGACGGGCGCCAGGATGCAGACACGAAGAGCGCTCATCGCCCACCTTCCAGGCGATCCAACTGGCCAGGCCCCACTGATCGGTAGGGTCCGGTGTAGCCTGACGCCTGCAACCGTTGCATGAAGCTCCAGAGAATCAGCCCGTTCTCCTCAAGCAATGGCGCTTCGGCCTGCCAGGCGAGCAGCGTGACTTTGCGTTGCCGCAACTCGGGGCTGATGCCTCCTTGTTCTTGCACCACATCGCCATTGGAAAAGACCGCGGTACCCGGCCCCTCGACGAAGTAGGCAATACTGTCCGGTGCCATGGCCAGAGGCTCAGGCAACCGGCTGTCGTACACCAGCAACGATTCATTTTCATAGATCACGCTGATGCGGGCGTCCCCATCGCTGATACAAACCTTGCCAACATCGAAGCCGCCGCCGGTACTGGTTTCAGCCGAGACAAAGCGGCCGGGGCCTGCAATGGCATAAGCGGTCAGGCCCAATTGCTGCAAAAAGACGATCATGGCCTCGGCTGTTTCGATCTTGCCGTCTTGCAAAGCCCTGCCCACGGTCAGCGCACGGGACAAGGTGCCGCGAATGGGCAGCGCCCGGGCCAATTCGTCCGGTGTCATGACCCACATGGCCAAACCACCGAACTGGCCAAATTGGGGCTGGGAAACAATCGGGCGCATCATCTGTTCGATGATGACTGCGGCATTGTTTGAGTGCCCCGCGGCCTCGTCCAGGTCTGGTTGCGGCGTGACATTGAGCTCCACGCCAAGGCCCGAATGGCTGACCAGAAATGCCGGGCGCGCAATCACCCCAGCGGCGGCAAATGTCAGCATGGGCAATGACGGCACTGCCCGGCCGGCACCGTCGCCATCAATCACCGCCAGCCCCAGCCGTGCGGCCACCAGGCAGGCCACCAAGAAACCCAGGGCACCACTCTCGGGGGGCACCACATAGGCCAGCTCACGCCCCTGAGCGGCCAGGCGTTCCTGTACCAGCTGCACAGCCCGAACCGGCCCGTGCGGATACTTGCAACCCGCAATGGCCGCTGGAGACCCCAGATAAGCCAGCATGACGCACTCGCCGTTCACCGCCTCGGCGACAGTGACCACCCGGATCTTGTCGCTGGGGTAGTAATCGCCCCGATGAAAATGCGCCACCATATTGCGTGCCGAAAGCAACGTACCGCCACCGCCGCAGCCGAAGAAACAGCCACCTAACAGCAAGGGCTCCAGATCGTTGCGGCCAAGTTCATAGCTCATGTCAAAACTCCCTTTATAGACGAGGTATTTCTATCCAGGCGAGCAACTCCAGCGCCCGATTCAGACCCGCATGCGCGACTTTTGGCTCTACGCCCCGTACAGCCCGGGAGAGGACCTCCACAGCCTGTTCGCAGCGGTTGGTGCGATTCAACAACAGAGCCAGTTGCGTGGCGGCACTGATCCCGGCGGGGACGGAGCCGAGCGCCTGCGCTGTGGACAGAGCGTTGCGCAAACCGCTTTCAGCACCATCGAAATCCCCCGTTGCCAGCACACCACAGGCCTTGAGCACCATCAGCTCACTGACATACACGCGGTCCTGATGATCGAGCGCGATGTCCAGCGCATGGGAGACCAAACTGATGGATTCGCGGATGCGACCTGCCTGCAGGAGAATCTCGCCACGTTTCCAGGCCTGAAACGAATGGAACAAGCGCCCACCATTGCGCACCACATGGTTCTCGAAACCCTCGGCAATGATCCGTTCGGCGTCATTGAACAAACCCTGCGAGCCCATATAACAGCCGCGAAACACCTGACCTATCCCTTGATAGAAAGAGAATTCGTGCTCCCGGGAAAGCGTTTCCAGCTCCAGGGCCAGAGGTTTGAGCGCTATATGCTCTTCAAACAGGCAAGCCAGCCAGGCCGCCCCTTGAAGCGCAACCAGTCGATTGAAGGTGTTGCTTTGCGGCTCCAGAGTGCGCCTGATCAAACGCTCCATCGCGTCCCTGGCGGACTGAAAAAAACCCAGTTCGAAGGCAGCCAGGCCCTCCAGGGTAATCGCCAATCCAACCAGATCCAGCCCCTGGGCTTGCGGCCAGTCGGGGTGAAATTCGCTCGTCAGCCCGGCACGGGACAGGCAGGCCAGCGTCTCGTCTTTGTCCCCCAGCCAGAAGAGGGTATTGGCCATGGCCACATGGGCTTGCACCTGCATGCTGATGAAGTCGCAACCCTGTGCCCGCTGCAACAATTCCTGGGCCGTGGCACGGGCATTGACCAGGTTCAGGCTCATCAACTGTGTGGTCCAGATCCCGAACTGGATCGAGGACAACTCCATGGCATTACACAGCCCATGACCCACTTGCCGGGCCGACTCATAACAGGCGCTGCCCGCCCTGCTCAGCCAGCCCTCGATGCTGCTGTAGCTGACGCCGAGCAGGCAGTAGAGTTCGAACTGCAAGTGCCAGATGTCCTTGCACTCATAGACTTCACTGGCCACCGCCAGACCTTTTTGCAAAACCGTCAGCGCCTCACGAAAGTTGGCGCCGGCTACCAGGGCGCGGCCCGTTCCCAGATAGCGTTCAACTTCCAGGTGTTTGTCCTGGCGCAACTTCAGGCGCCGCTCTATGACCTTTCTATTCACTCCCAGCAAGTGAGCCGCCGCCGTCTTGTTGCCCTGACACATCTGCAGTGCATGATCGATCAACAATTGCTCCGCCGCGGCCAATTTGTCCTCGCCGGCCATTCTCAACAGGGCTTGAGCCAAGTCGCCGTGATTCTGCGTTACCGGCTGTTCATGGCAAAGAAAGGGCTCCAGCAGCGTCACGTCTATCAGTGAGACTTCCGCCAACACGCCGATCCGATCAATGAGGTTTCGCAGCTGCCGTACATTGCCAGGCCAGGCCTGACGACACAGCAAGGCCAGCGCCTCGGGGGCAAAACAGAACTGTCGGGGCTGAAGGCGGCAAAAATACTCGACGAGATCGGGAATATCCTCCCGACGCTGCTCAAGGCCAGGCAACTCCAGCTCAACGACGGCCAGGCGATAGTACAAATCCTCTCTGAATCGCTCTTGGCGCACCAGCAGCTTCAGGTCGTGGTGAGTGGCCGCAATGACTCGCCCGTCAAAACGCTGCGCCTCGCTTGAGCCCAGCGGACGGTAGGAGCGGGTTTCCAGTACCCGCAACAACTTGGGTTGCAGCGACAGCGGCAGCTCGCCGATTTCATCGAGGAACAAAGTACCGTGCCCGACCATGTTCAAGTAGCCCGCCCGGTTGCTGGTCGCACCCGTAAAAGCACCTTTGACGCAGCCGAACAATTCAGATTCGAGCAAGTTCTCGGGGATGGCACCGCAATTCAAGTCGATAAAGGGCAGGTCCGGGGAACCCAACCGATGCACCATCTGCGCAACGATCTCCTTGCCTGCCCCCGTGGGACCACTGATCAGGACAGTGCGATCAGTGCTGGCCACCCGATGGATAAGCCGATGCAAATGCTGGAAAGCCTTCGACTTACCGATTACCACGGGTTCGACAGGGGCGGGCTGTAGAGCAACACCACCTTCAGGGCCGGTTGGGCGCATCGCGTTGATAGTCCTTTACGAATACGAGCGGACACTGATTCGACCCCGATGTGTACGAGTCAGCCCAGTATTGCGATGCATGCGCTGCGCCAAATAGACCTCTGGCACTGAAGCGCATGACAACTATCATCTCTCACACTTTAGCGGTGATCGCGGAATGTGAGAGGTGATTCGCGCTTTTCCCGTAAACGACCGATCGACGGCAATGTGCCACCTACCCCTGTGCGCCTTAACGCTTGAGTTTGCGCTTGTTGCGGTACTGGTCGATAACCACCGCAGCGACGATGATCAGGCCCTTGATGATGTCCTGGATGTAGGCATCGACCCCCACGAAGGTAAAGCCGCTGGCCATGACCCCGAGGATCAACGCACCGATCACGGTGCCGGTGATGCGCCCTACCCCGCCCGCCAGGCTGGTGCCGCCGATGACCGCCGCGGCAATCGCGTCCAGTTCATAGGACATGCCCATGCCCGCCTGCCCGGTGGCAGCCCGTGCCGAAGCAACGACCCCGGCCAAACCTGCAAGCAGGCCGGCGATGCTGTAGACGATGATCAGGTGGCGTTTGACGTTGATTCCCGAAGTGCGCGCCGCCTGCATGTTGCCGCCGATGGCGTAGGTGTATTTGCCGTACTTGGTGTAGCGCAGGGCGATATGGAAAATCAGCGCCACCACCAGAAAGATGATGACCGGCATCGCGCCGTGGCCGATGGCGGTGTAGGAGTCCGAGAGCATGCTCACCGGCTGGCCTTCGGTGTAGTAACGCGCCAGGCCGCGGGCCGACACCATCATGCCCAGGGTCGCAATAAACGGCGGGATGCCGGTGATCGCAATGATGCTGCCGTTGATCGCACCCGCCAGCAGCCCCACCCCAAGCCCGGCAATCACCGGGATCCACACCGGCAGGTCGGTCAGTGACGGGAACACCGCGCGGGTGAAGTCCGAGGTTTGCGCCAGACTGGCAGCGATCATCGCCGACAGCGCCAGCACCGAACCCGATGACAGGTCGATACCGGTGGTAATGATCACCTGGGTGACGCCAATCGCCAGCAGGCCAATGACCGAGACTTGCAGGATCATCAGAACCAGACGCTGGGAGTTCATCAAAAAGCTCTGGTCACGCACGATCCAGCCAAACACTTCAAACACCAGACCGATGCCGATCAGCACCAGGAAGATGCTCAGCTCAGTGGGAAACCGGCGGCGCTGTTTGGGCTTGGACGGGACTACGGCAGGCTTGTTATCTGTGACTGCGTTCATGGACGTTTACTCTCTTGTTCTGCTGCGCCAGCGGCCCTGTTACGGCTGCGGCGAAATCGTTAATGAATCGCCGTGATACCGGACGCCAGTTGCATGACCCGTTCCTGGGTCGCCTCGCTGCGATCCAGGGTGCCCATCAGCTCGCCTTCGTGCATCACCATCACCCGGTCGCTCATGCCCAGCACTTCGGGCAGTTCCGACGAGATCATGATCACTGCCATGCCTTCGCTGGCCAGAAAGGAGATCAGCCGGTAAATCTCGACCTTGGCGCCGACGTCGATACCCCGGGTCGGCTCGTCCAGGATCAGCACCCGCGGGTTGGTCATCAGCCAGCGGGCCAGCAGGGCTTTTTGCTGATTGCCGCCCGACAGGGTGTCGATGCACTGCTCCAGCGACGGGGTTTTGACCCGCAGCTTTTTGCACATGTCTTCGCACAGGGCGCGCAGGGCTTTTTGCTGGATAAAACCGTTGCCGGCGTAGTGCGGCAAGATCGCCATTTCCATGTTTTCCAGCACCGACAGGCACGGGAACAGCCCGGTCAACTTGCGGTCCTCGGTGAGCAGCGCAAAACCCTTTTCAATCGCCTGATTCGGGCTGCTGATCCGCACCGGCAGGCCATCGAGCTGGATCACGCCGCCGTCGCTCGGGGTGATGCCGAAAATGGTTTCGGCAATGTTGGTGCGCCCCGACCCCATCAACCCGGCAATGCCCAGAATCTCGCCGGCATGCAGGTCGAATGAGACATCCTCGAACACCCCGTCCAGGCGCAAGTCGCGCACCGACAGCAGCAAATCGCCAATCGGGGTTTCACGCACCGGGAACAGCTGGGTCAGCTCGCGGCCCACCATCATCGAAATCAGGCTGTCGCCGTTCATGCTGTCAGCGCGTTGCAGGCCGATGTAGGCACCGTCGCGAAACACCGCCACTTCATCGGCAATGCTGAACACTTCATTCATTTTGTGGGTGATGTAGATGATGCCTTTGCCCTGGGACTTGAGGTCGGCAATGATCGAAAACAGGTGGGCGACTTCCTTGTCGGTAATGGCCGAGGTCGGTTCGTCCATGATCAGGATGTCCGAGTCATAGGACACGGCCTTGGCGATTTCGACCATCTGGCGCTCGGCAATGCTCAGATTGCCCACCAGCTCCTGGGGATCAAGGTCGATGCGCAGGCGCTCCAGCAGTTGCGCGGTGCAGCGGAACATCGCCTTGTGGTCGATCATGTGCAGCCCGTTGAGCTGCTCGCGGCCGATCCAGATGTTCTCGGCGATGCTCATGTGCGGCATCAGGTTGAGTTCCTGGTGGATCATCGCGATCCCGGCCTGCAACGCCGCCAGGGGGCCGGCGAAAGTGACCGGCTTGCCCCGCAGGCGCAGCTCACCGGAATCGGGCTGGTAAATACCGGCAATGATCTTCATCAGGGTCGACTTGCCGGCGCCATTTTCACCCATCAGGGCCAGCACCGAACCCGGACGTACCCGCAGTTGCACGTCATCAAGCGCCACCACGCCGGGGAAGCCCTTGGTGACGTTGATCACTTCCAGCAGATAAGGCGCATCTTCAGTGATGGCCGTGGAGGTGGGGGCCACCGCCGGGGTGCTTGAAACCGTCGCTGACGCGAGCATAGCCAGTACTCCTCAGATGCCCAGGTCAGAGCCCGGGACAGTGGGCAAGGCTTGAGCCTTGCCGCCTATTGTTGTTATTGGATCGAGCTGACGATTACTTGTAATCCTTTGCGTTCTCTTGAGTGATCAACTGGAAAGGCACCCAGACCGCCTGTTCAACCGGCTGCTTGTTGATCATTTTCATCACGGTATCGACCGAGCCGTAGGCCTGGCCCTTGGCATCCTGGAACACCGAAATCGCCAGTTCGCCCTTCTCCACCGCACGTACCCCGTCCGGGGTGCCGTCGACGCCCGCAATCAGCACGGTGCCCGGTTTTACCCCGGCCTGTTTCAGGGCCATGGCCGCGCCGATGGCCATCTCGTCATTGTTCGAGACCACGGCATCGAACTTGCGGCCCTGGGTGATCCAGTCGTTGGTCAGGGTCATGCCCTTGTCACGCAACCAGATACCGGTCTGTTCTTGATCGATCTTGATATCCGGGTACTTGGCCAGCACCTGCTTGATGCCTTTGGTGCGGTTGGTGGTGGAGTTGTTGGCCAGGTCGCCCAGCAGAATCACGATGTCGCCCTTGCCGCCCATTTTGTCGGCCAGGTACTGCATCTGCATGATGCCCGCTTCCAGGTCGTTGGAGGCCACAGTGGCCACACCCGGCGGCAGGTTGGTGTCGTCGGGGCGGCGGTTGACATACACCAGCGGGATCCCGGCCTTGACCGCCGCCTCGGTGATTTTTTTGGTCGCGGCAGTGTCCACCGGGTTGACCACGATGGCATCGACTTTTTGACTGATGAAGTTCTCGACCTGACTCAGTTGCTTGACCACGTCAGCCCGCGCATCTTCGAACTGCAACTGCACGCCTTCAGGGTAAGTTTTGGCTTTGTCGTTCATCGACTCGCGCAGGTAAGTCAGGTAGGTGTCATCGAACTGCGACATGCTCACGCCGATTTTGGTATCGGCCAGGGCCACGCCGCTGGCAAGCATCATCGACAGTGCCAGGGAAGCAAAAGGCAGGCGGTTTTTCATTGGGGCAGTCTCCACATTCTTGTTGGTTTTATAGATGCGGTACTTGTGTGACATGGGGTTGCAGCAATCTGGAATCGACTCTATTGGAAAATAATTTCCATATCAACCAGATTTAGAATTTATTCGAAAAGTAATTCTATTTTAAGCGTTCAGGCCGATCCTGATGACTTGCTGGCGTTCAGCACTCAAGCGCGCCGCGTCCAGCACCTGCAGGGCCTGCAGCACATCGCAGGGGTCGACGGGCACGGCGCCCTGCCCTTTGACTGCTGCGATCATTTGCAGATAAAACTGCTGCCAGCGGCCATGTTCGGTGGGCACTCGCTCACGCTCATCGCCCTGTTCAAACCAGCCCCAGCGCCGATGCTCCTCCGCGCCCCAGCGATCGCCTTCGGTTTTGGGCGACAAACCGGCGAGCACAGCGGCTTCCTGCCCGTCGAACCCTTCGACGCTGTAACAGCCCAGGGTACCGCTGACCCGAAATCTTGGCCGGGGGCTGCTTTGCAGGCAACTGCCGCCCAGGTGAGAGATCACGCCATTGGCGTGGGTCAGGGCCATAAAAAAGCTGTGGTCGATATCCGGATGCTGCGGGCTGCAAGTACGCTCGGCGTAAACCGACTGCACCGGGCCGAACAGTTGCAGCGCCTGATCCACCAGGTGGCTGCCCAGGTCGCGCATCCAGCCACCGCCGCTGGCATCGCCCACTGCGCCGGGTGAAAAGCGTTCGACGAAGGATTCAAATCGGGCGACCTGCCCCAACGCACCGGCATCCATCAGTTTGCGTACGGTCAGAAAGTCCGAATCCCAACGCCGGTTCTGATACACGCTCAACAGCACGCCTTGACGCCGGGCCGCCTCCACCAGTTGCCGGGCCTGGGCGGTATCGGCGGCGAAGGGTTTGTCACTGACCACCGGCACGCCCAGCTCGATGGCCTGCAGCACCAATTGCGGGCGCCCCTGGAGGGTGGTCGAGATCACCAGCAGGTCCACACCGGCTTCGACCAGTTGGCCGAGGCTGTCATAGGCTTTGACGCCGGGGTATTCATTTGCCAGTAGCTGCCGGCGTTCAGGGGAACGGGTGACCACCCCGGCAAACGTGACACCGGGCAAGCTGGCGATAAGCGGAGCATGAAAAAAGCGGCCACCGTGGCCGAAGCCGACGAGTCCAATACGCATAAAACCTCCTGTTAACACTCAATCCCTGTGGGAGCCAGCCTGCTGGTGAAGACATCACTGCGATGTGCCTCAAACACCTCGGGGCCTGCATCGCTGGCAGGCCGGCGCCCACAGAAGATCAATCAAACCCGGCTATTGCGGGACCGGATCAACCGTAGAACCGCGGCCGCTCAGGCAACTCAACCTTCACAATCGCCCCGCTCTGCTGCGCTTCGATGCAGGCATCCGCCGCGACCGCTGCGGCAAACCCGTCCCATGCCGAAGGCCCGCCAACGCTCCCGGCCCGTACCGCGTCGATAAAGGCCTGCAGTTCGACGTCATAGGCCCCGATAAAGCGATCCTTCCAGTCCATCAAAATGGCGTTGGACAGCTTGGCCTCGCTGCGCAGTTGCACTTGTGACGGCTCCGGCAATTTGGCAATCCCGGTCTCCCCCACCACTTCACATTGAATGTCGTAGCCGTACTGGCAGTTCACAAACACTTCAACGTCGATCCGCGTGCCCTTGACGGTTTCCAGCAACACGATTTGCGGGTCGCGCAAGTGCGCCAGCGCCTTGCTGGTTTTTCGCGGGAACACCACTTGCACCGACACGTAATCGTCGTCGAGCAACCAGCGCAACACGTCCAGTTCATGGATCAGGGTGTCGGTGATCGCCATGTCGGTCTTGTAGTTTTCACCCACCCGCGGATTGCGGTGCGCGCAGTGCAGCATCAACGGCTCGCCGATCTGGCCGCTGTCGATCACGGCTTTGAGTGCACGATAGCCTTCGTCATACGGGCGCATAAAGCCGACCTGAACCAGACGCTTGCCATGGGCAACCTCAGCATCAACGATGGCCCGGCACCCGGCAGCCGTGACCGCCAGGGGCTTTTCACAGAACACCGGTTTGCCCGCCTTGATGGCCGCCAGCACAAACTCTTCGTGGCTCGGGCCCCAGGACGTCACCAGTACTGCGTCGACTTCTGGCGCATTGATCAGTGCATGACCGTCCGGATACACCTCGGCTGTCAGCCCCAACTCGGCCACGACCTGGGCCGCTTGCTGCAGATTGATATCGGTCACCGCCACGACCGTGCTGTTAAGCAAGGTCTGGCTGCAACGGCGAATGTGATCACGGCCGATGGCGCCCGTACCGATCACGCCCAGCTTCAAGGTTTGAGTGTTCAACGACATGTGCCTGCTCCTGTTGGATTTCTTGTCAGAGTTGGGTGATCAGTACTGCCGGGCTTTGGTCAGTGCCAGATTGGATTTCTGTGCCGCCGCATCGGTGCGGGCGCTGGTGGACACCTGCGCCACACCGACCCGCCACCAGGTCAGGTAGCTGTGGATCATGGTTTTGGGCAGCACCTTGATGTCGATCAGGGTCGATACCGTCTGCAAACGCGCATCGGCCAGGGCCGCGTGCAATTGTTCAAGGGTGCTGACCTTGTAGGTCTTGCAGCCGTAGGCCGCCGCGCTCATGGCGAAATCCACGGGCACAAAACCACCGTCCAGCTTGCCGGTTTCAGGGTTGCGGAAACGGAACTCGGTGCCGAAGCTGTCCATCCCGTTGCCCATCTGCAAGTTGTTGATGCAGCCGAAGGTCATGTTGTCGAACAGCACCACGTTGATCTTGCGCCGCTCCTGGATCGAGGTCGCCAGTTCGGAGTGCAGCATCATGTACGAACCGTCGCCCACCAGCGCGTACACCTCACGTGCGGGTTCGGCGAGTTTGACCCCGAGCGCGGCGTTCACCTCGTAGCCCATGCAGGAGTAGCCATACTCCAGGTGATAGGTGTTCACCCCCTTGCTGCGCCACGCCCGCTGCAGGTCGCCAGGCAGGCTGCCCGCGGCCGCCACGATCACCGCATCGTCAGCCAGGGTGTGATTGAGCACGCCCAGCACCTGACTCTGGGTCAGGCACGAGCCGGTCAGCTCGATAAACTCGCGCAGCACTGCCGGGTCCAGGTGGTCGGTGATTTCGGGAGCAAAGTCCGGTTGCTGATAATCGACCTGGTACACCCGGTCCACTTCGGCGTCCAGCAGGGCCTTGGCCTGTTGCGGGGCATCGCCCCAGCTTGAGCGATAACCGCTGTTTTCGAGGGTCTCGGCCAGCGCCTCAAGCCCGGCTTTGGCATCGGCCAGCAACTGCACGCCGTCAAGTTTGAGCGCATCGCAAGGGCTGATATTGAGGTTGAGAAACTCCACCTGCGGGTGCTGAAACAGCGACTTGGACGAGGTGGTGAAATCGGTGTAGCGGGTACCGATACCGATAATCAGGTCTGCGTCCCGGGCCAGCATATTGGCGGCCAGGCAGCCGGTTTCGCCAATGCCGCCGACGTTCAGCGGGTGCGCGGAAACGATGGCGCTTTTACCGGCCTGGGTTTCGGCAAACGGAATATCAAAGCGCTCGGCAAACGCCTGCAACGCTGCATTGGCAGCGGAGTACTTGACCCCGCCGCCACAGATGATCAGCGGTTTGCGCTTGCGCTCAACGATGGCCCGGGCATCCGCCAGCATGGCCCGGGTCGGTAAACGCCGGTCGATGCGGTGCACGCGCTTTTGCAGAAAGTAATCGGGGTAGTCGTAGGCTTCGGCCTGTACGTCTTGCGGCAGGGCCAGGGTCACGGCGCCGGTTTCAGCCGGATCGGTGAGTACACGCATGGCCTGGATCGCCGCGCTCATCAATTGCTCGGGGCGGTTGATGCGATCCCAGTATTTGCTCACGGCCTTGAACGCATCGTTGGTACTGATGCTCAGGTCGTGGAACTGCTCGATCTGCTGCAACACGGGGTCGGGCTGGCGGCTGGCATACACATCGCCCGGCAACAGCAACAACGGGATCCGGTTAGCCGTGGCGGTGGCTGCGGCGGTGAGCATATTGGCTGCACCCGGCCCCACCGATGAGGTGCAGGCGTAGATCTTGCGGCGCAGGTTCTGCTTGGCAAAACCGATGGCAGCGTGGGCCATGCCCTGCTCGTTGCGGCCCTGGTGCACCACCAGGTCACCGCTGTCCTGCTCCAGCGCCTGGCCCAGCCCCAGCACGTTGCCGTGGCCAAAAATGGTGAAGATACCGGCAATGAACTTGCTCTGAACCCCATCGACTTCGACGTACTGGTTGTCGAGGAATTTCACCAGGGCCTGGGCCATGGTCAGTCGTGTCGTGCTCATGTTTGCACCTTGTTTTGTAGGGTGTGCCCGCCGGTTACTTGGCGGTCGGCATGCTGAATTCCGGGCCTTTGGCGATGCTGTCAGGCCAGCGCTGCATCACGCTTTTATAGCGGCTGTAAAAGCGGATGCCTTCTTCGCCATAGGCGTGGTGATCGCCGAACAGCGAACGCTTCCAGCCGCCAAACGAATGCCAGGCCATCGGCACCGGAATCGGCACGTTGATGCCCACCATGCCGACCTTGATCGTTCGCGCAAAGGCCCGGGCCACACCGCCGTCGCTGGTAAAGCAGGACACGCCGTTACCGAATTCATGGGCGTTGATCAGCGCCACGGCACTGGCGAAATCAGCCACGCGGACAATCCCCAGCACCGGGCCGAAAATTTCCTGCTGGTAGATGCTCATTTCCGGCGTGACGTTATCGAACAGCGTTGCGCCGACAAAAAAGCCCTCCTCGGCCCCCGGCACTTTGAGGTCGCGCCCATCGACAATCAGGTCTGCACCCTGCTCCACGCCCTGGTCAATAAAGCCGATGACCTTGGCCTTGTGCTCGGCAGTCACCAGCGGCCCCATTTCACTGTCGGGCAGCAAGCCATTGCCAACCTTGAGCCGATCAATCCGTGGCAGCAGTTTTTCGATCAGCTTGTCTGCGACGTCGCCCACGGTCACGGCAATCGAAATCGCCATGCAACGCTCGCCCGCTGAACCATAGGCTGCGCCGATCAGCGCATCCGCCGCCTGGTCGAGGTCGGCGTCGGGCATCACGATCATGTGGTTCTTCGCCCCGCCCAGTGCCTGCACGCGTTTGCCGCGGGCCGTGCCCTGCTGGTAGATGTACTCGGCAATCGGGGTGGAGCCGACAAACGAAATGGCTTCGATATCCGGGTGCTGCAACAGGCCGTCCACCGCGCTCTTGTCGCCCTGCACCACGTTGAACACGCCATCCGGCAGACCGGCTTCGGTCAGCAGGCGGGCCATCAGCAAACTGGCCGACGGATCACGCTCGGACGGTTTGAGGATGAAGCAGTTGCCCGTCACCAGCGCCAGCGGAATCATCCACAGCGGCACCATGACCGGGAAGTTGAACGGGGTCACACCGGCGCACACGCCCAGGGGCTGGCGCAGGTTCCAGTTGTCGATGCCGCCGCCGATGTTGTCGCTGAAGTCGGTCTTGAGCAACGCCGGCGCGCCACAGGCGTACTCGACGATTTCGATGCCGCGCGTCACTTCGCCCTTGGCATCGGAGAACACTTTGCCGTGCTCGCGGCAGATGATTTCGGCCAGCTCATCATGGTGCTCGTCGAGCAGTTGCTTGAACTTGAACATCACCCGCGCACGGCGCAAGGAAGACTGTTCGGACCACGCCGGGAACGCCTTGAGCGCCGAGGCCACGGCCTCGTCTACCGTCTGCTGGCTGGCCAGTGCCACCCGTGCCTGCACGGCACCGGTAGCCGGGTTGAATACATTGCTGAAACGCTCGGCGCCTGAATCCTGAACCTGGCCGTTGAGGTAGTGGCCGATGACCGGGGTAGTGCTCATTCTTGTTGTTCTCCGAAAAAGGTTAAAGATCCATCAGCCAGCTGTGCTGAGGGTCGTTGTGAAATTGCCAGACGCGTTTGGGCCCCGCCATGACGTTCAGGTAGTAAGACTCATAGCCATACGGCACGCTGACCGGGTGATACCCCTTGGGCACCACCACCAGGTCGCTGTTTTCCACGGCCATGGCCTGGTCGAGGCTGCGGTCATCGGTGTAGACCCGCTGAAACACAAAGCCCTGGGGCGGGTTGATCTGGTGGTAATAGGTCTCTTCGAGAAAGCTCTGGTGCGGCAGGTCGTCGGTGTCGTGCTTGTGCGGCGGGTAGCTGGAGGAGTGACCGGACGGCGTGCGGACTTCGACCACCAGCAGCGAATGCGCAGGCTGGGTATCAGGCAGGATGTCGCACACATAGCGGGTGTTGGCGCCTTTGCCACGCACGCTGCGCTTCATCGTCTCGGGCCTGATCAAACGCGGGGGCAGCTCGGCGCTGTCTGAGCCGGGTGCAGCGCACACGGCGATTTGCACATCGCTCAAGGCCAGTACCTGGGCCTGACTGCCCGGGGGCAGGTAGACCGCGAACGGTGATTTGTCTTCGAAGACGCTGGTACGTTCGCCGATGTTTTCCCAGCTGAATAAACCGCTGGCCGCTTCACCACTGACCGTGACCCGGCCACTGAGCAGCACCAGACACAGTTCATGCCCGTCACTGCTCACCGGCAACAGTTCGCCCGGAGCCAGGCGATAAGCACCAAAACCCACATAGTCCAATGCCCCTTGCGGCAACTCGACCATGGTTTGCCCCGCGGCCTTGCTTTTGATTAGCAGATTCATTGGGCAACCCTCGCATCCAGCAACCCGCGCAGGGTCTGATAACCCTTTTGCGCATAGGCAAAACTCGGGGCTACGGCCGGGTCCTGTTCGGCTTCGACCACCAGCCAGCCGTGGTAATCGGCCGCCAGCAGCACGTCGAGCAAAGCGGCGAAATCGATATCGCCATCCCCCGGCACGGTGAAGGTGCCGTTGATGATGCAGTCCGGGAAACTCCACAGGTTATTGCGCGCCAGTTGCACCACGGCTTTGCGCACATCCTTGAAGTGCACGTGGCAGATGCGGTCGATGTGTTTGCGCAGCACCTCGATCGGCTCGCCACCGCCCATGTAGCAGTGGCCCGCGTCGAACAGCAGGCCCACATCGGGGCTGGTCAGGCGCATCAGGGTGTCGATGTCGGATGGCGATTCGACGTAGGCGCCCATGTGGTGGTGATAGGCCAGACGCACGCCTTGGGACAAGGTAAACGCCGCCAATTCGTTGAGTTTGTCGGCGTAGGTTTGCCAGGCCTGTTCGGTGTGAAAACGCGGGCGCTCCACCAGCGGGATGCGCTGGCCCTGAATCGAGTCGGCCACTTCGCCGTACACCAGCACCCTGGCGCCGTTTTCTGCCAGCAAATGCACGTGACTGGCTATGGCGTCGATTTCTTCAGCCGCCGAGCGCCGTGCCAGTCGGCTGGAATACCAGCCTGAAACCAGCGCCAGATCGTAGGGCCGCAGTACATCCCCGACGCCCTTGGCGTCCTTGGGAAATTTGCCGTTGAGCTCGAAACCTTCGTAACCGATTTGCTTGCCTTCAGTGAGTGCAGTGCTCAACGGCGTTTCGCCGCCCAATGACGGCAAGTCATCGTTGCTCCAGGAAATCGGGTTGATGCCAATACGGATTGCGGGCATGGCTGCACCTATTATTGTTTTCTAAATTAAACCTTTGATGACTTGTGGGAGCGAGCCTGCTCGCGATGCAGCCAACGCGGGGTGTCTGACACACCGCAGCGCCCCATCGCGAGCAGGCTCGCTCCCGCACAAGGGACTTACCTGCGGGCCACTTGCCAGGATTCGATCAACTGCACAAAGGTCCCTTGCACACGCTCGATCAGCGTCTGGTCGTCTATCTCGCCAGCCAGCCAGGCGCGGCTCGGCTCCTGGAAGATCGTGCGGCCCACGGCAAAGCCGCGACAGGTGGTGCTCTGGCGTGCCTGCCTGAAGCCTTCGGCCAGCACCGTGGCGGGCGCATTCAGACCCAACAGCACCACGCCCCGGCAATACGGGTCGCGCTCGTTGATCAGCGCGTCGAGTTGCTCCCACACCTGTGCGGTCTGCGCTTCGATTTTCCACCAGGCCGGGAAAATGCCCAGGTTGTACAACCGCTTGATGGCGCGGTACAGCACGTCCGGGTGGGTCGAGGGATGGTCTTTGGGCGGGATGATTTCCAGCAGCAGTTCATGCCCGCTGATCAGTGATGCGTCATACAGCCCCTTGATCTGTGCTTCCTGCTCAAGGCGCAGCAGCGGCTCGTCATCGGGGTGGAATTGCACCAGGCATTTGATGATGTGTTCTTGTGGCCAGGCAATCAGGTTGCTGCCGATCGAGCGGCCATGCTCAAAGGCCAATGGCCGTGAGCCTTGCACCTCTACCGGGCGGGCAATCCACCAGCCGCGACCGGTGGCGGCGTTCAGTGAGTCCTGCCCGAAACGCTGGTCGGCCAGCAACCCGATATCGGCGTCGATGCCCTGGCGGCGCAAGTCGGTTTCGACCCGTTCCACCGCACGGATAAACAGCTGCTTGAGGGCGCAGATGCTGTCGTGATCGCGCCCGTACTGCTGGGCAACTTCAACCAGTTGCCAGCGGTGATCGAAGGCGAACACAAACAGCTGCTTCCACTGCTTGCGCGGCACACTGACCTGATGCAAACGCTGCAACGCTACATCCTGATCAGGACGGGTAATCGGCACCGGGCTGTTGAACAGGTAATCGAGTTCGGCGCGGGTCGGCATGGCCGGGGCGCAGGCATGGCGCGACACCACCAGCCCGCCGCAGGCATTGGCCAACTGGCAGCAACGCTCATCGCTCGCGTCCTCCAGCCAGCCGCTGAGAAAGCCGGACATAAAGGCATCACCCGCGCCCAGCACGTTGAGCACCTCCACCTGCACCCCCGGGTAAATGGCGCCGTCTTCCAGCCGTGCCGGGATTTCGCCGTGGATCACGGTGCACCCCTGGGGCCCCAGCTTGACCACCAGCGTGGCGGCGGTCAGGCCGCGTACAGCGCGCAATGCAGCCAGCAAGTCAGTGCCGCCGCCGGCAATCAGAAACTCTTCTTCGGTACCCACGATCAGGTCAAAGCGCGGCAAAATCGACTGCACGTGGGCAGTGACCTTGTGGTCTTCGACAAAGCGGGTCTCGCCATCGGCCTTGCCCGCCAGCCCCCACAGGACCGGGCGGTAGTCGATATCCAGCACCCGCCGTACGTTGTGCTGCCGGGCATAGTCCAGCGCCTGAATGCTGGCCTGGTACACACCTTCGGTGGAAAAGTGGGTACCGGTAATCAGCAGCGCCTTGCTTGAGGCGATAAAGGCCGGGTTGATGTCCTCTGCCCGCAGCGCCATGTCGGCACAGTTTTCGCGGTAGAACACCAGCGGGAAGGTTTCCCGGTCCTTGAGGCCCAGCAGCACCAGGGCGGTCAGGCGCTGCGCATCGATGGTGATGGCGCTGACGTCACAGCCTTCACGGGCCAGGGATTCGGTCAGGAAGCGGCCCATGTGGTCATCGCCCACCCGGCTCAGCATGGCTGAGCGCAAGCCCAGGCGCGCAGTACCGAAGGCGATATTGGCCGATGAGCCGCCAAGGTATTTGGCAAAACTGCTGACGTCCTCCAGGCGCGCCCCTACTTGCTGCGAGTAGAGGTCGACGCCCAGGCGTCCAAGGCAGATCAAATCCAAATCACGCCCTGTGGCAAAACGAGTCTGTCCCATGCTGGCTCCTGTTATTTTTATCAGCCTGCACTCATCGCACCTACTGCCTGAGCGCTCTTTGTGGAATGAAGACTAAAACGTCCGCACACAATAAACAATATTTATTCCATAAATATTTAATGTAGAATTTTTGTTCCATATCCGTCGGCGGGCTGCGTTTTTCGCCCCTGTATCGATTCAGCGATCGGGCCATTGAACGGCTGGTCAGGATTTTATTAGCGCCTACGCTGTAGACTGCGCACGCCAATCCGCTACCTGCCCTACAAGAGCCATCTATAAGGACTCATCTATGCCATCCACTGATCAGCCGGCCCACACGCCAGAGAGCGAACAGGTCAGCCCACCGATCAATGCCGAACGCCTTCTGCAGCTGATAACCGAGGAATACGAGAGCCTGCCGCGTCAGCTCAAACGTATTGCCAGTTACATGAGCCAGCAGAGCGACCGGATCATGGTCGACCGGATCAGTGATATCGCCCGTGAGTGCGAGGTGCATCCTTCGGCCATCGTGCGTTTCTCGCAACGTTTTGGTTTCAGTGGTTTCAGTGAAATGCAGGCGCTGTTTCGCGAGGCTTATACCCACAAGGCAACGCCGGTTCAGAACTATCAGCAGCGCATTCGCAGCATGATCGCCAACAAGTCGCAAAAGGCCAGTGGCGGCGACCTGGCGCGTGAATGCATCAATGCCACGCTGTCAGGCATCGAGCGCCTGGGGCTGGAGCTCGACGATCAGGCGTTCGACAAGGCGGTGGACCTGGTGGTCAACGCCGACAACATTTATGTGGTCGGGGTGCGGCGCTCTTTCGCCGTCGCCGATTACCTGGTGTACAACCTGCAGCACACCAACAAGCGTATTCACCTGGTGTCCGGGCTGGGCGGCAGTTATCGCGAGCAGATGCGCAGCGTGCGTGCCAATGACCTGGTAATCGCCATCAGCTTTACCCCCTATGGCAAGGAAACCCAGCATTGCTTGCGCATCGCGCAGTTGCATCAGGCCAAAACCCTGATCATCACCGACAGCAACCTGTCGCCCCTGGCCAAGCGGGCCAACAGCGTGTTGCTGGTCAATGAGGGCAGTTCGTTCGCGTTTCGCTCATTGAGCGCCACGCTGTGCCTGTGCCAGGCGCTGTTTATCGCCGTGGCGTATCGGCTGGAACTCAAAGTGGATGAAATTCACGAGCAAGTAGGGTTTGACGACTAGGGTCTGTTGACGTTTGGTTGTGGCTCGCAACCAGGCGTCCACAAACCCTGGCCGCCCAAAGTATTTCAGCGCTTATCCGCTGATGTAAATTCCAGTAAGACGTTACATCAGCACTCATGCGCTTATGCCCTTATAGCGGCATGATTTATCCCTACCGCGACGCCCACCATTTACGCTGAACACTCCTACGAACTTCTCCGTAAATCTTATCTATAGCTGCGCATTTCCTGACAACACCTCGTTGTTTTGGCACTTTACAATCACCGGCGCAGATCCTATATCCCTTGCCGAGTAAATGGCCGATATGTCACCTCTTGTATCGAAATGCTCGGCATGACGACAGCGTCGCCATGCATCCATCCCATTGCTTTCAAGGATCTGAACACCCTCCCCATACCCTTCATTTATGGAGCACGACGTCATGAGTTATGCCTTGTTGGCCAAGTGTGGACCCTCCCCGGAGCAACGTCCCTGTGCCCATCCCCCGGCCCGTGCAGAGGTGATCTGCATGCCGGAGCTCAACACGTTGATGAAATTGCGTGATGCCTTGCTCGTGCTGAAGGGGCCGCTGGCCAACAGCCCAGGCGTGCGCGACCTTTTGGAGCAGCGGCTGTTGAGCAATGAGGTACATGAGCGTGTATTGGGCAAGCTGGCCAGACCGGTTTCGTCCCCGTAAAACCACTGCCTTACGGGCCAGGCGTCATCTTCCATCAAAATTATTGCAGTTAAACAGCATTATTATGCATTTGCGGACTGCTTCATGACGGGGCACACTGCGCCCGTTCCTCCCCCAAATGAAGGGACATTTTCAAGGGCTTGCCGGGAAACCCGCAGGCCCTTTTTTTATCGGCTACGCCTACAAAACCGGATTGTCCTTACCATGCAAACCCGCTGGATCAGCCGCCTATTGCCTGCGGCTACGAACACCCGCCCTGCCGAATGGAGCCGTGCCGCCATTGGTGTATCCCTTGGCACCCTGTTCAGTGTCTGGGTGTGCAGCCTGATATTCGGCCTGCCCGTGGCCATGCACTTGATCGGCCCGTTGGGGGCTTCGGCCATTTTGTTGTTTGCCGTGTCGTCAGGGGCCCTGGCGCAACCCTGGTCGATTGTCGGCGGCTACCTGTGCGCAACGCTGGTCTCGCTGGGGGTGGTGCACTTTTTCGGGCGCACCCTCGACACCGCGTGCCTGGCCGTCGGCCTGGCCCTGGTTTGCATGTGCCTGTTGCGCTGCCTGCATCCGCCTGCCGGTGCGCTGGCGTTGCTGGTGGTGCTCGCCGATCCGGACAGCGCCCGTCTGGGCTGGGGCCTGCTGGCACCGGTGATGCTCAGCGCGGTGTGCATGCTGCTCGCGGCACTGGCCTATAACAATCTGACCCGGGTGCGTTACCCGAAAAAAGCAGCCGGGCCGAACCCGGCACTCGTCACCCCACCCGTCCCCGGTGATCCCGGCATTACCGCCGAAGACTTGCAAAAGGCCCTGGAGCAGATGGACGCGTTCATAGACGTAACCCCCGAAGACCTTGAAGCCTTGATTCGGTCCAGCGAACACTATGCGCGCCGGCGCAGTGTCGGCGAAGTGTTCACCCACAGTGGCTGAGCCAGACACGTGCGGCGGGCTCGATCCGCATCGATAAGCCGCCAACTCCTGCTAGGGTTAGTCATGTGTAACCCGGGCAGGGAAGGTGTTTAAAGGTCTTTGCGCGCCCGGGTCCCGTCATCCGACCGTGACCCAGGCTCGCAATGCTCAAGACCATTGAAAAAGAGATTTCGAAACAAGCCGCGCCACCTGCCTTGCAAGCCGAATTTGCCCAATATGATTTCGAAAAACTGCGCAACTTTTGCCGGCTGACCTACATTTCGAGCATTGCCATCTGGCTGCTGTTCAACCTTATTGTCAGCATCAAGGGCGGTCAGGGCTTGACCGTCCTGTCCTTGCTGTTTATCAGCACCATGGTGGTGCTGACCATCATTCTTGGCTTTATTCATAACTACCGGCACTTCGACGTACTCAACCTGATGTTCGTCGTGGTCATCACGCTCGGCTTGCGCCTGATCATCTTCGGCTTGCCCGCAGATACACAGCCCATCTGGCTGGCACTAGCAAGCTCCAGCATCCTCTACAGCGCATCGATTTTGCCCCTCAGCCGCTGGGCCTTCCTGAGTGTTGCGGCTATCGACTGCGTGGTGCTCAACCCTTTCCTGATGACCCAGGCGTCGATCATGGATCTGCGCGGCCTCTTGATCCTGTGCTACTTCGCCTTTCTGTGCAGCCTGACGATTTACAGCTTTTTCAAATTGCGCCGGGTCAAACTGCACAACTTCACCATGTCCAAGTTGCTGGTGGCCCAGGCTTACATCGACGCGCTGACCGAGATCCCCAACCGGCGCTCATTCATGAGCCTGGCCGGCGACGTGTTGCGCACAAGGCCCAGGGAGTACGACCACTACCTGGCGATGATCGACATCGACAACTTCAAGAAAGTGAACGACCTGTACGGCCACGACATAGGCGATGAAGTACTCAAACGCACTGCCGCCAACATCAAGGCGGTGATGACGGGCTATGAATACGCGCGGTTGGGGGGCGAGGAATTTGCGGTGTATTTGTCGGGTGTGCGCCGCTCGGACGTCGGGGCCCTGATGGACACCCTGTGCCGCCGGGTGCGCGAAGATCCGGACGAACACCCGGTGACCATCAGCATCGGGCTGACCCGTGTCGAAGAGGAAGACAGCCTCAACCAGGCCCTGGCCAAGGCCGACAAGGCGCTGTACCGGTCCAAGCGCAGTGGCAAGGACCGGTTCAGTTTTTATCAGTAGAGACCTGTGGGAGCGAGCCTGCTCGCGATTCTGGCCCCGCGGTGGATCCGAACAATCGCAGTGATGCCATCGCGAGCAGGCTCGCTCCCACAAAGGCGCTGCAACCATCAGGATGGGTGAGCACCCGCGGGGCAGGATTTATTGTTCCCGGGCACTCAGGTCGGTGTTGCCATCCCAACCACCGCCCAGCGCTGCGATCAGTTGCACGCTGGCGATCAGGCGGCTTTGCAGCAGGGTCAGCACACTGCGCTCGGTGCTCAGGGCCGTGGTTTGCACCGACACCACATCCAGATAAGCAATCAAGCCCGCCTTGTACTGGTTGGTGGTCAAGCGCAGCGACTCGCGGGCCGATTCCAGCGCCTGCTCTTGCACCACCGATTCATCGCCCAGCACTTTCAACTGCACCATGTAGTTTTCCACTTCACGCAAACCATCAAGCACGGTCTGCCGGTACTTGGCCACGGTCTGGTCATACAGCGCCTCGTTACGATCAACCTCCGCCGAGCGCTGGCCACCATCGAACAACGGCAAGGAAATTTTCGGCCCCACCGACCAGAAACGGTTCGGCACACTGATCCAGTCCTGATACTGGCTGCTGCTGTAGCCGCCGGAGAGGCTCAAGCTGAAGTCGGGGTAGTACGCCGCCTTGGCCACGCCAATGTTGGCGTTGGCGGCCATGATCGAGCGCTCCGCCGAGGCGATGTCCGGGCGCCGCTCCAGCAGTTGCGACGGCAAGCGGGCAGGGATTTGCGGCAGCGCCGGCACGTTTGTGGTTTCCGCCAGGCCGAACCCGGCAGGTGCTTGCCCGGTGAGAACTGCAATTGCGTTTTCAAATTGCGCGCGCTGCCAGATGAGGTCGATCAGGCTGGCCTGGGTATTGCGCAACTGAGTTTGCGCCTGAGCCACTGCGTCCTTGCCGGAAATGCCCGCACGGTACTGGTTTTCGCTCATTTTCAGTGAGCGCTGATAGGCCTCGACCGTGGCCTCCAGCAAGCGTTTTTGCTCATCAATCACCCGCAGTTGCAGGTAGTTCTGCACCAGTTCCGATTGTTGGCTCAACCGCATCGCCGCCAAATCGGCAAAGCTGGCCTCGGCACTGGCTTCGTTGGCTTCCAGGCCGCGACGCAACTTGCCCCATACATCGGCTTCCCAACTCACACCGACCTGGGCGTTCAAGGTGTCTCGAATCCCGCTGCTGGAGCTGGTCAAACTTGAGTTGGAGCTGCCAGTGCCCTGGCTGGAGCGGGTTTTACCCACGCTCAAGTCGGCGCTCGGCAAGAAAGCCCCGCGCGCACTGCGCACCAGGGCTTGCGCCTGGCGAAACTGCGCTTCGGACTGGGCCACGCTCTGGTTGGCACTGTTGAGTTGCTCCACCAGCCCGTTGAGCTGCGGGTCGCCATACAGCTCCCACCACGCGCCACGCTCCAGTGCATCGCTTGGGTTGGCCTGGGTCCAGCCTGCGGCTTCTTTATATTGGGCGGGCGACGCTGCCTCCGGGCGCTGGTAGTCGGGGCCAATCGCGCACGCGCTGAGCAACAGGCCTGATAACGCCAGGCCCAGCAAGCGCGAGCCGCGGGCAAGCGCCCAGCGTTGGGACGACAAGGCCGGGGCAAAATCAAGCAAACGAGAGGTCATAGCGGAGTTTCCAGAGCAGCATCAGTGCGCACGCCGCGCCATTTGTTGAAGCGATGGCGCATGCGGTCGAGATAGAGGTAAACCACCGGGGTGGTGTAAAGGGTCAGGATCTGGCTCAGGAGCAGCCCGCCAATAATGGTCAGGCCCAGGGGCTGGCGCATTTCCGCGCCTTCGGCGGTACTGAGCATCAACGGCAAGGCGCCGAGCATGGCGGCCAGGGTAGTCATCAGGATCGGCCGCAAGCGTTGCAGGCACGCGCTGCGGATCGACTCTTGCGGGCCAAGGCCCGAATGCCGTTCCAGTTGCAGCGCGAGGTCGATCATCAGAATCGCGTTTTTCTTCACCACGCCAATCAGCAGGAACAGCCCCAACAGCGAAATCAGGCTGAACTCGCCCCCCGTCAGGTAGATGCTGAGCAAGGCACCCACCCCCGCCGAGGGCAAGGTGGAGAGAATGGTCAGCGGGTGGATGTAGCTCTCATAGAGAATCCCCAGCACCAGATACACCGCCACCAACGCCCCCAAAATCATGAACGGCTGACTCTTTTGAGTGGCGGCAAAGGCATCTCCGGTACCGGCCATTTTCACAATCACCTCTTCGGGCAAGCCGAGTTTGGCGATGGCGTGCTCAATGGCCGTGGTGCCCTGCTCCACCGTTACTCCGGGGGCCATGTCAAACGAAATGGTCTCCGATGCAAACTGGCCTTCGTGCTCCACCCGGTCGTTCTGCAAACTGTTTTCGTAGTGGGCGATGGCCGACAACGGAATCCGCTGGCCATCGGCCGTGATGACCTGCACCTGATTCAGGGTTTCGGGGTCCTGGGCGTATTTGGGGTTGACCTCCATCACCACTTGATACTGGTTCAGGCTGTCGTAGATGGTGGAAATCTGCCGCTGGCTGTACGCGTTGTTCAGCACGGCAGTGACCATGTCCATGTCCACGCCCAGGCGCTTGGCCTGATCGCGGTCAACCACCAGTGTCACTTGCTGCGCGCCACGGCCTTCGCGGGCGTCGATGGCTGTCAACTCGGGCAGGGCTTTAAGCGCAGCCACCACTTTCGGGTACCAGGTGCGCAGTTCGCCGAGGTCGCCGCTTTGCAGGATGTAGGAGTATTGCGAACTGGTCTGCTCGCGTCCGCCGCCAAACTGCAAGTCCTGGTCGGCCATCAGCATCAGGCGGCCACCGGGCACCTTGGGCATGTTTTCGCGCAGGCGCTCAATGACCTTTTGCGAAGACACCTTGCGCTCCGATACCGGCTTGAGGCGCACGATCATAAAGGCGTTGTTGGTGCCGCCGTTGCCGCCGATAAAGCCGGCAACGCTCTCGACCGCAGGATCGGCCAGCACCGCCTTGCGGAAAATCTCCATCTTGGGCTGCATTACGCTGAACGACAGGCCGTCATCACCGCGCACAAAACCGATCAGTTGCCCGGTGTCCTGTTGCGGCATAAAGGTTTTGGGCACCACCACGTACAGCGCCACGTTGACGCCAATGGTCACCAGCAGGCTGAACAGCGTCAGGCGCTGGTGGCGCAATACCCAGTCCAGGCTGCGGGCATAACCGCTGACCATGCGTTCGTTAAGACGCATGCTCCAGCGTTGCATGGCGTTTTCGGTGCCCGGCACATGGGGTTTGAGCCAGCGCGCGCAGAGCATCGGGGTCAGGGTCAGCGACACCACCAGCGACACCACAATCGAGGCCGCCAGGGTGATGGAAAACTCGCGGAACAGGCTTTCGACGATCCCGCCCATAAACAGGATCGAGAGGAACACCGCCACCAGCGAGACGTTCATCGACAGCAGGGTAAAGCCGACTTCCTTGGCGCCCAGCAGCGCCGCTTTCATCGGGGCGATACCGTCATCGATATGCCGCGAGATGTTCTCCAGCACCACGATGGCATCGTCCACCACCAGACCGGTGGCCAGGATCAGGGCCATCAGCGACAGGTTGTTCAGCGAGAACCCGTACAGGTACATGATGGCGAAAGTGCCAACCAGGGAAACCGGAACTGCCAGGGTCGGGATCAACGAAGCACGCCAGTTCCCCAGGAACAGGAACACCACCAGAATCACCAGCGCCACGGCAATCAGCAGGGTCATCTCGGCTTCGTGCAGCGTGGCCTTGATCACCGGCGAACGGTCCATCGCCAGGTTCAGTTGCACGCTGGCCGGCAGTACCGCCTGCAAGACCGGCAACTGGGCCTTGATCGCGTTCACGGTTTCAATGATGTTGGCCCCGGCCTGGCGGTTGACCACCAGCAACACGGCCGCATCGTTGTTGAAAAAACCACTGTTGTAGCGGTCTTCAACGCTGTCCTTTACCTTGGCCACATGGCTCAGGCGCAGGGCCGCGCCATCCTGGTAACGGATGATCAGCGGTTCGTAATCCTTGGCTTTTTCCAGCTGGTCGTTGGCCTGGATCTGCCAGTTGCGATCGCCGTCGGACACCGCCCCCTTGGGGCGGCGCACGTTGGCATTGGCGATGGTGTTGCGCACGTCATCCAGGGACACGCCGTACTGGTTGAGCAGTTGCGGTTCCAGCTCGATACGCACCGCCGGCAGCGAACTGCCGCCGATTTGCACTTCACCCACCCCCGGCACCTGGGACAGGCTTTGGGACAGAATGGTCGAGGCCAGGTCGTAAAGCTCGCCCTTGGACAGGACATCGGAGGTCAGCGACAGCACCATGATCGGCGCTTGTGACGGGTTGACCTTTTTGTAGGTCGGCATGCTTTTCATGCCGCTGGGCAACAGGTTGCGCGAAGCGTTGATCGCTGCCTGCACTTCCCGGGCCGCGCCATTGATGTCGCGGTCCTGATCGAACTGCAAAATCACCCGCGTCGAGCCCTGGCTCGAACGGCTGCTCATGGTGTTGACCCCGGCAATCGCGCCGAAGGAACGCTCCAGCGGCGTGGCAACGGTGGACGCCATGACCTCGGGGCTGGCCCCCGGCAAACTGGCCGAAACCACGATCACCGGAAAGTCCATTTGCGGCAAAGGCGACACCGGCAGCAAACCAAAGCTCACCCCGCCCAGCAACATGATTGCCAGGCTCAGGAGCATGGTCGCTACCGGGCGTTTGATGAAAGGGCCGGACAGGTTCATACCGGGGCCTGCTCAGCGCTGGCTGCGTCACCCCGCCAGCGGCGGCCCAGTCGATCGAAGTACAGATAGATCACCGGCGTGGTGAACAGGGTCAACACCTGGCTCACCAGCAAACCGCCGACCATCACCAGGCCCAACGGCTGGCGCAGTTCAGCGCCGGAACCGGTGGCCAGCATCAGCGGCACGGCACCAAACAGCGCGGCCAGGGTGGTCATCAAGATCGGACGGAAACGCAGCAGCGCCGCCTGATAAATGGCCTGCTCGGGCGCCATGCCCTGATTGCGTTCAGCATCGAGGGCGAAGTCGATCATCATGATCGCGTTCTTTTTCACGATACCGATCAGCAGGATGATGCCGATAATCGCGATCATCCCCAGGTCATTGCCACTGAGGATCAGCGCGAGCAAGGCACCGACCGCCGCCGAGGGCAGGGTCGAGAGAATGGTGATCGGGTGGATGTAGCTCTCGTAGAGCACACCAAGCACGATGTACATGGTGACCACCGCCGCCAGGATCAGCAGCAAGGTGCTCGACAGCGAAGCCTGGAACGCCTGGGCCGCGCCCTGGAATTCGGTCTTGACCCCCACCGGCATGCCGATGTCCTTTTGCACCTGATCAATCAGCTCCACCGCTTGCCCCAGGGCAACGCCGGGAGCCAGGTTGAACGACACCATCACCGAGGGGAACTGGCCGATATGGGAGATTGCCAGTTGCGCCTGACGCTCTTCGACCCGGGCCAGGCTCGACAAGCGCACCTGGCCGCCATCGGTGGTTTTGACGTGAATCTGGTCAAGGGCCTGGGGGCCGATTTTCTCGCCATCCCTGGCCTGCAAGACCACGCGGTACTGGCTGGCCTGGGTGTAGATGGTCGAGATCTGTCGCTGGCCGAACGCGTCGTACAGCGCGTCGGTGATATTGGCCACCGACACCCCAAGGCGCGAGGCAGCATCACGGTCAATCACCAGATACACCTGCAAGCCCTTGTCTTGCAGGTCGCTGGCCACGTCGGCCAGCTCAGGCTGGTTGGACAGCGCCGTGACCAGTTTCTGGCTCCAGGTGTTGAGCAGGTCGGCATCCGGCGATGACAGGCTGAACTGATACTGGGTACGGCTCACGCGGTCTTCGATGGTCAGGTCCTGCACCGGCTGCATGAACAGACGAATGCCCACCAGCTTGTCGAGTTGCGGTTGCAGGCGCGCAATCACCTCAGAGGCACTGTCGCTGCGCTCGGCGTGGGGTTTGAGGTTGATCAGCATGCGCCCGCTGTTGAGCGTCGGGTTATCACCGTCCACCCCGATATAAGACGACAGGCTTTCCACATCCGGGTCTTTCAGGATGATCTGGCCCAGCTCCTGCTGACGCTGGCTCATGGCGCTGAACGAAATCGACTGCGGCGCTTCGGAAATGCCCTGGATCACCCCGGTGTCCTGCACCGGAAAGAAGCCCTTGGGCACCGCGATGTACAGCACCACGGTCAGCGCCAACGTACCGATGGCCACCAGCAAGGTCAGCGGCTGGTGCTTGAGCACCCACTGCAACATGCGGCCGTACTCGGCGATCATCCAGTCAATGACCGCGCCGCTGGCCCGGTAAAAACGCCCCTGCTCTTCTTCCTTGGGCTCGGCCTTGAGCAAGCGGGCGCACATCATCGGCGTCAGGGTCAGCGAAACCACCAGCGAGATCAGGATCGCCACCGCCAGGGTGATCGCAAACTCGCGAAACAGGCGCCCTACCACGTCGGCCATAAACAGCAGCGGGATCAGTACCGCAATCAGCGACAGGGTCAGCGAGATCAGGGTAAAGCCGATTTGCCTGGCGCCCTTGAGTGCCGCCTGCATCGGGGTGTCACCCTTCTCGATATAGCGCGAGATGTTTTCCAGCATGACGATGGCGTCATCCACCACAAAGCCGGTGGCGATGGTCAGGGCCATCAGGGTCAGGTTGTTGATCGAGAACCCGGCCAGGTACATCACCCCAAAAGTGCCCACCAGTGACAACGGCACGGCAATCGACGGAATGAGGGTGGCGCTGGCCCGACGCAGAAACAGGAAGGTCACCATCACCACCAGCGCGATGGCGATCAGCAGTTCATGCTGCACATCGCGCACCGAGGCGCGGATGGTTTGCGTACGGTCAGTCAGTACCGTGACGTCGATACCTGCCGGCAGGTTGTCGGTGATGCTCGGCAGCAGCGCCTTGATCCGGTCCACCACCTCAATCACGTTGGCGCCGGGCTGGCGCTGGATATTGAGCAACACGGCCTGGTTTTCATTGGCCCACGCGGCGAGACGTTCGTTCTCGGCGCCGTCGACGATTTCGGCCACATCCTTGAGCCGCAGTGGCGCGCCGTTGTTGTAGGCCAGGATCAGCTCAGCGTATTCCTCGGGGGTTTTGAGCTGGTCGTTGGCGTCGAGCATCGACACCCGGGTCGGACCGTCAAAGTTGCCCTTGGGCTGGTTAACGTTGGACGCACCGATCAGCGTGCGCACGTCCGCCAGGTTCAGGCCATTGGCGGCAAGCGCTTCGGGGTTGACCTTGATCCGCACTGCCTGGCGTTGACCGCCGGCAATGCTGACCATGCCCACGCCGCTGATCTGGGCAATTTTTTGCGCCATGCGGGTGTCGACCAAATCATTGAGCTTGGGCAGCAGCATGGTTTTTGACGTAATGGCCAGGGTCAGCACCGGGGTATCGGCCGGGTTGACCTTGTTGTACACCGGCGGTGCCGGCAAATCCTTGGGCAGCAAGTTGCTGGCGGCGTTGATCGCGGCCTGCACCTGTTGCTCGGCGACATCCATGTTGATGTCGAGGTTAAAGCGCAGGGTGAGCACCGATGCGCCACCGGAACTGGTCGAGGCCATTTGTGTCAGCCCCGGCATTTGCCCGAACTGGCGCTCAAGCGGCGCCGTGACCGCACTGGTCATCACATCCGGGCTGGCACCGGGGTACAGCGTCATCACGCGGATAGTCGGGTAGTCGACCTGGGGCAAAGCCGAAACGGGCAGCAGGCGATAGGCGATGATCCCGGACAACACGATGGCCAGCATGCACAGCGTGGTTGCGACCGGGCGCAGGATAAACAGCCGCGACAGATTCATTCGTTCGCCTTGGCCTTGGCCTTCTCGGGGGCGGAGGCAGGCGTCGCATCATCGTCGACGCCTTGCAGTTGCTCAGCAGCGGTTTCAGGCATCTGGACGCTGTCGTTGACCACTTCCACCGCGCCACCGTCACGCAGACGGTCAGTGCCTTCGAGCACCACACGATCGCCCGGCGCCAGGCCGTCTTCGATCACGGTGATGTCGCCGTCGGTGGCACCCACCTTGACGCTGCGGATCTTGACCTTTTTGTCGCCGTCCAGCGCATACACAAACGAGCCGTTGGTGCCGTACTGAATGGCCGCTGTCGGCGCCAGCACGACGTCTTTGAGCGTGTCGGCCAGCATGTGCACATTGACGAACTGGTTGGGGAACAGTGCCTGATCACGGTTCTCGAACAGCGCCTTGAACTTCAGGGTGCCGGTGGTGATATCGATCTGGTTATCGATGCTGCTCAACACACCCACTGCCAGCTCTTTGGTGTCGCCACGGTTCCAGGCTTGCACCGGCAATTTGGCGCCGCTGCGATAACGCTCAAGCACCAGGGCCAGGTTGTTCTCGGGCAGGGTGAAACTGACCACGATCGGCTCGGTCTGGGTGATGACCACCAGAGCCGTGGTGTCATTGGCTGCCACCAGGTTGCCGACGTCCAGTTGACGCAAGCCCACACGGCCACTGATGGGCGCGCGGATCTTGGTGAATTCCAGGTTCAGCTTGGCGTCGTTGACCGCTGCCTGATTGGTCTTGACCGTGCCCTGGTACTGGCTGACCAAGGCTTCGGCGGTGTCCAGGGTTTGCTTGGCGATACTGTCTTCGGCATACAGGCCGCGATAACGTTGCACATCGACCTGGGCGTTTTTCAACTGGGCCTGGTTTTGCATCAAGGTGCCTTCGGCTTGCAGCAGCGCGTTCTGATAGCTGCGCGGGTCGATCTCAGCCAGCAACTCGCCCGCCTTGACCATCTGCCCTTCCTTGAAATAGACCTTGACCAGCTCCCCTCCCACCCGGCTGCGCACATTGATGGTGTTGAGTGCTGTCACAGTGCCCAGGGCCTTGAAATACACCGCAAAATCACCCCGCGTCACTTCTGACACCCGCACCGGCACCGCTTGCGTCGAGCCACCAAAGCCGGGACGCATCATCCCGGAGCGGCTGGTGTGCCCGGCGGGCTGCTCGGCCCCTGCCTGTTTCGAGGCCGACGGCCATAGCCACCAGCACAGGCCGAGAATAATCAGCAAGACCAGCAAGCCAATTGGCCAGAGACGGGATTTGTGGGAAACAGAGGATTGCATGGAGTGATCAACCATTAGGCGCGAGCGATTATTAACAGGAGGGGGAACGATAAGCAGTGTGGACGGTTATGAAAAGGTTCTTTACCGGCTATTTACGTTATAGGGGTGAGATGAGCGAAAGATGACCGCAATTAATCTTCACCCCCAGCTCGAATCCGGCTTTGTGGGCGAAACAAAACCTGCAGGAGCTGGCTTGCCTGCGATGCAGGCGGCGCGGTCTGTCAGGCAAACCGCTGCGTTGCAATCCCGAGTGGGGGTAACGCAGACAAAAAAAACGGCCTGGCACCTATCGGGGCCAGGCCGTTTCGATATTGCTGTACGACTTACTTCAAAACAGCCAGCGCTGCTTCATAGTTCGGCTCTTCAGCGATTTCTTTAACCAGCTCGCTGTGCAGCACGTTGTCGTTTTCGTCCAGTACCACGACCGCGCGGGCAGTCAGGCCAGCCAACGGGCCATCAGCGATTGCCACGCCGTAGTTTTCGATGAACTCACGGCCGCGCAGGGTCGACAGGTTCTGTACGTTTTCCAGGCCTTCTGCGCCGCAGAAGCGTGCCTGGGCAAACGGCAGGTCAGCCGAGATGCACAGTACAACGGTGTTGGCCAGTTCGTTGGCCTGGGCGTTGAACGTACGTACCGAGGTGGCGCACGTCGGGGTATCAACGCTTGGGAAGATGTTCAGCACTTTGCGCTTGCCGGCAAAGCTGGACAGGGTTACGTCGGACAAATTACCCGCAACCAGCGAAAACGCTGGCGCCTTGGAGCCTACTGCTGGCAGTTCGCCGTTGACTTGAACAGGATTGCCTTTAAGCGTCACTTGAGCCATGAACGATGTCCTTCTTAACAGTTTTTGAAGAGGCCGAAGTTAAACATGAATCACTCGCACGACCTACGGTCCGAGCACAAAATCACATGCGACCCATTACAAAAAGACTATTCCTACATCTCTTCCACTTTTAGATAGATTACTAACTACCCAAACCCTGTACTTTTTCTGTGCAGTCCTGCGCAAATAAGCCACAAATACCGCCCCCCAAACTGGCTAAGCCTCAAGGTGCAGCTAGCGTTCATGCCTACATTCCGAGATCTGGACAATCATGAACATCAGCCAAATTGCTCCGGGGCTCTTACTGACGCTCGCCCTTTGCCCCTTCACCGGTGCTCAGGCGGATAACGCCGAGACAGCCAACAAAAGTAACAACCCCCTCAGCTTGGCACCCGGCGTGAACCTGCAGGACTATTACACGCCACAGGTTTACGACAGCAACATCCACACCAACGACGCCCTGCTGCGCGGTGCATTGCCCATGGCGCCGAACGACTTTATCGGGGTGCCGCAACTGCTGCGCGCAACCCTGCCGATCAGCACCCGCCCTGATCCGCGCAGTGGCTACAGCACCGGGATTGGCGACCTCAACCTGTTCGATATTTTCCTGCTCAAGACCGAAGGCGTGCAGCTGGGCATCGGCCCGCAAATCACTGCGCCGACCGCCGAACATGACGAACTGGGCACCGGCAAGTGGCAAGCCGGGCTGGCGGCAATCGCCATCGACGCCTCACCCCGGGGCTTGCTCGGCGCGCTGGTGCAATACCAAAGCTCGTTCGCCGGTGACAGCGATCGCCAGCATGTCGAAAGCGCCACCTTTCAGCCGTTCATCATCCACAACTTGCCCAAGGGCTGGTACCTGCGCTCCACCGGCACCTGGACCTACGACCTGAAAAACAACACCCACTACATCCCCGTCGGCCTGGGTGTCGGCAAAGCCTGGAAGGCCGGGACCAACATCCTCAACGCCTTTGTTGAACCCCAGTGGACCGTGGAGCGCAAGGGCGACGACCTGCCGCAATTCACTCTGTTTGCCGGTATCAATGTCACCTTCGGAAAATAAGAAGTACCCATGAATCCGTTACTTCTGGCGGCGGGCAATGATCGACATGGGCCAAACCGGGCCCGACAAAGGCAAAGGCGACAAGTGGGGAATACCGTTACTGACGCCGCTTGGCGGGTAATCAAACAGCTTGTGCAGCCGCTGCCGAAGGCTGCGATAAGACCCGAAGGGCCTTCAAAATACCGGGGCTGCTGCGCAGCCCATCGCAACTTCGTATTTCGTCAGCGGCTACACGACGCTTACTTCTTCAGTTTCAGATACGACTGGTGCATGTCCGAGGCCCAGCTATCAATGACCTTTTTCACGTCATCGGCCTTCATCACCTGTTTGTCGTTATCCAGCGGCTTGCCGATGCCTTTGCGCACCACCTGGGCCACGACGTCCTGACTTTTGCCATCGATAAACACGGCTTCAGTGGCCAGCTGGGTTTCCTGATCGCGGATACCCGACGCCGTACTCACCGCCGCAGCCACCAGGGCAACCGGAATATATTCATACGGTGCCAGGCTCTCGGTCTCACTGCTGACTGCCGTGATGGCAGCCCGCACCACAATCACGCCCGGCCCCGGGGCGCTGGCCAGCGGCAATGATTTGCTCATTTCCCGCTTAAGGGCCTGGTCGTAGTAGTTGGTAATGCCGTTCAAGGTGCTTTGCGGGATTTTTTCCGTCGGCTTGGGCGCCGGGTAGAGCTGGGTTGGCTCGATATATACGCTGGTGTATTGGTTCAGGTTGAGTTTAGGGTCAATCCAGCGCATTACCTCGACGCCGGAGGGTGACTTGCCCTCTTTGAGACGGCTGTAATCTTTCAAAAACCCGGAGTATTCATTCGGTTGCTGAACCTTGCTCGCACAACCGACCATCCCGATAGAGGCGACGCACAACGTACCAATCATTAAGCCAAGCTTCATGCTGTAACTCCTGTAGGGGGTGCAACCGTAGGTACACGGAAGTATAGGTATAGCCAAACCGCAGGAAATCACCGCAGGTCGCGCTTTTATTCAGCGTTTATTGTGATCGGGCGCCCAATACAGAATGTAGAAAACCGCACAGCTCAGTTTTATATAAATTTTTAACGACACCGAAAAACCATATCAGATTCAACAATAGAGCCTTGAATCAGCGATTAAATCTGATCCGTATAATTTATGGTTTTCTGAATCTGTTTTGTTTCCCTCAAGCTTCCTAGAGTTCACCCTGCGCCAGACCACGAGGCCTGGCAGGACTTTGAACCGTGGAAGACTTGAGCATGAGCACAGCACTAAACGGGCAGGCCTATAACTATAAGGTCGTCCGCCAATTCGCCATCATGACCGTGGTATGGGGGGTTATCGGCATGGCCATGGGCGTGTGGATCGCCTCGCAACTGGCCTGGCCGCAAATGAACCTCGACCTGCCCTGGACCACTTTCGGCCGCCTGCGACCGCTGCACACCAGCCTGGTGATTTTCGGCTTTGCCGGCAGCGCGCAATTTGCCGCCAGCTACTACGCCGTGCAACGCACCTGCCAGGTCCGGCTGTACTCGGACAAGCTGGCAGCCTTTACCTTTTGGGGCTGGCAATCGGTGATTGTGATCATGCTGGTCACCCTGCCCCTGGGCTACACCACCACCAAGGAATACGCCGAAATCGAGTTCACCGGCGCCGTCTGGCTGACCGTGGTCTGGGTGGCTTATGCCATCGTGTTTTTCACCACCGTGGTGCGGCGCAAAACCAAACACATTTACGTCGGCAACTGGTTCTTCGGTGCCTTCATTCTGGTGATCGCCATGCTCCACGTGGTCAACCATCTGGCAATCCCCGTGGACTGGTTCAAGTCATATCCGGTGTACTCCGGAGCCACCGACGCCATGGTGCAGTGGTGGTACGGGCATAACGCCGTAGGTTTCTTCCTGACCACCGGCTTTCTCGGAATGATGTATTACTTCGTGCCGAAACAAGTCGGCAAGCCGATTTACTCCTATCGCTTGTCCATCGTGCACTTCTGGGCCCTGATCACGCTGTACATCTGGGCAGGCCCACACCACTTGCACTACACCGCTTTGCCGGACTGGGCGCAATCGCTGGGCATGGCGATGTCGATCATCCTGCTGGCACCCAGCTGGGGCGGCATGATCAACGGCATGATGACCCTCTCGGGCGCCTGGCATAAATTGCGCACCGACCCGATCCTGCGTTTTCTGGTGCTGTCGCTGGCGTTCTACGGCATGTCGACCTTTGAAGGCCCGATGATGGCGATCAAGACCGTCAACGCCCTCTCCCACTACACCGACTGGACCATCGGCCACGTCCACGCCGGCGCCCTGGGCTGGGTGGCGATGATTACCTTCGGCGCTCTGTACCACATGATCCCGAAAATCTTCGGCCGCGAGCAGATGCACAGCATTGCGCTGATCAACCTGCATTTCTGGCTGGCCACCATCGGCACCGTGCTCTACATCGCCTCCATGTGGGTCAACGGCATCACCCAGGGCCTGATGTGGCGCGCCATCAACGACGACGGCACCCTGACCTACTCGTTTGTCGAGTCGTTGCAGGCCAGCCACCCGGGTTTCGTCGTGCGTCTGGCAGGCGGTATTTTCTTCCTCAGCGGCATGCTGCTGATGGCCTGGAACGTGTGGCGCACGGTCCGTGTCGCCAACCTCAAGCAAGCCGAACTGACGGCACAGATTGCCTGACCCCCGCAAAGCGCAAGCCTTGGGCTTGCGCTTTATTCAGCAAGGAGCTGTGGCACATGTACGAAATAGCCCTGAACAGCATGGCGGTAATGAGCCTTTACTTCGCCATCGGCTGGTGCTTAAGGCATAAAACCGACGAAGACATCGACGACGCCAGCCTCATTCCCTTTGCCGATGATCCTGAGGTGGCGCGCCGGGTTGAGCATGCCACGGGCAAAAAGATCAACGCGGTACAGATAAGCGAACATCCGGCCTGGGACACACTGGAGCTTTGAATCAAAGGTATGGCGCTGCCCGAAGATTAAATCGCCTCAAGAGTTGCACAATGAACGTGTTCGGCGGCATTCTGCCATCCTAAGCAGAACCGAACTATTGATCGACGACGCAATCAATCTGTACTGCCATTAATACCTTTTCGACAGAGACGCTCATGACTTCCAAGCTGGAACAACTCAAGCAGTTCACCACCGTGGTCGCAGACACCGGCGACCTCGACGCGATTACCCGTCTCAAACCTGTGGATGCAACCACCAACCCTTCGCTGCTGCTCAAGGCCGCAGCGATGCCCGGTTATGCCGACCTGCTGCAAAACGCCATCAGCCACGCCAAAGGCGATGTGGGCCTGGCCTGCGATCATTTCGCGGTGTCTGTGGGTAGCGGTATCTTGAAGGTGATCCCGGGACGCATTTCGACTGAAGTCGACGCCCGTTTGTCATTCGACGAACCGGCCCTTCTGCAAAAAGCCAACCAGCTGATCGAGCTTTACGACAAGGCCGGCGTAGGCCGCGACCGCGTATTGATCAAGCTGGCTTCGACGTGGGAAGGCATCCGCGCCGCCGAGAAACTGGAAAAAGCCGGTATCCAGACCAACCTGACCCTGCTGTTCTCGTTTGCCCAGGCAGCTGCCTGTGCCGATGCCGGGGTGTTTCTGATCTCGCCGTTCGTGGGCCGGATCTACGACTGGTACAAGAAATCCACCGGCATCGACTACACCGGTTCCGATGATCCGGGCGTGCAGTCCGTAACCCGCATCTACAACTACTACAAAGCCAATGCCTACAACACCGTGGTAATGGGCGCCAGCTTCCGCAACCTCAACCAGATCGAGCAACTGGCCGGCTGCGACCGCCTGACCATCAGCCCCGATCTGCTGGAAAAACTGGCACTGGACGACGGCAAACTGGAGCGCAAACTGGCTCCGGGCAACGCTGGCGAACCACGCCTGGTGCTGGACGAGTCGCAATTCCGCTGGGCGTCCAACGAGGATGCAATGGCCACCGAGAAACTGGCTGAAGGCATTCGCCAGTTCGCCCGTGACCAGGAAAAACTGGAAGCACTGCTGTCGGGTAAATAACCACTCAACTGTGGGAGCGAGCCTGCTCGCTCCCACAGGCGTTCAAGAGGCAAGAAGCCCTGCGCAATACCGCTCCACCCCCTCCTCAAGCTCCAGCATCGGCTCCCGATACCCCGCCTCGCGCAACTGCCCCAAATCGGCGCAGGTGTAGACCTGATACTTGTGTTTAAGCCCGTCCGGGAACTCGCAATAGCGCAACACACCTTCCAGAATGGCTGTTTCCAGGGTCAAGGGCGGCCGGTCTTCGGCACTGCGCACGCAGTTGATCGTCGCCAGCGCCAAGTCATTGTATGAACGTGCGCGCCCGGTACCCAGGTTGAAGATGCCGCTGGTTTGCGGGTGATCCAGCCAGTGCAGGTTGACCTTGACCACGTCCTCTACCGACACAAAGTCGCGTTCATGCCCGCCTGCCGGGTAGCCGCCGTACTCGCCGAACAGTTCAACATGGCCATGATCGCGGTACTGGTTGAAACAGTGCCAGACCATCGAGGCCATCCGCCCTTTATGCTGCTCGCGCGGGCCATACACATTGAAATAACGCAGGCCGACAATCTGGCTGCGTGTTTTGGGCAATAACTGGCGCACGCGCTGGTCAAACAGGAATTTGGAGTAAGCGTATACATTCAAAGGCTGCTCGTATTCGCGAGCTTCCCGAAACTCCCGGTTGGCACCGTAGACCGCCGCCGATGAGGCATACAGCAAAGGCACCGAATGCTCCTGGCAGGCCTGCAGCAGATCGCAGCTGTAACGGTAGTTGTTGTCCATCATCAACCGGCCGTCACTTTCCACCGTGCTGGAACAGGCGCCCTGATGCAGCACGGCACGCACTTCGCCCAACTGATGGGTGGAAAAGCGCTGAACAAACTCGTGCCTGTCGAAGTAGTCGGCGATATCGCAGTCCGCCAGGTTGCGGCACTTGTCGCCTTCGGTCAGATCGTCCACGGCGATGATGTCGCGCTCGCCGCGCCGGTTAAGTGCCTTCACCAGATTGCTGCCGATAAACCCGGCAGCCCCGGTCACGATGATGCTCATCTATGACAACCTCCTGGAACATGGATTGAGCTCAGGCTATGCCTGTCACGCCACACAGCATTGATGCAGGTCAAGCGTCCTTGCGCGGAACCAAGAAATGCCGATCCTTATTATTGTCTGCCCGGGATTCGCTGGTTTTTAACCATAGTCGACGCAAGACAGGCACAACATGTCAGAGGGGTCAGAAACGGTACTTCATCCCCACCATCAGATTGCGCGGATCGCCGTAAAAATAAGTTGAATACAAGCCATAACCACTCAGGTACTCACGATCGCCGGTCAGTTGATAGTGGGTGGCCAGTTTGAATAGCTGCTCGGGATGGTTGCTGCTGATCCGCTTGCCGTCCTTGTCCCTCGGCCGGGCGTAGGTGTAGCCCGCAAGCAATTGCCAGCCGGTCATGATCTCGCCAGAAATTTCTGCTTCAAAGCCTTTGGTCTTGGTGCCGCTCACGGCTTTGCAGGCATCTTCGCCATTAGCGCGCATGCCATCGTATTCGGCGTAGTTGTCCGCTTGATCATAAACAGCGCGAAGCTGGTGTTCAGCGCGCCTACGCCTGAATGCACTATCGATGGGTGCGGCAGGGATGACGACACGGGAACCCTCGGGACGTGCTGGGAGCGCGCCTCGAATAGGAATGGGTCGCAATAACATTCGCAGCACTGGCCAGACTCAAGCCCTGGACGGCTTGCGAGGGACAATCAGCGCCGTGTCGCCGCGCAGAAAGGCGGCGACACGGGCAAGGATCAAGGAATCAGGGAGTAAACCAGCGACGAAATCGCGATCAGGCCAACAACTGTGACGAACACATTGGAGATCTGGCCCGAATACTGACGCATGGCCGGCACCCGGCGAATCGCGTACATCGGCATCAGGAACAGGATGGCAGCAATCACCGGCCCGCCCATGGTTTCGATCATGCCCAGGATGCTTGGGTTAAGCGTTGCCACCGCCCAGCACACCACCAGCATGAACGCGGCCGTCATGCGGTCGAGGTTTTTTGCACCCGGACGCTTGCCGGTTTTCAGCACCAGACCTTTAAGGCCTTCGCTGGCGCCGATGTAGTGGCCCAGGAAAGACTTGGCAATGGCCACAAACGCAATCAGCGGCGCGGCAAAAGCGATGGTCGGGTTGTCGAAGTGGTTGGCCAGGTACGACAGGATCGACAGGTTCTGGGCCTTGGCTTCGGCCAGTTGCTCTGGCGACAGGGTGAGCACGCAACTGAAGACGAAGAACAGCACCATCACTACCATAAGCAGGTGGGCGCGGGACAGGATCTGCGAGCTGCGCTCATCGGCGTTGGTGCCGTAACGGCGCTTTTGATCAACGGCGAAGGCCGAGATGATCGGCGAATGGTTAAAGGAGAACACCATCACCGGAATCGCCAGCCACAAGGTATGCAACAGGGCAGAAGGCTCGGGCAGCGTGCTCGCGGTGCTCAGGATGCCGCCGTTCCAGTGCGGGATCAGAAACACCGCCAAAAACAGCAACGCGACGATAAACGGATAGACCATCATGCTCATGGCCTTGACGATCACTTGTTCGCCGCAGCGCACCACGATCAACAGGCCCAGAATCAGCACCAGCGACAGCAGTGCCCGTGGTGGCGGGGTGATATGCATCTGGTTGAGCATAAAGCTGCCGACCGTGTTGGTCAGCGCTACGCTGTAGATCAGCAGGATCGGAAAAATAGCCAGGAAGTACAGCAGCGTGATCACGGCACCGGCGCGCAGGCCGAAATGTTCTTCAACCACATCAGTGATATCCGAGCCTTCGCGTCCGGAGAGTACGAAGCGGGTCAGGCCACGGTGTGCGTAAAAGGTCATCGGGAACGCCAACAGCGCCAGGATCAGTAACGGCCAAAAGCCGCCCAGCCCTGCGTTGATCGGCAAAAACAAGGTACCTGCGCCAATCGCTGTGCCGAACAGGCCCAGCATCCAGGTGGTGTCATGACGGTTCCAGCGACTGAGGGTCGCGGGTGTCTCGTCGAAGCGTTCGTCGACGCTGTTAGCCTGGTCATTCATCCGGTCGAATCTCCGCTAGCCGGTCGTTACCACGCAGCCGGAGCGGACAAGAAACACCTTGCTGACATCGCCCCGGCCATAAGAGGGGCGCGATTGTCCGGGATTAGACATAAGAAGCAAAGGTTTAGCTGAGCAATGGTCGAAAATGATGTCACGCTGCAAAGCAATACTTCGACACCTGTTGATACACTATTACGGTCAAAACACCGTCAAAAAGGTCAGAAATCCATGGGTTTTGCTCGCCGTTTACCTGTTTTTATCGGCTTCTGCCTGGTCGCAGCAGTGCCCGTGGCCAGTGCCGACGCGCTGATGATTACCTGGCCCGGAGGCTGGGAAGTTCAAGCGGTACCCCCTGCGCCCGACGACAGCAGCGTGCGCCAGCGGGCGGTGAAAAACGACGCCAACGGCGATCCGCAAATGGTCATGGAGCTGACCCAGTCGACCCTGACGCCCGAGCACAAGGTCAATATGGAGGCGGTTTTGTTGCAGATGCGCAAAACCCTGCAGCAGAATTTCGCCAAAGGCGGTTACCAGAGCGCCTGCAACAAAATCCGCAGCAGCACCCTGGGCGGCCTGGACGCACTGGAGACCACCTGCAAGATCACCCAGAACGGCAACCACGTCATCACTCAGACCCTGGTCGCCGCAACCCGTGACAACAGCGCGTATGCCCTTTCCTACGCCGGCCCTGCAGACGGGTATAAAGCCAACGAGGCCGAAGTACAGGGCATTCGGGCCAGTTTGCGGCTCACGCCTTGAGGGCCCGGAACCCGGCTGGCACAACTCTTGAACGAGCCCGGAACGCCCCAACCTGACAGCTTTGTCATCTCGCCATCAGTTGCCTGACAGCCCTTGTCGCTCAGGCTGACATTTTCTACGTAAAGAGGAACTCGATGAAAACCCCATTGCGCCTTGCCGCTCTCTCGGCCCTGTTGCTGACTTCGATGGCCCAGGCCGCCGAACAACTGACCATTGATGTGCATCGCGATGCCAACTGCGGTTGCTGCAAAGCCTGGATCTCGCACCTCGAAACCAACGGTTTCAAGGTCAATGACCATGTGGAAGACGACATGAGCAGTGTCAAGCAGCGCCTCGGCGTCCAGCCGCGACTGGCTTCGTGCCACACCGGTGTGATCAACGGCAAATTCGTTGAAGGCCATGTGCCGGCCGACCAGGTGGTTGCACTGAGTAAACGCAGCGACCTTAAAGGGATCGCCGTACCGGGCATGCCGATGGGCTCCCCGGGAATGGAAATGGGTGATCGCAAAGATGCGTACCAGGTAATCGGCCTGCGCAACGACGGCAGCGACCAGGTCATTGCCGAGTACCCCGGCAACTGAGATTCCAGCACCGAACGCACCGCAACGGTGCGTTCGGCGTGCAATTGAGGGTCATCGGGCCGGCCGGCAGCCTGTGGGAGCCGGCCTGGCGATGCAGGCCTACCGGGGCGTCAGCCACTCCCGACCAACGGCCATAGTCTTTCAGTCATGGTCGAAATATCAGTGACACATTACGTGTGACATATTGCCCACGTAGAAAACACTCTTTCGTCCTACAAATTACCCATTTCGCATACAAACTTGAACTATCTCTCCTACACTCAACGCTGTCGTGTCTGCGGCATCTAAACGTCGTAATTAAATAAACGAATCTTCTGCACCCGTGATAGGTCGAATTCATACAAGGTCGCCGCTTTTGGTGCATTCCTTGCAGTGCCTTACTTACCCTCTGTGTATCGATGCAAGGGTGGCTGGCGGATTAGCAAGTGGGGACGTACAGGCCGGGTGGCCGTAAGGGGATCTATAAATACAACGGGAGAGATTCATGATCAGTGCTGCTGCGCCAAATCAAGAAGAACGTCTGCACCCGCAAGTTATTAGTGAGCTGATATCACTGACAGGTCTGGCCCCGGCCGGGAAGCCCTTGCTGCCGCTGGCCAGTGCCAACCCCAATAAAAAGAAAGTGCTGTTTGTCACTTCCGAACTGGCCGATCTGGTTAAAACCGGTGGCCTGGGCGATGTGTCGGCCGCACTGCCGCGGGCCATGCGCCACTTGCATGATGTACGAGTGCTGATCCCGGGCTATCCGCAAGTGCTCAATAGTGACAATCCGATTCATATCATCGGCGAACTTGGCGGCCATGCCGCCCTGCCCGCCTGCAAGATCGGGCGCATGGACCTCAAGGACGGGCTGGTCATCTATGTTCTGATTTGCCCCGAGCTGTATGAGCGCGAAGGCACCCCCTACGGCGCCAATAACGGCCGCGACTGGCCTGACAACCATATTCGCTTCGCCCGCCTGGGCCTGGCTGCGGCCGATATTGCGGCCAACCTGGCGCAGATCCACTGGCAGCCCGATCTGGTGCACGCTCACGACTGGCCTGCCGGGCTGGCACCGGCCTATATGCATTGGCGCGGTCAACGCACACCTACGCTGTTTACCATCCACAACCTGGCCTACCAGGGTGTATTCAGCCGCGCCTGCTGCCCGGAACTGGGCATCCCGCACCATGCCCTGCAACAGGACGGCATGGAGTTTTATGGCAAGTTGTCGTTCCTCAAGGCCGGCATGGCCTACGCCAGCCATATCACGACAGTCAGTGCGACCTATGCCGCCGAAATCACCACTCCGGCTTTTGGCTGCGGACTGGATGGCTTTCTGGCCAGCAAAACCCAGCAAGGGCTGTTGAGCGGTATCCCCAATGGCATCGATGAAAGCTGGGAGGCGACAACCGACCCGCATCTGGTTGCCCCGTTCAGCATCGGCGACTGGAAAGCCAGGGGCCTGAACACCGCCCATGTCCGCACCCTGTTCGGCCTCAAGCCGTCCAAAGGCCCGTTGTTTGCCGTGGTTTCGCGCCTGGTGTACCAAAAAGGCCTGGACCTGACCGAAGCCGTGGCCGCTTTTATCGTCGCCTCGGGTGGGCAGATTGCGATTATTGGTCGCGGGGAACCCGAAGAAGAACACGCCATGCGTGAACTGGCCCTGCGCTTCCCGGGGCAGATCGGGGTGCGCATCGGGTTCAACGAAACCGATGCACGGCGCATGTTCGCGGGCAGTGATTTCCTGTTGATGCCCTCGCGCTACGAACCCTGCGGTTTGAGCCAGATGTATGCGCAACGCTTTGGCTCGCTGCCTGTGGCACGCAACACCGGCGGCCTGGCCGACACCATTGAAAATGGCGTTACCGGCTTTTTGTTCGATGAGTCCACCGTGGCCAGTTACGAGCAAGCGTTGCAGCGGGCGTTCAAGGTGTTTGCCTACCCCCGGCTGCTCAACGCCATGCGCTGCCGCGCCATGGCCGCACCTTTCAACTGGTGCAAGGCGGTTGAACCCTACGCCGAGCTATATGAACAACTGGTTGCCAAGTCACTGCTTCGTAGCGTCAAGTCTTGAATCACGCAACCTGCGGATCTGCCTGACGCTCGATCGTTTAACGCCACGGGAGCCCGCCAATGAGCGAAGCGCAACTTGAAATACTTGCCGGTCGAGCCGGGCTGGCCGTTGACTGGATTGATGCCAACGGCCAGCCACAAAGGGTCAAGCCCCAGGTACTGGAAGCCGTGCTGGCGGGGCTGGGCCTGCCTGCCAACAGCGCCGAAGCCATTGAAACCAGCTTGCTTAACCTGCAGCTGGAGCAACAGAACAAGCGTCTGCCGCCATTGCTGACCGCAGACGTTGGCAAGGCCCTGGATTTATCACGCTATTTCCACCCCCACAGTCACTGCGTGGTGCATCTTGAAAACGGCCAGTCGCTGGCGATCCAGCTCGACGCCGACGCCATGCTGCCGGGCATGATTCCCGTGGGCTACCACCGGGCGCAGCTGGACGACCAGTATTTCACCCTGGCCGTGGCCCCGGCCAAGTGCTTCAGCATCGGTGATGCCTTGCACCAGTCGGCCCCCCGGGCCTGGGGCCTGAGCGCTCAACTGTACTCGTTGCGCCGCCACGGCGATGGCGGCTTCGGTGATACCCGGGCTCTGGAAACCCTGTTGCAGGCCGCCGGCGAGCGAGGCGCCGATGCACTGGCGATCAGCCCCGTGCACGCCATGTTCAGCAGCGCGCCAAAACACTACAGCCCGTACTCACCGTCCAGCCGCCTGTTCCTCAACAGCCTGTATGCCGCACCGGCCAGCATTCTGGGCAAAGAGGCGCTCGGCAAGGCCATTGAGGCCACGGGCCTTAAAGAGGAACTGGAGCGTCTGGAACAGCTGCCCCTGATCGACTGGCCTGCCGCAACCCGGGCCAAACAGACTCTGCTGCGCCAGCTCTACGAACACTTCGTCCAGGACGAGCACCCGCTGCTGGCCGACTTCCGGCAGTTTCGCGAACAGGGTGGCGAGGCGCTGGAGAACCATTGCCGCTTCGAAGCCGTACAGGAAACCTGTGTGGCCGATAATCACAGCCTCGACTGGCGCGACTGGCCCGAGCAATGGCGCGATCCTGACAGCCCGGCGCTGCTGCACTTCGCCGAAAAAAACCGGCATGTCATCGCTTTTTACGCCTTTTGTCAGTGGTTGATGGACCGCTGCCTGGCGCGCGCCCAGGCCACCGCCCGGGCCAGCGGCATGGCCGTCGGCCTGATCGCCGACCTCGCCGTGGGGGCCGATGGTGCGGGCAGCCAGGCCTGGTGCCGGCAGGATGAGCTGCTGGCACAGCTGACCGTGGGCGCCCCGCCCGACCAGCTCAACCGCGCTGGCCAGGGGTGGGGCATTTCCGCGTTCTCGCCCGAAGGGCTCAAGCGCAACGGTTTCCGTGCGTTTATCGAAATGTTGCGCGCCAACTTCGCCCACGCCGGCGGGCTGCGCATTGACCATGTGCTGGGCTTGCAACGCCTGTGGCTGATCCCATTGGGGGCGTCGCCCAACGAAGGGGCCTACGTGTATTACCCGGTGGATGACCTGCTGCGCCTTGTCGCCCTCGAATCCGTGCGTAACCAGGCTATCGTCCTGGGCGAAGACCTCGGCACCGTGCCCGACGGGCTGCGGGAAAAACTCAGCGAACGGGCGATCCTCGGCATTCGCGTGCTGCTGTTCGAACAGGACTATGGCGCCCGTTTCAAACCGATTCTGGATTGGCCGGATGACGCACTGGCCACCACCAGCACCCACGACTTGCCGCCCCTCACTGGCTGGCTCCACGGGCGCGACATCGACTGGAACGAGCGCCTGGGCCTGATCGATCCCGTTACCGCGCAGCGCTGGCGCGAAAATCGTCAGATCGAGTGCGAAGGCCTGCACCGCGCCTTGAGCCAGGACCCGCAAAACTTTCAGGAAGAAGCCCAGGGCAATGCGCCGACGCTCGACGCCAGCATCCGCTTTCTGGGGCATACCCGTGCGCCACTGGTGCTGCTGCCCATAGAGGACGCGCTGGGTCTTGAAGAACAAGTCAATTTGCCGGGCACCATCAGCGGCCACCCCAACTGGTGCCGACGGCTGCCAGGTGATTGCAACACGTTGCTGGAAGCTATTGATGCCACGCAACGCCTCCAATTGCTGGCCTGTGCCCGCCAGCAAGCCCACGAACGCGACCGCTAACTCACCCAAGAGCAAGGAGCTTTACCATGAGTAATGACGACAAACACATTCGTGAATTTGCCTACCAAATCTGGGAATCCGAGGGGCGGCCTGACGGCCAGGAGAAACGCCACTGGGAAATGGCCCACAAACTGGCCCAGGCTCAGGCCCTTGCCCCTGCCAAGGCCGGGCCGCGTGTGACCAAATCCAAGACGGCGGCAAAACCGGCCGCCGAGAAAAAACCCCGGGCACCGCGCAAACCTGCTTCGTCTTGAACGCGCAGGTACACCCGCAGTGGGAGCGGCGGTTCGACGAGCCGGCTTGCCCGCGACTCAAGCACTGATCGCGAGCCCGATCCCACAGTACATTCACACCTCAAAACCCGGTTGAGCAGGAGCAGGTCATGAGCAAACGTACGTCAGCACCTCCCACTGGCGATGCCTTGCGCATCCGCGAAGGGCTGCCCTTTCCGTTGGGCGCCACATGGGATGGCCTGGGTGTCAACTTCGCCCTGTTTTCCGCCCATGCCACCAAGGTCGAGCTGTGCCTGTTCGACCCCACGGGTGAAGTCGAACTGGAGCGTATCGAGCTCCCCGAGTACACCGACGAGACATTTCACGGCTACCTGCCCGACGCCCACCCCGGGCAGGTTTATGGTTATCGCGTCTATGGCCCTTATGAACCCGAGAACGGCCATCGCTTCAACCACCACAAATTGCTGATCGACCCTTATGCCAAACAACTGGTGGGGGAACTCAAATGGTCGGAGGCGCTGTTTGGCTACACCATCGGCCATCCGGATGCCGACCTGAGCTTTGACGAACGCGACAGCGCACCGTTTGTGCCCAAGTGCAAAGTGATCGACCCGGCCCACACCTGGGGCCATGACCAGCGCGTGACCGTGCCGTGGGAACGCACCATTTTCTATGAGACCCATGTCCGTGGCATCAGCATGCGCCACCCGGCAGTGCCGGATGAGGTGCGGGGCACTTTTTCGGGCTTGATGGTCGATGAAGTGATCGGGCACATCAAGGATCTGGGCGTGACCAGCATCGAACTGCTGCCGGTGCACGCATTCGTCAACGACCAGCACCTGCTGCAAAAAGGCATGACCAATTACTGGGGCTACAACAGCATCGCCTTTTTCGCCCCGGACCCGCGCTACCTGGCCAGCGGCAAGATTGCCGAGTTCAAGGAAATGGTCGCGCACCTGCACAACGCCGGGCTGGAGGTGATCCTTGATGTGGTCTACAACCACACCGCCGAAGGCAACGAACAAGGCCCCACCCTCTCCATGCGCGGCATCGACAACGCCTCGTACTATCGGCTGATGCCCGACGACAAGCGCTTTTACATCAACGATTCCGGCACCGGCAACACCCTGGACCTGAGCCACCCGTGCGTCTTGCAGATGGTCACCGACTCCTTGCGCTACTGGGCACAGGAGATGCACGTCGACGGTTTCCGCTTTGACCTGGCAACCATTCTGGGGCGCTATCACGACGGGTTTGACGAGCGTCACAGCTTTTTGGTGGCCTGCCGCCAGGACCCGCTGTTGCGCCAGGTCAAAATGATCGCCGAACCCTGGGACTGTGGCCCCGGAGGCTATCAAGTGGGGAGGTTCCCGCCCGGCTGGGCAGAATGGAACGACCGCTTTCGCGACACCGTACGGGCCTTCTGGAAAGGCGACGAAGGCCAGCTGGCCGACTTTGCCGGGCGCATGACCGCCTCTGCCGACCTGTTCAACCATCGCGGCAGACGGCCCTATGCCTCGGTCAACTTCATCACCGCCCATGACGGCTTCACCCTGCATGACCTGGTGTCGTACAACGACAAGCACAACGAAGCCAACGAGGAGGACAACCAGGACGGCAGCAACAACAATATTTCGTGGAACCATGGGGTCGAAGGCCCCACCGATGATCCCGACATCAATGCCTTGCGCCAGCGCCAGATGCGCAACTTCATGGCCACCCTGTTTCTGGCCCAGGGCACGCCGATGCTGGTGGCCGGGGACGAGTTCGCCCGCACCCAGCACGGCAATAACAACGCCTACTGCCAGGACAGCGAAATCGGCTGGGTCAACTGGGAGCTCGACAAACCGGCCAAAACCCTGCTCGCGTTTGTCAAACGCCTGATCAAGTTGCGCCTGCAGTACCCCATCTTGCGACGCGGCCTGTTTCTGGTTGGCCACTGCAACGAGAACCCCGAGGTCAAGGACGTGACCTGGCTGGCGGCGGACGGCAACGAGATGACCACCGAGCAGTGGCATGACCCCGAGGAGCGGTGCCTGGGCATGTTGCTCGACGGTCGCACCCAGGTGTCCGGGGTACAGCGGGCTGGCGCCGACGCCACCCTGCTGATCGTGGTGAACGCGAACTTCGACAACCTCAACTTCAACTTGCCCAAAGTCCCCCACGGCATCAGCTGGTCATGCAAGCTCGACACCACCGACCCGTCTATAAAAGGCCCGCAACACCTGCCCTTCAACAAACCCTACAGCGTCACCGGGCGCTCGCTGGTGTTGTTTGAGCTGCAACACACCGAGGTGTCGTGAATGTATTGATAAGCATCAAGCGCGCCCCCATAAAAAGCTGCAAGCTGCCAGAGTAAAGCTCTGACTTGCAGCTTGCAGCTTGAAGCCAAAAACGGCCCCAACACAGGAGTGACCCTAACCATGGCTGTTGTCGGTACCCCCCTCGCGCCTGCCACACCCGCGACGGCGCCTGCCGTGCACCAGATCAAAGTGCTGACGGTCAATACGCACAAGGGGTTCACGGTTTTTAATCGACGCTTCATCCTCCCCGAACTGCGTGAGGCAGTACGCAGTACCGGCGCCGACCTGGTGTTTTTGCAGGAGGTGCTTGGCGAACACGAAAAATACGCATCGCGCTACGAAGACTGGCCGGCAACTTCGCAGTACGAGTTCCTTGCCGACAGCATGTGGAGCGACTTCGCCTACGGCCGCAACGCGGTGTACCCCGACGGCCACCACGGCAATGCGCTGCTGTCCAAATACCCGATCAGGTCCTGGCGCAACCTGGATGTTTCCATCACCGGCCCGGAACGGCGTGGCCTGCTGCATTGCGTACTGGACGTCCCCGGGCACGACAATGTGCATGCCATTTGCGTGCATTTGAGCCTGCTGGAAAGCCACCGCCAGCTGCAGATCGTACTGCTGAACCAATTGCTCAAATCCTTGCCGCCTGACGACCCGGTGATCATTGCCGGTGACTTCAACGACTGGAAACAGCAAGGCAACACCGCCCTCTGCCAACGGGACGACCTGCACGAAGTGTTTGCCCGGCATCACGGGCGACTGGCCAAGACCTACCCCGCACGCTGGCCGCTGCTGCGTCTGGACCGCATCTACCTGCGCAACGCCAGCAGTCACAACCCCGAAATCCTCGGCAACAAACCGTGGACGCATTTATCGGATCACTTGCCGCTGGCGGTTGAGGTGCATTTGTAGCGCGCCTGTGGGAGCGGCCCCGCTCCCACAAAGCACAGGTTTACGCCGGCCGCAGTATCAACACCCCCAACGGCGGCAGATTCAATGCCAGGGACACACTCTGCCCGTGGCTGGGCAGCTCATCGGCCACCACCCCGCCACCATTGCCGTAGTCAGAACCGGCATAGGTGGCCGAGTCACTGTTGATCACCTCTTGCCAGGTACCGGAAAACGGCACACCGATGCGGTAGCCCTCCCGTGGCACCGGGGTAAAATTGGCCACCACCAGCAATGGCGAACCGTCCTTGCTCCAGCGCAGCCAGGCATAAACGCTGTTGGCGGCGTCGTCCCCAATCAACCACTGGAACCCTTGCGCAACGTCGTCCTGCTCATACAGCGCAGGTTGCTCGCGGTACAAGCGGTTCAAATCGCCCACCAGTTTTTGCACGCCACGGTGCTCGGGGTATTGCAGCAAATACCAGTCCAGCTGCTGGTCATGATTCCACTCGCGCCACTGCCCGAATTCGCAGCCCATGAACAGCAGTTTCTTGCCCGGATGGGCCCACATAAAACTCAGATAAGCCCGCAGGTTGGCGAATTTCTGCCAGCGATCGCCGGGCATTTTGTCGATCAGCGAGTGCTTGCCGTGCACCACTTCATCGTGGGAAATCGGCAGGATAAAACGCTCGGTCCAGGCGTACACCAGGCCAAAGCTCAACTCGTTGTGATGATGGGCGCGGTACACCGGGTCTTGCTGGATGTAGTGCAGCGAATCGTGCATCCAGCCCATGTTCCACTTGTACGAAAACCCCAGCCCGCCCTGTTCGGTACTTTGGCTGACCCCCGGCCAGGCCGTGGATTCTTCGGCAATCACCAGCGCCCCGGGAACTTCGTGGGCAACCACGTCATTGAGATGGCGCAAAAACTCGATGGCTTCGAGGTTTTCCCGACCGCCATGGCGATTGGGTACCCACTCACCGGATTTGCGTGAGTAGTCGCGGTACAGCATGGACGCCACCGCATCGACCCGCAGCCCGTCGATATGGAAGTGCTTGAGCCAGTGCAGGGCCGAGGCCAGCATAAATCCATGCACTTCGGTGCGGCCAAGGTTGTAAATCAGCGTATTCCAGTCCTGGTGAAAGCCTTCAAGCGGGTTGGCGTATTCGTACAACGCAGTGCCATCAAATTGCGCCAGCCCGTGTGCATCGTTGGGGAAGTGCGCGGGCACCCAGTCCAGAATCACCCCGATACCGGCGATATGGCAGGCATTGACGAACGCCGCAAAATCATCGGGCGAGCCGTAACGGGCAGTGGGGGCAAATTGCGACAAGGGTTGATAGCCCCAGGAACCGCCGAACGGATGCTCCATGATCGGCATCAGCTCGATATGGGTGAAGCCCAATTGCTGCACATAGGGGATCAGGCGGTCCGCCAGCTCAGGCCAGGTGTACTGACGCGCGATCTCGCCGACATCATCGGCCTCGCACTGCCAGGAGCCCACATGCAGCTCGTAGATGGACAACGGCCGATCATGGCGCTGGAACTGCGCACGGGCTTGCATCCACTCGCCGTCCTGCCAGTCGACGGTCAGGGGCGAGGCGACTCTCGAGGCGGTGTCGGGCGGCAACTGCGTGGCCAGGGCCACCGGGTCAGCCTTGAGCGGCAAAATGCCTTGAGCCCCGAGAATTTCATACTTGTAGGCCTCACCGGCTTGCAGACGCGGTACAAACAGCTCCCACACCCCGCTCGGATGGCGCAGGCGCATGGGGTGCCGACGGCCGTCCCAGCCATTGAAGTCGCCGACCACCGAAACCCGCCGTGCATTGGGCGCCCATACCGCAAAGCGCACACCGGGCACGCCATCAACGTGGGTCAACTGCGCGCCAAAGCAACTGCTCAAATCGCGATGATTGCCTTCTGCAAACAGGTACAGATCCATTTCACCCAGCAGCGGGCCAAAACTGTAGGGATCCTCGCTGATCTGGACAACATCCCCCCAATCAACCTGCAGCACATAGCCACTGGCCTGCGGGAAATGCCCGACAAAGAAGCCGGGCACCTGTGAATGCTCAAGACTGCCAAGCACTTGACCGTCAACACGGGCCAGTACATTGACGCTCACCGCTCCCGGCAAAAATGCCCGAATATACTGCCCGCCCTCGCCATCTCCGTGAGGGCCCAACACCGAAAACGGATCGGAGTGCTCTGCCCGTGTCAACGCCTCGATATCCGAGTCTGCGGGTAACAACGAGTCTTTTCCTTTACCCGTTTGCTTGCTCGAAATCATGCTGTTCTCCATCCGGTAAAGGTTACGTCTAACCCAGCACGCGTTTTAGCCCTCGCCTTGAGCTGTGTCCTGTCACTCAAAGACAGAGCAAAGACTAGCTGTTGTCAGACAATCTGTATCCATTCATGACTAACCCGTGACGCGCATCAAGTACTCGGCGCAGAACACTGTCGAATGCACTCTTTTCGCACATTAACAGTGCAATGTGTTGCTTTAAGGTCACTCTGGCCCCCCAGGCATGGGCTAGAAGGGTTGATAGGGATTGCTGCAGGGATCACTGCAAAACACGTGCACATTGTGTGTGGGTGGCCAACCGTAGCTGATCCATAGACCGCAAGAGACCCGGCTGGCAAAGGGCAACAAAAAGATCGGGCAATAAAATTAGTATTCTCGACGGTTTATCGGCTCACACAGAATATACCGCTCGTCGTTTTCCCACATCGCCGGAAACTTTCGTCTTACAAAAAAAGACTACAAAACTCGAGACTGACCTAAACAAGATCTCATTAAAACAACACCACTATGCTTATGAAAAAACTAGAAATTTAATACGACAATGATATTCAAAACTTACCAAGCCAAATTAATGCACCTATATAGCTGCACACAACCAACAATATGCATCTTCAAAGACCACAAGAAAACACCTACGCAGACGTGAGAAATGTCATAAACAACACCATAATAATTTTGACAGATTACAATCTGCGAATTATATAAAAACAACCCGAACTGACGGGAAACTTAAAACAGAAGCATCACAATGAATAATGCATTTGGCGAAGTTGTTTTCAACTTCAACAATGGGTTTGACTCAAACTTCAACCCTCAATCTAACAATGGCGGATCTGGCAGTGCCGGCGGTTGTGGAGGTAGTGGGGGATGCGGAGGGGGGGGCGGGTGTAATGGTGGTAGCGGAGGAAGCGGTGGTTGTGGTGGTGGAAATGCGATAACTCCACTGGAAAAACAATCTTAACCCATCACAGGTTTCTGGCTCTCAACCAGAAACCTCACTACCCAGTGACCCCAGCATGGACCTATACATATCCGACTTCCAAATAATCAAACTTCTTGATCAGTCTATTGTTGTTTCAGAAAAAGGAGTAGCACTTATACACTCCCCCCAGTTGCTTCAAGCGCTTTACAAGCTACGCGCACTGACCTCGGCACCTCAAGCCAAAACTGATATCTATACGATCCTCGAGGAGTACGGTCTTGATGCCAACGAGGCCTTTGAATTTTTAGAGCGCGTTTTGAAATTAAGAAAGACAACATTAAATCTATATTTTAAACAAATCATAATTGCTCACGACTGGAGTTCAGATTTCGAAAAAACCCTAACCGCTGAATTACCAATCACATTCGAAACCCACCCTATCAACGAGCAACTTATTGAAAACATTGCAACCCCCCATGCATTCCTCATGATCATAACCAAACACTACAACCACCAAAAACTGAAGACTATTTATTTCGAAATAGCCAACACATTCCCGCAAAGCGCAATCTGTATGGCTCTGCGCGTTGGCGATTATTTTTATGTGAGTCAACCCTATCTATCTGAGGCTGGCACCCCTTGCCATTTTTGTAATTTTGACAAAACTGCTTATACAGAACAGGTTCGCCCAACGCCTGGCAATTGGTCAAGACTACTGAACTTCTGCACCGACAATAACTTACCCATACCAGAACAACCTCTCACACCATTGCAAACGGCATTGGCGACTGGCTTATTGCTTGAAACGATAAAACAGTGGGTGTGTGCTGACTACGGGCGCCGAACTCAGGACTGCATGATGCTTGCCTCTTATATTCACTTATCCAGCGGACAAATAACTGAAGAGCATGTTAGTCACTGGAGCATGTGTGACTGCTTGGGACTCCCCTCATGAAAACATTACCCCACGACTATTATCTAAAATTCACGGACGGAACAGTCCTTTCCGAAATATTGGAGTTTCACAACAAAGGAAACTACACGCTTCACCATGCATTCAAACACATCAGCTACTTACACAACATATGCCCAACCGACCTAGACACATTGACAGGCAAAGAAATAAATCTATACCCAGACATGCACCTGTCAGTACCCGTAAATTGCAAAAACAAAACACCCACTTCACTCGCACGAAATGAGTCATTTGAATTTTTTAAAAAAGTTGAGATCCCGTTCCCAACAATTGAAAACCTGATACTACCTCTTCTCAGCAGGAAAAAAGACAGCCACAAAAGAGGATATCCTAGTGGCGGCGCGCTTTACCCAATAGAGATATTTATTTGCTCGCTGAACGAAGACTCAACGAGCTGGCCATTTTCAGAAAAAATACTTCATCTTCTGCCTCATTCGCGAGCATTTGAAAAAGTACAAAACAGCTTCACTTCCAGAGTACTCAAAGACGCCATTCTGCCTATAGGCTCAGACATAGGCACACCTGACATAGCCATTATTTATATTGCCTATTTACCCAAGACCATCTTCAAATATAGATATCGAGGCTACAGATTAGCACTTATGGAGGCAGGCTCTATTTATATGCTTATTGAGCTGCAAGCAAAACGGCTTAACCTTAGATGTCGCCTTTGGTCTGGATTCACGGACACGATGCTTTGTAAAGCAATTGGATTAAATCCAGCAATTTTTACCCCTCTTTGTGTGCATTTTATTGGTCAACAAGCATGAATATAAGCCCTCTCCCTTTAAGCCCAACATTTCCAAGCAGGCTTCACTGGCAGCCGGCATGCACGCAGGGATTTCCTTTCGTGACTGAAATCAGTGATGCGTGGTCAGTTGTTGGATCCGGTATTGGCAGCGGATCCAATTCGCTTAAAACTGCCATGGGCGAGTATTTTGAAAGAAAACACTTCTACACAGATATAATGGTCGATATAAAAAACACACTCGACTACTCTTTGAATCCGAACGAAGTCGATTATTTCACTGTAGCATTCGCACAGACGTCCCTCCTTCAACACTCATCAGACACATTGCAAAGCCATACCTACAACTTAACAAAAACCCTACGAGTCTCAAGCCTTACTGAGTGCTACATTCCAACCGCTTGCATTTCCTTAAACCACTACAAACTGGAAGACGATAACTCAATTTATCCCTCAAAAGACACCTGCGGATGTAGTTTTCACTGGAATACAGAAAAAGCCGTATTCGGATCGATAAAAGAATGCCTGGAACGTCAATTCCTCACCCGTTTTTGGCTCACAGGCCAACACATGGAACGCTTGGACTCAGAGCATGTAACCAATTTACTAAAACATAGTCGCTCGCGACATTTGGCCGATGCATTAAATAAAGCGGGAGACATAACTGCTTTTGATATTTGCGACCCTGCTTTCCCAGGAAGTTGCATCATCGTATTCTACGGGCAAAACAACAAACATCGCCACGTCAAATACTGCACGGGCATGGCCTATGCTGATACAACAACACGAGGATTGGAAAAAGCCCTAGAAGAACTATGGCAAACATTTAGATTCATTGACTTGTTTTCAAGCTGCAGAGGAAACCCCAACACGCTTAACGATCCTTATCTAAAGCACTTCCTGAACTGCAACACATACCCGTGCTACACAGAAGCAACCACCACCATAAAAATGGTATCGCCCCAGAAAAAAGTCCTCCACCCTTTCAGCCTTGATGGATTACTACTATCGCTAAAGGGTATAAAAATTGACGGCTATCTTTATATAAAACTCACACGCATCGGGAACAAAACCTGCACCTTTAGCAAATACCTCTCACCTCAACTATTCATGCACATGGACAACTCAACATGTATAAACATGCACAACGACTACTCAGCAAGCTTCAAAAAATACATCAGACCTGAACGCCAAAAAATAATGGTCCCATTCCCATAAAAGGCACACCATGCATACCCTCACCCGCGCCACACTACTCGCCCAATTATTAATCAAGGAACAACTTAAGGAGCCTATTGCATTATTCTGGATACTGCTCTCACCTGGCGCTATCTTTTACTTACTGGCTTTCTCAAAAGGACATATTTACTTTCAACAAGACTATCGTAGCGCAACCGCATGGTTTTACGCATATATTGCACTCAGCATTGCATTTTTTGGATTTTCTTTTTACATTGTTGGCAGAAGAGAAAGTGGGTTTATGCGGTCATTTATTTACACCCCGCATGCCAAATTCGTTTTTTTGTCAGCGCAGTTCATGGCCTACTCCAGCATTGCTTTTATTTACTGCCTGGTTTTTTACCTCATTACCCGGCTACCTTTCGGCGCTTATTCAATACATGAAATACTTATTATCGCTGCCCGTTTCTACTGTTGCTTCATTGTGTTTTGTATTCCGGGCCTGTTACTCACATTGCTACCTCTGAATTTTCAGACCGCCAACACTGTCTTTTCCATCGCATCCTTTTTTATGCTTGCGCTGGGCATCGCTCAGAGCGCATTCCCCGAGAACACCAGGGCACTTTTTAATACACTGAACCTCTTAAGTCTTGGAAAGGCTATCATGGCCGACGGTATTCAAACTTACCGTATTACGATTATAAGCGCCTTTATCATATTCGTCATTACCATGAAATCAGTGTGTAAGCACTTGCGCATCAATCCTGTCTGGAGTCGATACTAATGACTGTATTGCAAGCCACATGCATTGACTTCAAATACCCGTCCAAACAACTATTCAACCGCGCTTCTTTACGTGTCGAGTCAGGAGCCATCGTCGGGCTCCTGGGCCCTAACGGCTCGGGGAAAACCACTTTTTTCGATATTATCTGTGGTTTGAAACACCTCGACGGCGGCTCTTTAACTAACCCTTTCACTAACCCGCTGTATTTATCCCAAACCGTAATGACCCCTCCAGCATTACGCATGTTTGATATTTTCAAAATGACGACATTGATCTGCTCCCCCTCGCCCATGGACAAGCATCATGTGCTGGCCAAATTGGCCGCCTGGAGCCCTCCTGTTCTGGAACGCTACAAAGAAATATGGGGGAAAAAATCTTCCCTGTGCAGCTATGGTGAAAAACGCTGGTTTTTTACCGTGTCATTACTGTCGATAGAGGCCGATCTTTATATTCTTGATGAGCCCACCGCTGGCGTAGACCCAGAGTTTCGCTTTTATATCTGGCAATGCTTGCGTGGTGCAGCGAAGGACGGTGCGGCCATTCTGGTTTCTTCGCACAACGTCGAAGAAATCTGTGAAAACTGCGACGGCTTTTACATGATCAGCCAACAAAAATTCAAACACTTTGAACACGGAGAGTCTTTCAAAAACCATTACCAGGCCACCACTCTGGATCAAGCATTTATCCGTGCCGCAGCAGGATCTTGAATACCTTGGTCGCGATCACGTTTCGTGATTCGGTGGTTTACCTGACTCCGGTCACATTCCCTCCGGCGCGCCTGGAGTAATGGGGCTCAAAGCCCGCACCAACGGGGATTGACCGGGGTGCAGCACATTGTCGCAGGCAGGCCTCAAAATCCGTCTGATCCGGTTTTAATTCAAATAACTGAGTCTGTTATGCAAACAGTTCGCTGGGCATAGTGCACATGCCTGATGGAGGCTGATGAGCGAAAGACCATGAGCGAACAAATTCCCGTCCAGATACTTGAGTCATTTGAGGCTTCTCGACCCAGAGCCGCAAAAAATAAAAACAAGTCCAGCGACACCATGATTCACACCCGCAGCTTCACTGGCCTGTACCGCACACTCCGGATAGTGGGCACAGGCTTTTTGTTTTTGCTGTTCTTTGGCACGGTTTGGCTGAATTGGGATGGCCGCCAGGCGGTCCTGTGGGACTTGTCTGAAAGCAAGTTTCACATCTTTGGAGCCACCTTCTGGCCCCAGGACTTCATTCTGCTGTCGGCCTTGCTGATCATTGCCGCCTTTGGCCTGTTTGCAATCACGGTCTTTGCCGGCCGGGTGTGGTGCGGTTACACCTGCCCGCAAAGCACGTGGACCTGGCTGTTTATGTGGTGCGAAAAGATCACCGAAGGTGACAGAAACCAGCGCATAAAACTGCAAGCCGCCCCCTGGCGCGTGAACAAGGTCCTGCGCCGTACGGCCAAGCACACGCTGTGGCTAGCCATCAGTGTGATGACCGCACTGACGTTCGTCGGTTACTTCACCCCGGTGCGGCCGCTGGCCACGGAATTGCTGACCCTGGAAATTGCCGGCATCAGCCTGTTCTGGATGCTGTTTTTCACCGGTGCCACCTACATCAGCGCCGGCTGGCTGCGTGAAGCGGTGTGCATGCATATGTGCCCTTATGCCCGCTTCCAGAGCGTGATGTTCGACAAGGACACACTGGCCATTTCCTATGACGTGGCCCGTGGCGAAAGCCGGGGCCCGCGCAAACGCGGGGTTGAGCCCAAGCAGGAAGGTTTGGGCGACTGCATCGACTGCTACATGTGCGTGCAGGTGTGCCCGACCGGGATCGATATCCGCGATGGCTTGCAGATGGAGTGCATCGGTTGCGCGGCCTGTATCGATGCCTGTGATTCGGTGATGGAAAAAATGGGCTACGCCCCCGGCCTGGTGCGCTATACCTCGGAACACGAGTTGCAAGGCGGCAAGACCCACCTGCTGCGCCCCCGCCTGATCGGCTACGCCGTGGTTCTGGTAGTGATGATCGGAGCGCTGGTGGTGGCCCTTAACCAGCGCACCATGGTGTCGCTGGATGTGATCAAGGACCGTGGGCTGTTCCGCGAGAACAGCCAGGGCCAGATCGAGAACATCTACAGCCTTAAAATCATCAACAAGACCCAGGAACCACAGAACTATCGGGTGTCCCTGCAAGACAGCGAAGACTTCCAGCTGCAGGGCAAAACCGAACTGGCCCTGGCCCCCGGCGAGATTGTCGATGTGCCGGTGTCTGTTGCCCTGCTGGCCGACCGCCCGAAAAGCAGCTCGCAGACCATCGAATTTGTGGTCACCGACACCGATGAGCCGGATGTGCGCAGCGTGGCCAAAAGCCGTTTCGTTGCCCCATTGAATCGTTAGACTGCACATTTTCCGGGTGGGAGCGGGCTTGCTCGCGACAGGATCACTGCGGCTTATCAGAAACACCGCAGCGCCTGTATCGCCAGCAAGCCCGCTCCCACAATCACAGCAAGCAGTGCCGCAAGCCCCTTCGGACCGAGCCTTATCCCATGAAACGCTACGAAAAATTCGCCGACGATATTGCTGAACTGATCCGCTCAGGGGTGCTCGGGCCCGGTCAGCGCGTGCCTTCGGTGCGCTATGCCAGCCAGACCTACGGCGTCAGCCCCTCGACGGTGTTTCAGGCCTATTACCTGCTGGAGCGTCGAGGCCTGATTCGGGCCAAGCCGCGTTCGGGCTATTTCGTCAATGTGCATGCGCCAACGCCTTTTTCCGAACCGGTGTTCAGCAGCCATGTCACCGAGTCCACCCAGGTGGATGTCAGCGCCCTGGTTTTTTCGGTGCTGGACTCGATCAAAGACCCCCACACGGTACCGTTCGGCTCGGCCTTCCCCAGCCCGATGCTGTTTCCTCTGCAACGTCTGGCCCGCTCGATGGCCACCGCCAGTCGCGAAATGGACCCGCGCATGGTGGTCACCGACATGTCCCCCGGCAACCCGCAGCTGCGGCGGCAAATCGCCCTGCGCTACATGGTCGGCGGGCTGATGCTGCCCATGGAGGAACTGCTGATTACCAATGGCGCGCTGGAGGCCCTGAACCTGTGCCTGCAAGCCGTCACCGAGCCCGGCGACCTGGTGGCCATTGAAGCCCCGGCGTTTTACGCCTGCCTGCAAGTGCTGGAACGGCTCAAGCTCAAGGCGGTGGAAATTCCGGTGCATCCCCGTGATGGCATCGACCTCGGGGTACTGGCACAAACCCTGGAGCGCCATCCGATCAAGGCTGTGTGGTGCATGACCAGCTTTCAGAACCCCATTGGCGCGACCATGCCCGAGGCCAAAAAGCAGGCCCTGGTCGAGCTGCTGCGCGGCCATCAGGTACCGTTGATCGAAGACGATGTGTACGCCGAGCTGTATTACGGCCAGCACGCGCCGAAGCCGGCCAAGGCGTTTGATACCGAAGGGCTGGTGATGCATTGCGGCTCGTTTGCCAAAAGCCTGGCCCCGGGGTACCGCATTGGCTGGGTGGCTGCGGGGCGTTACGCGCAGAAAATCGAGCGGCTCAAACTGATGACTTCGCTGTGCGCGTCGATGCCGGCCCAGGCCGCCATCGCAGACTACTTGCAGCACGGCGGTTACGACCGCCACCTGCGCAAACTGCGCTATGCCCTGGAGGAGCAACAGAGCGCGATGCTGGCCGCAATTGCCCGCTACTTCCCGGCCCAGACCCGGGTCAGCCAGCCCTCGGGCGGCTACTTCCTGTGGCTGGAACTGCCGGAGCAAATGGACTCGCTAAAGCTGTTCCAGATGGCCCTGGCCCAGGGCATCAGCATTGCGCCGGGCCCGATCTTCTCGGCCACCCAGCGCTTTCGCAATTGCATCCGCCTGAACTACGGCAGCCCGTGGGACGAGGCCAGCGAGAAAGCCATGGAAACCCTGGGCAAGATTGTGCGTTCGTTTTAGACAAACGCCAAACTCTCTGTGGGAGCGAGCCTGCTCGCGATGGCCTCACCTCGGTCGGCCTGCCAGACCGTGTCGTCTGCATCGCGAGCAAGCCCGCTGCCACAAGGGAATGAGGAGTGATTCAAAACTTAGCCCGGCATACAGGTGAAATCCGCCGTGCGGGCCACTTCCTTGCCGTGGCCGTCGACCAGGGTCGCGCTGATCTCTGGCCCAAGGCTCGACTCGATCAGCTCGTAACGCTCACCGGCCTTGAACCCGCTGTAGTTGACCTTGCCCTGGCAATCCACCTCGTTTTCATCCCCCGTGGCGCCTTCGAACAAGGTCACGTCCAGGCGGTGGGCGCCGGGAGTGACTTCAAAGTAACGGCCATCGTTAATGTTTTTACCGTCTACCCGTTCCGCCATCAGGTCACTGTTGCCCTCCTCTTTAAGGCCGATCCAGGCTTCGCCCGCATCTTGTTTTGGCATGGGCCCGGCACAGGCCGACAGCAACAGCACCAGGCTCAGGGACGGGAGCAGCAGCAGGGGTTTAAGAGTCATCGCAAGTACGCCTCGCAGGGAGAACCAAAAAGTACGACAGGTACACAGAGCGGGCCCGTCGAATTGGCTTCAAGCTTGGCGCTGGTTGGCCATTGGGCCAAATGAATGAAAGTGAAGGGAATTTCAGGCCATTACTAAAGGATCCTTCACGTTGCTGAAAGCGGATCGTTAGGTTCGGACGGTAAGACTGCCGGGGTTTGCAATTCCACTCCCCGGAGGTTCAGGCATGCTCGGGCTGGTAAAGACCGCACTGCACAAGCCCTACACGTTTATCGTGCTGGCGATTTTCATCTGCATCATTGGGCCGCTGGCGGCTGTGCACACCCCCACGGATGTGTTCCCTGACATTGGTATTCCGGTGGTCGCCGTGGTGTGGCAATACACCGGCCTGGCGCCTGCCGATATGGCGGGCCGGGTGATTTATACCTACGAGCGCTCGCTCAGTACCACGGTCAACGACATCGAACATATCGAGTCGCAGTCCTTGCCTGGCATGGGCATCGTGAAAATCTTCTTCCAGCCCGGCGTGGATATCCGCACCGCAAACGCGCAAGTGACCGCCGTGTCACAAACGGTGCTCAAGCAGATGCCGCCGGGCATCACGCCACCGCTGATCCTCAATTACAGCGCGTCCACGGTACCGATCCTGCAGCTGGCGTTCTCCAGCCCTACCCTCTCGGAAGCCAAAATCCGCGACCTGGTGCAGAACAATATCCGTCTGCCCCTCAGTGCACTGCCGGGCCTGGCCATGCCGACGCCCATGGGCGGCAAGCAACGCCAGATCACCCTCGACCTCGACCCCCAGGCACTGGCGGCCAAAGGCCTGTCGGCCCAGGACGTCGGTGCGGCACTGGCGGCGCAAAACCAGATCATCCCGGTGGGCACGGCCAAGCTCGGCACCTACGAATACACAGTGCTGCTCAATAACAGCCCCAAAGCCATCGACGAGCTGAACGACCTGCCGATCAAGACGGTCGACGGCGCGCTGATCACCATCGGCCAGGTAGCCCACGTGCGTGACGGTTCGCCGCCGCAAACCAATATCGTGCGGGTTGACGGTCATCGCGCGGTGCTGATGCCGGCGTTGAAGAACGGCAATATCTCGACCCTGTCCATCGTCGACGGCATTCGCGCAATGTTGCCGCGCATCAATGAAACCTTGCCACCGTCCCTCAAAACTTCCTTGCTGGGCGACGCTTCGGTGTTCGTCAAACAGTCGGTGGGCAGCGTGGCGCAGGAAGGGATCATTGCCGCCCTGCTCACCAGTGCCATGATCTTGCTGTTCCTCGGCAGCTGGCGCTCGACCCTGATTATTGCGGTATCGATCCCGCTGGCGGTGCTGGCGGCCATCGCCCTGCTGGCCCTCAGCGGGCAAACCCTCAACGTCATGACCCTGGGCGGGCTGGCGTTGGCGGTGGGGATTCTGGTGGACGATGCCACGGTGACCATCGAGAACATCAACTGGCACCTGGAACAGGGCAAGTCGGTGCGCGATGCGATTCTCGACGGGGCCAAGCAGATTGTCGGCCCGGCGTTCGTGTCGCTGCTGTGCATCTGCATCGTGTTTGTGCCGATGTTCATGCTGCAGGGGATCGCCGGTTACCTGTTCCGTCCGATGGCGCTGTCGGTGATTTTCGCCATGGGCAGCTCGTTCATTCTGTCCCGCACTCTGGTGCCGACCCTGGCGATGTTTCTGCTCAAGCCACATGTGCCCGAGCAAGGTGCCGGGCATCACCCGGAAGATGCCTACATCAACCATCACGAGGGCGATCAACCCACCCAACAGCATTCGGCCCCGGTGCGCGCCTTGCTGCGTTTTCAGCAAGGGTTCGAGCGGCGTTTCTCGGCAGTACGCGATGCCTATTACGCTGTGCTGGAACTGGTGCTGGCCCATCGCAAGCGCTTCTTGCTCGGCTTTTTAGCCTGCGTGCTGGCCTCGTTTGCGTTACTCCCAAGCCTGGGCCAGGACTTCTTCCCGGCCACCGATGCCGGGGCGCTGGCCCTGCATGTGCGGCTGCCATTGGGAACTCGTATCGAAGAAAGCGCCGCCGCGTTCGACAGAATCGAGTCACGCATTCGCGAGATCATTCCTGCCGACCAACTGGATACCGTCATCGACAACATCGGTATTCCGTTGAGTGGTATCGACATGGCCTACAGCAGCAGCGGCACTATCGGCCCGCAGGACGGCGATATTCAGGTCATCCTCAAGGCGGATCACAGCCCTACCGCCGATTACGTGAAACGCCTGCGCGAAGCCCTGCCGGAGAGCTTCCCCGGCAGTCAGTTTGCCTTTATGCCGGCGGACATCAGCACCCAGATCCTCAATTTCGGCGCCCCGGCGCCGCTGGACGTGAAAATCTCCGGCCGCGACGACGCCGCCAACCGCGCCTATGCCCTGGAATTGCAACGGCGCCTGCAACACGTGCCCGGCATTGCCGATCTGCGGATTCAGCAGTCGGTGGGCTACCCGTCCCTCGAAGTCAAAGTCGATCGCCTGCGGGCCAATGGCCTTGGGATTACCGAGCGCGACGTGACCAACAGCATGGTCGCGTCCCTGGCGGGCAGTTCCCAAGTGGCACCGACCTTCTGGCTCAACCCGCAAAACGGCGTGTCTTATGGCGTGGTTGCCGCAACCCCGCAATACCGTCTGGACAGCCTGCCAGCACTGGAAGCCTTGCCCGTCACCGGGAGTAACGGCCAGTCGCAGATCCTTGGCGCGCTGGCCACCATCCGCCGGGTGCAGAGCCCGGCGGTGGTCAGCCACTACAACATCCAGCCCACCCTGGACCTGTACGCCAACATTCAGGGGCGTGATCTGGGCTCCGTGGCTGCCGATGTGCAAAAGGTGATTGATGGCGCATCCGATCTGCGGCCCAAAGGCGCAATCATCAGCCTGCACGGCCAGATCGACGCCCTGCATGAAGCCTTCAGCGGCTTGAGCTTCGGCCTGCTGGGCGCGGTGGTGCTGATCTACCTGCTGATCGTGGTCAACTTCCAGTCCTGGGTCGATCCGTTCGTGATCATCACCGCCCTGCCCGCCGCCCTGGCCGGGATCGTGTGGATGCTGTTCCTCAGTGGCACCTCGTTGTCGGTGCCGGCCCTGACCGGGGCCATCCTGTGCATGGGCGTGGCCACGGCCAACTCGATTCTTGTGGTGAGCTTTTGCCGCGAACGGCTGGCCGAGCATGGCGACGCACTCAAAGCCGCACTCGAAGCAGGCTACACACGCTTCAGACCTGTGTGCATGACCGCACTGGCAATGATGATCGGCATGTTGCCGCTGGCCTTGTCAGAAGAACAGAACGCCCCGCTGGGACGCGCCGTGATTGGCGGTCTGATGCTGGCCACCGTTGCCACCCTGCTGTTCGTGCCCGTGGTGTTCAGCCTGGTGCACGGCCGTGCAAAAAATCGCGCTGCTGCTGGATCTTCTGTTGGAGAAACGTCTCATGTCATCTGATCAAAAACCTTCGCGCAAGCGCTTGCTGTATCTGGGCATCGGCGGCCTGACCCTGGCCGCATTGCTGGTGGCCAACGGCCTGGCGGCGCGCAGCCGCCACGCACAGGCGGTCACCCAATGGACCGAAGCCGCGGCACTGCCGATTGTCAGCGTGTTTCAACCCCTGCAAAACGCCCACGGCGACACCCTGCGTTTGCCCGCGCACCTGGAGGCCTGGAGCAAGGCGCCGATCCACGCCCGGGTCAGCGGCTACCTGAAAAGCTGGCAAACCGACATCGGCAGCAAGGTACAAGCGGGACAGATACTGGCCGTCATCGACAGCCCGGATCTGGACCAGCAACTGGCGCAAACCCGCGCCCATATGCTGCAGGAACAAGCCAACGCCAGGCTGGCGGCCACCACTGCAACGCGCTGGCAAAACCTGCTGGCCAGCCATTCGGTGTCACGTCAGGAGACTGACGAAAAATCCTCTAATGCCGCCGCAGCCCGGGCCAATGCCCAGGCCGCCGAAGCTGATTACGCACGTCTCTGGACCCTGGAAAACTACAAGACTATTCGCGCGCCTTTTGCCGGGACCATCACCGCGCGCAACACCGACATCGGACAGTTGATCAAGGCCGATACCGACAGCGACACCGAGCTGTTCGACATCGCCGACACCCACCAACTGCGGCTCTACGTACCCGTGCCGCAAAACTACGCCAGCGTGATTCGCCCTGGCATGCAGGTGCAGCTCAGCGTACCGGAACACCCGGGGCAAACCTTCAGCGCCCGATTGATCGGCAACTCGGCGGCGATTGATCAGCGCTCTGGCACCCTGATGGCGCAGTTCGTCGCCCTCAACCCCGGCGACACGCTGATGCCCGGGGACTACGCCGAAGCCGTGCTGGCGATCCCGGCGGACACCCACGGCGTCAGCATCCCGGCCAGTGCGTTGATCTTCCGCGCCCAGGGCACCCAGGTTGCGGTGCTCGACAGTGCGCAGCATGTGCACTTGCAGAGCATCCATATCGGCCTGGATCTGGGTGAGCATCTGGTGATCGATCAGGGCCTCAAACCCGCCGACACGGTGATCGACAACCCGCCTGACGCCCTGCGCGAAGGCGACGCGGTAAAACTGGCCGACGCGGGAGCCACCCATGCAGCCAAGGCTTAAACCCTGCGCCCTGCTACTGGCCCTGGCCTTGCAGGGCTGCTCGCTGGCACCGGTCTACAGCACGCCCGACCTGAACCTGCCCGCGCATTACCGCGAGCAAAGCAGCGACGGCCCGTGGCACAGCGCACAACCCGCCGATCAGCTCTCGCCCCAGTGGTGGCGGGTGTATCAGGACGAACGCCTGAACACCCTGCAACAACATTTGCTCAGCGCCAACCCGAACCTGGCTGCCGCCCTTGCGCACTTCGACGCGGCGCAGGCCTATGCCAGCCAGTTGCATGGGGGGTTGTTCCCGCAAATCACCGCCAGCGGGCAACCGATGCGTCAGCGTCAATCAGACAGCCGCCCGTTGCGCGGTACGACACAACCGGCGGTGTACAACAGCAACACAGCTGTCTTTGCGCTGAATTTCGACCTCGACCTGTGGGGCAAAATTCGCAACCAGGTGGCGGCGGGAGATGCCCAGGCGCAGGCCTCGGCGGACGACCTGGCCGTGGCGCGCTTGAGTTTGCAACGCCAGCTGGCCAGCCTGTACGTGCAACTCGACGGTCTGGATGCGCAGCAGCGGATTTTGTCCAGCTCCCTGGATGAGTACAACCAGGCCTTGCAACTGACCCGCGCCCGTTATCAGGGGCAGATTGCCTCCGAACTTGACCTGACCCGCGCCCAAAGCCAGCTGGCCGAAGCCGAAGCCCAGCTGGACGACGTGCGGGGCCAGCGCAACCTGACCGAACACGCGATTGGCGAGCTGGTGGGCGAACCGGCCAGCCGCTTTGAGCTGGCGGCCAGCACGCACACCTTGAACCTGCCACTGCAACCCGCCGCGTTGCCCAGTACCTTGCTGCAACGGCGGCCCGACATCGCCGCCGCCGAGCGCCGGGTGTTTGCCGCCAATGCACAAATCGGCGTGGCCAAAGCGGCCTGGTACCCCGACTTCAGCCTGAACGGCCTGCTGGGCGGTCAGACCCAGGGCAGCGGCAACGTACTGTCGGCCAGCAATCGCTTTTGGGCGTTGGGGCCGCTGGTCAGCCTGCCGATTTTTGACGGAGGCCGCCTTGATGGCCAGGAGCGCCAGGCCAGGGCCGAATTTGAAGAAGCATCGGCCCATTACCGCAGCCAGGTGCTGCAGGCGGTACGCGAAGTCGAAGACAACCTGGGGCAACTGCGCGACCTGCAACAGCAGAGCCTGGACGAACAGGCGGCGGCCAACGCTGCACAACACACCCGGACCCTGGCCACCAACAGTTACGAGGCCGGGGCCGTGAGTTATCTGGATGTGGTGACGGCGCAAACGGCAGCGCTACAGGCCCAACGTCAGGTACAAGCCCTGCGCACCCGGCAGTTGCAGGCCAGCGTGGGTTTGCTGACGGCGTTGGGGGGTGGTTGGGAGGGTTGACGCACGCATCAAAAATATTTGTGGGAGCGGGCCAGCTCGCGGTGAAGTCGATGCGGTCTGTCTTTTAAACCGCGCGGATACCATCGCGAGCAGCCCGCTCCCACAGATAGATTGCCAATCAGCGCCCCCGCGCCACGGTCTCCGAAGCCGCCAACATCGCCTTGAGCAACACCGCGCACCCTGCCGCCAGATCCTTCGGATCGGCGTTTTCGATTTCGTTATGGCTGATGCCGCCTTCGCACGGCACAAAAATCATGCCCGCCGGGCCCAGCTCGGCGAGAAAGATGGCGTCGTGCCCTGCCCCGCTGACGATATCCATATTGGATAACCCCAGGCCATTGGCCGCTTCACGTACCGCATTCACGCAATCGTCATTGAAATACAGCGGCGGAAAATCCGCCGTCGGGGTGAGTTCGAACGTCAGGCCATGTTTCGCACACGTGGCTTCGATCACCCCGCGCACTTCGCTGATCATCGAGTCCAGCCGCTCCGGCAGCAGGTGACGGAAATCCAGGGTCATGCGCACTTCCCCAGGAATCACGTTGCGCGAACCGGGGTAGGCTTGCAGGCAACCCACGGTGCCGCAGGCGTGGGGTTGATGGCTCAGGGCGGCGTAATTGACCGCTGCCACTACCGCAGCAGCTCCCACCAGTGCGTCCTTGCGCAGGTGCATGGGGGTCGGCCCGGCGTGGGCTTCAACGCCGCGCAGGTTGAGGTCGAACCATTTCTGCCCGAGAGCGCCCAGTACCACGCCAATGGTTTTGCGTTCGTCTTCAAGGATCGGCCCCTGCTCGATGTGGGCTTCAAAGTAGGCCCCCACCGGGTGGCCGCTGACTTTTCGATTGCCCGCATAGCCAATCGCATCCAGGGCTTGCCCGACCGTCACGCCCTGGGCATCGGTTTTGGCCAGGGTTTCTTCCAGGGTGAATTTTTCGGCAAAAACCCCGGAGCCCATCATGCACGGGGCAAATCGCGAGCCCTCCTCGTTGGTCCACACCACCACTTCGAGCGGCGCCTCGGTCTCGATGTTCAGATCGTTGAGGGTGCGCAGCACTTCAACCCCGGCCAGCACGCCAAAACAGCCATCAAATTTGCCGCCGGTGGGTTGGGTGTCGATGTGGCTGCCGGTCATCACCGGCGGCAAGTCGGGATTGCGCCCGGGGCGACGGGCAAAAATGTTGCCCACCGCGTCAACGCTGACGGTACAGCCCGCGTCTTCGCACCAGCGCACAAAGATGTCCCGGGCCTGGCGGTCGAGATCGGTCAGGGCCAGGCGACACACGCCGCCTTTTACCGTGGCCCCCAGTTGCGCCAGTTCCATTAAAGAGGCCCACAGGCGCTCGCTGTTGATCAAGGCTGCGCGTTGCTGCTGAAGGTCTTGTATGGCGTTCATGGAGGTATCCTCAGACAGGTTTTTATAAGAATTCATGTCAAGCCGCGTTGTTGGCGATGGCCGTCTGCGGGCTGCTCAGGCGGCACAGGGCGTAGTAAATCGCGGCGCCGAGCAACGACCCGGTGAACCAGCCGAAGTCATAGAACCAGCTGAAAGCGCTGCTGCCCAATGACAGCAAAGTCAGTACCACCGGTACGCCAAAAGCGATGAATCCATTCCAGTTCCAGGCCGGGTACACGCCGTCGTGGTACAGCCCGGCAAGGTCGAGTTTTTGCTGACGGATGATGAAATAGTCCACCACCATGATTCCCGCGATGGGGCCCAGCAGGCTGGAGTAGCCCAGCAGCCAGTTGGAATACACGGTTTCCAGACTCACGTCGGACACCAGCAGGCCGAGCTTTTTCAGCAGCTCATGGCCCATCAGCACCAGGCCCACCAGGCCGGTCAGCATCACGGCCTTGGTGCGGTTGATCAGTTTGGGGGCGATGTTCTGGAAGTCATTGGTGGGCGACACGATGTTGGCCGCGGTGTTGGTCGACAGAGTGGCAATGATGATCAGAGCCATGGCCAGCGCCACCCAGCCCGGGCTCTGAATGTGACCGATCAGGCTTACCGGATCGGACACGGTAACTCCTACCAGTTTTTCGGACGCTGCCGTCATCACCACGCCCAATGCAGCAAACAGGAACATGGTCAGCGGCAGGCCAAAAATCTGCCCCAGAATCTGGTCTTTCTGGCTTTTGGCGTAGCGGCTGAAGTCCGGAATATTCAGCGACAAGGTAGCCCAGAACCCCACCATCGCGGTCAGGCCGGCAAAGAAGTAGCCGTACACGCTGGCGCCTTCGGGGCGTTTGGCAGGCTGGGCCAGCAGTTCTGTCATCGACACATTGGGCAGCGCCCACACCAGCAGGCCGACGCCAACCAGTACCAGCAGCGGCGCAGACAGGGTTTCGAGCCACTTGATCGACTCGGCGCCGCGCAACACCACCCACAGGTTAAGCGCCCAGAACAGCATGAAGCCGATCACTTCACCGGTGCCGCCAAGGCTTTTCCAGCCTTCGAACACCGAGCCCAGAAACAGGTGAATGGCCAGACCGCCGAACAGCGTCTGAATCCCGAACCAGCCGCAGGCCACCAGGGCGCGGATCAGGCACGGGACGTTTGAACCGATAATGCCGAAAGAAGAACGCAGCAACACCGGAAAGGGAATGCCGTATTTGGTGCCAGCGAAAGCGTTAAGGGTCAGCGGGATCAAAACCACGATATTGGCCAGCAAAATCGCCAGCAACGCCTCGCCGACCGAAAGCCCGAAGTAGGCCGTCAGCACCCCTCCCAAGGTGTAGGTGGGTACGCAAATCGACATGCCGATCCACAACGCAGTGATATGCCATTTGTTCCAGGTGCGCTCATGGACTTTGGTGGGGGCAATATCGTGGTTATAGCGGGGACTATCGAGGACTTCAGGCCCTGCTTCCAATTCGTACAAGCCGTTACGTTCAGTGACGTGGGATCTGCTCGCTTGCATGTTCGCTCACTCTCTTGTTGTGGTGACAAGCCCCGCGCATTGGCGCAGAGCAACTCCCTTGCCTGGACTTGTACTTGTCTACGTCGGCCCGTCCGGTCATGGCAGCAACAATCAAGAACTGTGCCGTGTTACTTGCCTCGTCCCCGCACACTGGCTTTCACTCCTTGCAACTGCCTGCTTTACAACTGTTTTAACCGCCCCTTGCAAATGACTCGCATTCCCATAAGTCTGCCAAAAGGGCCTGCATTGATTATTTGATATAACAAAACGAAACAACTCGGTGCACGCTTATTTATTTTTACTGCTTTGTCTCCCTTCGCCCAGAGACTCAAGCACCTGATTTAGCATAAGAAACTTCGCCTATATTTGAATCCTGTCAAGTGCGTCAAAATGGTGAGTGCGTGCATCATTTTGGTGATTTATTATTAAACTTCTTATAAATCATGTAGTTATATTAGAATTACCGTATTAAAAATAAAGTTTGATCATTCACTAACAACCCTCTAGATTTCATTCCTGACACCAGTGACAGGAATTAAAACTGTACGCTAGTCTTAATAACAACATTGAGAACCGGTTATAGCCGGTCTGCCTGCGAGGAACTCGGCATGTCACTGTTAATCCGTGGCGCTACGCTTGTGACCCATGATGAAAGTTATTGTGCTGATGTTTATTGTGCGGACGGTCTCATCCGCGCTATTGGCACTGACCTCGATGTTCCGGCCGGCTGCGAAGTTCTGGATGGCTGCGGTCAATATCTAATGCCCGGGGGGATCGACCCCCACACTCATATGCAACTTCCGTTTATGGGCACCGTGGCCAGTGAAGACTTTTTCAGTGGCACGGCAGCCGGTCTGGCAGGCGGCACAACGTCGATTATTGATTTTGTGATTCCCAATCCTCAGCAGTCCTTGCTGGAGGCGTTTCACCAGTGGCGCGGCTGGGCCGAGAAGTCCGCTTCGGACTACGGTTTTCACGTCGCCATTACCTGGTGGAGCGAGCAGGTGCGTGAAGAAATGGCCGAACTGGTCAGCCAGCACGGCGTCAACAGCTTCAAACATTTCATGGCTTACAAAAACGCGATCATGGCCGCCGACGACACCCTGGTGGCCAGCTTTGAGCGTTGCCTGGAACTGGGCGCGGTGCCCACGGTGCATGCCGAAAACGGTGAGCTGGTGTACCACTTGCAGCGCAAACTCATGGCCCAGGGCATGACCGGCCCGGAGGCGCACCCGCTGTCACGCCCGTCCCAAGTTGAGGGCGAGGCGGCCAGCCGGGCAATTCGTATCGCGCAGACCATCGGCACGCCGCTGTACCTGGTGCATGTTTCGACCCGGGAAGCCCTGGATGAGATCACCTACGCCCGCAGCCAGGGCCAGCCGGTGTATGGCGAGGTGCTGGCCGGGCATCTGCTGCTCGATGACAGCGTGTATCAACACCCCGACTGGCAGACCGCCGCCGGCTACGTGATGAGCCCGCCCTTCCGCCCTCGCGGGCATCAGGAGGCGCTGTGGCACGGCTTGCAATCGGGCAACCTGCACACCACCGCCACCGACCACTGCTGCTTCTGTGCCGAGCAAAAAGCCGCCGGGCGCGACGATTTCAGCAAGATCCCCAACGGCACGGCGGGTATCGAGGACCGCATGGCGCTGCTGTGGGATGAAGGCGTGAACACCGGGCGTTTGTCGATGCAGGAGTTTGTCGCTCTGACCTCCACCAACAGCGCCAAGATTTTCAATATGTACCCGCGCAAAGGCACGATCAGGGTCGGTGCCGATGCTGATCTGGTGCTGTGGGACCCGCTGGGCACACGCACCATCAGCGCCAAAACCCACCATCAAAAAGTCGACTTCAACATTTTCGAAGGCAAGACCGTGCGTGGCATCCCCAGCCACACCATCAGCCAGGGCCGCGTGGTGTGGGCCGACGGTGACCTGCGGGCAGAGCGCGGCGCCGGGCGCTATATCGAACGCCCGGCCTACCCCGCCGTGTTCGACCTGCTGAAAAAACGCGCCGAGCAACACAAGCCGATAGCCGTCAAGCGCTGAGCGTAAAGCACTGCCCACAGAGGCAGGACGATCCCCACAACCGTGAGGCAATCCCGTGATCAAGTCCCTGAACCATTTGCCGCATCCCCATGACAATGCGCAGGTGCTGGCGAGTCATTTCACCGATCTGGCGCCGCCCCTCAGCGCCCGCCAGGCCGAGCTGGAAAGTTCGCGCTGCCTGTATTGCTACGACGCGCCTTGTATCAATGCGTGCCCCAGCGACATCGATATCCCTTCGTTTATTCGCAATATCCAGCAGGAAAACATCCAAGGTGCGGCACAGAAAATTCTCTCGGCCAATATCCTCGGCGGCAGTTGTGCCCGGGTATGTCCGACCGAGGTGCTGTGCCAGCAGGCCTGTGTGCGCAACAACGCCCAGGAATGCGCCCCGGTGCTGATTGGTTTGCTGCAGCGTTATGCGATCGATCATGCGCAGTTCAGCGAACACCCCTTCAGACGTGCGGCGCCCACAGGCAAACGTATTGCCGTGGTCGGGGCGGGCCCGGCCGGGTTGGCATGCGCCCATCGCCTGGCCTTGCTCGGGCATGAGGTGGTGATTTTCGAAGCCCGGGAAAAATCCGGCGGGCTCAATGAATACGGGATCGCCAAATACAAGCTGGTGGATGATTTTGCCCAGAGGGAAGTGGATTTCGTGCTGGATATCGGCGGCATCGAGGTGCGCCATGGCCAGAAACTGGGCGACAACCTGAGCCTGAGCGAGCTGCATCAGCAGTTCGATTCGGTGTTTCTGGGGCTGGGGCTGGCCGCCAGCCGGCTGCTGGGCCTGCCCCACGAAGACGCGCCGGGGCTGCTGGCCGCCACCGATTACATCCGCGAACTGCGCCAGAGCGATGACCTGACGCAATTACCGCTGGCCGAACGCTGCATTGTGCTGGGCGCGGGCAATACCGCGATCGATATGGCGGTGCAAATGGCCCGCCTGGGCGCACGGGAGGTAAACCTGGTGTACCGCCGGGGGCTGGAGGACATGGGCGCCACCGGGCACGAACAGGACATTGCCAAGGCCAATCAGGTACGGCTCATGACCTGGGCCCAGCCACAAGAATTGTTACTGGATGAACACGGTCACGTGCGCGGCATGCGCTTTGCCCGCACCCGCCTGGAGGGCGGGCGCCTGACGAACACCGGCGAGTCCTTCGAGCTGGCAGCTGATGCGGTGTTCAAAGCCATCGGCCAGACCTTTGATGAGGCTGCGCTGAGCGATCCGCTGGCCCAGGCACTCAAGCGGGTCGGCGACCGGATCGAGGTTGACGATCAGCTGCGCACCAGCGTCCCCGGGGTCTATGCCGGGGGCGATTGCACCTCCCTGGGTCAGGACCTGACCGTACAAGCCGTGCAGCACGGAAAACTGGCCGCAGAAGCCATTCATGCCCAACTGAATCAGGAGGCCGCGTAAATGGCCGATCTCTCGATTGTTTTCGCCGGTATCAAATCGCCCAACCCTTTCTGGCTCGCGTCTGCGCCACCCACCGACAAGGCCTACAACGTGGTGCGTGCCTATGAGGCGGGCTGGGGCGGCGTGGTCTGGAAAACCCTGGGTGAAGACCCGGCCGCGGTCAACGTGTCCTCGCGCTACTCGGCGCATTTCGGGCCTAACCGCGAAGTCATGGGTATCAACAATATCGAACTGATTACCGACCGCTCCCTGGAAATCAACCTGCGGGAAATTACCCAGGTCAAAAAGGACTGGCCGGACCGGGCGCTGATTGTGTCGTTGATGGTGCCTTGCGAAGAAGCGGCCTGGAAGTTCATCCTGCCGCTGGTGGAGGCTACGGGCGCCGATGGCATCGAGCTGAATTTCGGCTGCCCCCACGGCATGCCGGAACGCGGCATGGGGGCGGCGGTGGGTCAGGTACCTGAATACGTCGAGATGGTGACGCGCTGGTGCAAGACCTATTGCTCGCTGCCGGTGATCGTCAAGCTGACGCCCAACATCACCGACGTGCGCCTCAGTGCCCGCGCAGCACACCGCGGCGGGGCCGATGCGGTGTCGTTGATCAACACCATCAATTCCATCACCAGCGTCGATCTTGAGCGCATGGTGGCGTTACCGACAGTGGGCAGCCAGAGCACGCACGGTGGTTATTGCGGGTCCGCAGTCAAGCCGATTGCGCTGAACATGGTGGCCGAAATCGCCCGTGATCCGTTGACCAAAGGCTTGCCGATCAGCGGGATTGGCGGCATTGGCAGCTGGCGCGACGCAGCGGAATTCATTGCCCTGGGCTGTGGCTCGGTTCAGGTATGCACCGCCGCCATGCTCCATGGGTTTCGGATAGTTGATGAGATGAAGGACGGTTTGTCGCGCTGGATGGACAGCCAAGGCTATACCTGCCTGGACGACTTTTCTGGCCGGGCTGTAGGCAACACCACCGACTGGAAGTATCTGGATATCAACTATCAGGTAATCGCCAAAATCGACCAAGAGGCCTGTATTGGCTGCGGGCGCTGCCACATTGCGTGCGAGGACACTTCGCACCAGGCCATTGCCAGCCTGAAGCAGCCCGACGGAACACACCGGTATGAAGTGATCGACGACGAATGCGTAGGCTGCAACCTCTGCCAGATCACGTGCCCGGTGGAGGACTGCATCGAGATGGTGCCGCATAACAATGGCCTGCCGTTCCTGGACTGGAACCATGATCCGCGCAACCCGTACCGGGTGGCTTCGTAGGGTTTTAACCAAGCCACACAACAACGTGGGAGCGGGCTTGCTCGCGATGACATCACCGCGGTCATTCAGACAGACCGAGTTGACTGCATCGCGAGCAAGCCCGCTCCCACGGAACGTGTAGTTGTTTGATCTACGGCTCCAGCCCTATCCCCCGCAGGATGATGCTGGTAACCGTCTGCACCGCCCGTTCAAACTGGATATCGGACAATGGCTGATGATCGTTGATGATCGTCACCTGATGGTCGAAGTCGGCGTAATGCTGGGTTGAGGCCCAGATCATGTACAACAGGCTGGACGGCTCTACCGGCAATATCCGCTTGTCCTGCACCCATTGGCGGATTTTGGCCTCTTTCATCTTCGCCCAGTCATACAGGCTGGCATCCAGCGCCTGACCCAGGGTCGGGGCGCCATGGATCAATTCATTGGCCCAGACTTTCGAGCCAAATGGCCGTGTACGCGAGTGGTTCATTTTGGCGCGGATGTAGCTGCTGAGCACCAGACGCGGGTCGTCGTAGGTTTCGAAGCACAGCGCATCCTGCTTCCAGACCTCGAGCAGCCCGAGCAACACAGCACTGTACAGCTCGGTCTTGGTGCTGAAGTAGTAGTGCAGGTTGGAGCGTGGCAACCGGACTTCTGCTGCAATGTCCGCCATTGCCGTTCCGGCAAAGCCCTTTTCAGCAAAAATCTTTTCGGCGCCGAGGAGGATTTTTTCGACATTGCTGCGCCGAATTTCGATCTTGTGATTGCTCATGGCTATTGCCCTTGCCGTCGTGCTTCTTCGAGGTCCGTCGAGTGAGCAAATATTTCCAGCACAATGCGTCGAATATCGCCTGTTGCGGCTACGCTTAGGCAACTACGCGACGCTGTACCGGATTAATTCGCGGCGGGTAGTTCAATCACGTTGGTTTCGATGCCGTCGAGTTTTGGCTTGAGCTTCATTTTTGCCTGCGCTTCAAGCGCTTGAGCCTCAGAGGCAAACGGTCCGATCAAGAAGTGCTGAACACCGGCGTTTTCGAAAATGTAAGGGGTGAAACCGTTGTCAAGAAGCCTTCCGGTGGTGTCAGTAATTGTTGCTCTCTGACCCTCGGTGATCTCCAGCGCCCATTGAGCAACCGGCGCCTGGGCCACTGTTGATTCAGAAGCTGCTTTAGCCCGCTGGATTTTATCGTTAGACTCCTGACCGCAAGCCGTCAAGGCCAAAATTGCCGTCATCACGATGACTTTACGCACTGCGTTTCCCCTGTCTGTTTGAATGGGTTGATTTTATCACTGGGACAACGGCCTTTGCTCTCCTTGAACAAATCCGATGCGCCCCAATTTAAGGCTCAGACGCCAGAATTTTCCCCTTGCAGGGAATCAATCCTCTGGCCATGTCGTCTGTAATGAGCGGCGCATTTATACGCACTAAGCAGTATTCTGTAGTCATGACCGAAGCCGCACCGTCTCAGAGACGTGCCTTACAAAGCCATCAAGGAGAAAAAAATGCTGATACTCACCCGTAAAGTTGGTGAAAGCATAAACATCGGTGACGATATTACGATCACTATTTTAGGTGTCAGCGGACAACAGGTCAGAATCGGCATCAACGCGCCGAAGGATGTTGCCGTACACCGTGAAGAAATTTACCAACGTATCCAGGCCGGATTGAATGCACCGGAAAAAAACGATCAGCCATAAGCCTGTGAGGTATCAGCCCTAGGCTTGAGTATCAGGGCTGCCCAGCCAGCCCTCCTCAATTCATTCGATACCCGCGCCTGAAACAGCATTGCCCCCCTTGCTGAACCTTCTCTTTGTTAAGAGATATGTCCCATCGACTTGACCGTTTCAAGGTTAGCGACCACGCTCCTTTCTCGCAGAAGGCTTGCAAGGCCTGATTACTGCGCACCAAGGCGTTTAAGCATTGTTACGCCTTGAGAGACTCCTCCTCAATTCAGCCTGTCGCCGGGCTGGACCTGTACCGTCAAGGAATGAAAGACATGTCCGATTTAATCGTAGTGGGATTTTCAGACACCGAGAAAGCAGATCGCGCCCTCACCAAGATGGTTTCGCTGAGCAAAGAGCACCTGGTGGAGCTGGAAGATGCGGTCATTGTGGTGCGCAATGCCGAAGGCAAGATCCATATCAAGCAAAGCGTCAACCTGACAGCTCTGGGGGCTACTTCCGGCCTGGTCACCGGCGGCCTGTGGGGCGCACTGGTGGGGCTGCTGTTCCTCAACCCTCTGGCAGGCTTTGCCATTGGTGGCGCACTGGGTGCTGGCACCGGCGCACTGTCCGGTTCGTTGAGCGATTACGGGATCGATGACTCGTTTATCAAGTCATTGAGCGAAACCATCCCGAACGATTCGTCGGCCCTGTTTGTGCTGCTACGCAAGTTCCAGCCGGAAAAAGTCCTGAAAGAACTTGAAGACTCGGACTTCAAAGGCAAGGTTCTGCGCACCTCCCTGTCTCCGGAACAAGAACAGAAACTTCAGGACGCGCTGTCCAAAACCACTGCCCGCGCACCGGTAGCCACAACGATCTGAATCTGTTTGTCGTGGGTATTCGACCGCTTGAACGGCGGTCGAATTCTGCGCGCGTCAGTTCAAACGCACCGCTGTGCCTGTGGCGAATACCACCAGCATCCCGCCACGCCCTGACGGCATGCTGATTTCAAAGTTCAACCCTACAATCGCATCGGCCCGCAAGCCGCCTGCCCGCTCACGGATTTCATCCGTGACTTCTGCCCGCGCTTCCTTCAAGGCCCGTTCCAGCGTCTGGGAGCGTCCGCCAAAAAAATCGCGCACCCCGGTAAAGAAATCCCGTACCACGTTGATACCGTGTACCGACTCGGCACTGACCACTCCCAGATATTCAGTGATTTTGCGGCCATCAATCGTGTGCGTCGTGGTAACAATCATCAGTGTGTCCTTGTGTAAACCCGTCTCAATAGGGCCGCAGATTAACCCATTCCTGCCGACTTTCGGCCGCGCTCAATGATCGAAAAAGCGCTGCACTGGTCTTATGCACCGCCAGTGTTACTGTAGCCAGTGGCAATATAGCCCACGGGCAGGCTCTTCTTTATGCCTGCCCAAAGGCTACTATGCTTACAGCAAATGAATCTAAAGACGTAAGAGTTGGGACGCCTCGCTCGGCAAATCTGCATTGCTGACATGAACTCAATGGCTGCGCCAAGCAACTTTTCGACCCCGCTCAAGGAAGCCCGCTATGGTCCAAAGACACGTCATCAACGCTTCAGTAAGCCCTAAAGGCAGCCTGGAGACGCTATCGCAACGTGAAGTGCAGCAACTGAGCGAAGTTGGCTCGGGCAGCAGCTACACGCTGTTTCGCCAGTGCGTACTGGCAATCCTGAACACCGGTGCCCACGTCGATAACGCCAAAACCATCCTTGAGGCCTATCAGGATTTCGAGGTGCGAATCCACCAGCAAGACCGCGGCGTGCGTCTTGAACTGCTTAACGCCCCCGCCGATGCATTTGTTGATGGCGAAATGATCGCCAGCACCCGGGAAATGCTGTTCAGTGCCCTGCGTGACATCGTGTACAACCAGGGCAGTCTCGACAGCGCGCGCATCGACCTGAGCAGCTCTGCCGGCATCACTGACTACGTGTTCCACCTGTTGCGCAACGCCCGCACGCTGCGCCCTGGGGTTGATCCGAAAATTGTCGTGTGCTGGGGTGGCCACTCGATCAATACCGAAGAGTACAAGTACACCAAAAAGGTGGGCCACGAACTGGGCTTGCGCAGTCTGGACATCTGCACCGGCTGCGGCCCGGGCGTGATGAAGGGGCCAATGAAAGGCGCCACCATTTCCCACGCAAAACAGCGCCTGACTGGCGGGCGTTATTTGGGGCTAACCGAACCCGGCATCATCGCCGCCGAAGCGCCGAACCCGATCGTCAACGAACTGGTGATCCTGCCGGACATCGAGAAGCGCCTTGAGGCCTTTGTTCGGGTGGGTCATGGCGTGATCATCTTCCCGGGCGGGGCCGGTACCGCCGAAGAATTCCTGTACCTGCTGGGTATTTTGATGCACCCGGAAAACAGCGATGTGCCGTTCCCGGTGATCTTGACCGGCCCTAAAGAGGCCGCTCCCTACCTGCAGCAACTGCATGAGTTTGTAGGGGCCACCCTGGGTGAAGAGGCGCAGCAGCACTACCAGATCATTATCGACAACCCGGCCGAAGTGGCCCGCCACATGACCGCAGGGCTCAAGGCGGTGAAGCAGTTCCGTCGCGAGCGCAACGACGCCTTCCACTTCAACTGGCTATTGAAAATCGATGAAGGCTTCCAGCGCCCGTTCGACCCGACCCACGCCAATATGGCAAGTCTGAAACTGCGCAGTGACATGCCGGCACACGAACTGGCAATCAACCTGCGTCAGGCCTTTTCCGGGATTGTGTCGGGCAACGTAAAAGAGAAAGGCATCCAGCTGATCGAGCAGCACGGGCCTTATGTGATCAATGGCGATGCTGCCGTGATGAAGCCTCTGGACAAGTTGCTGCAAGCGTTCGTTGAACAACACCGCATGAAACTGCCTGGCGGCGCGGCCTATGTGCCGTGCTATCGAGTCGTGAGCTAAAACCCCATCGAAGGGCTTGCCAAGCGATACGCGCAGTGTCACCACGCACCTCGCCTGGCTCGCCCGTCAAGACATCACGTCAGAGGTGCGAATTTCTTTACGGCATCAATCCAGGCCGGATCGAGACGGGTCTGTTCGGTGTCGATGCCCAATGCTTCAAGGCGCGCCTTATGCAGGTCGATCTCGCGGACCATCTGGCTCAACCCACTGGAGTTGGCATCCAGCTGGTACATCTGGGTCACGCCCAGGTGGTAGAAGCGCAACAGCTTCATCGCACTCACATCACCCGCCATGATCCCTGCCGTCACATGGTGCATGACGTTGGTCACCTTCATCAGGCTGCGCTTGAGCTGCCATCCGTAGACCGCCGCAGCCATCCACGGCTGTGACCAGAACAGGTAGCGCACCAGCAGAAGGGTCGTGACCAGCGCAACCAGGACACCCACCAGGTTCAAGCGGAAATTATCCCCGCCCGGAACACCCAGCGCCATGACCGCCAACCCGGACAGCAGCAGCGCAAGCAAGATAAAAGTCAGTGCGATGTAAACCGTGCTGCGTCGCGTTTGCTGGCGGTACTGCTCGGGGTTCATCGGCTTGATTTCAAACATCACGGGGGCGTGACTCCTGAAGGACGGGGGAAAAGTGCGCGGGCATTATGGCCTGATAAAACCGCTGGCTGTTGCTGACAGAAATAAAACCCTCAGGACCGCAATAAACCCAGCGCCTGGCGGTACAGTTCCAGACGATGCGCCTGGCCATTGAGGCCGCCGTTGATGGCTCTGGTGACACGCTCAAAGTCATCACCGTCCGCCAGGGCATTAAGGTTACGCAAGTTCCAGTACCAGCCTGCCGACTCAACGGCCCAGTGCCATTGATGCAACAGTTCCGGGCTGGTCAGCAGCCGCTCATCGCCAAACAATCCAAGGCTGCACTGGCGGTAATTGGTCTTGCCGGTCACTTGAATCAGCCCCCTGCCCCGATACAGCCAACCCTCGCCCGACGCCTCTGATCCATTGCCAAGACGGTCACTGTAAACCCGGTTGGCAATGGCCTCAGGTCGGCGATGGAGCTTCTGCGCATCGTTATTGGGCAGACGCCGCAAGCGCCCTCCATCCATCACTGTGATGTATTGGCCAGCCGTATTTTTTTGCGCAAAACGTGAGCCCCAGGTCGCGGCCAGGCCGTCTGCACTGTAATTGAGATTTTCGACAAGTACGGTGAACCCCGCACTTTCATGGCCGACCTGAGCTAAAAAAGCGGCCAGGCGCCGGGGGGTACTGATCAATCGCCGGTGAGTCACCGCCTGCACAAAAGGCAGGTATATATCGATAAACGCTGCGCTCTTCGGGAACAACTGGAGCATGATTTCACGGGTCAACATGGTTATTAACTCTTAATAAATGAAATTAAAAGTGAACCACTTAAAACACTTGCTGCCTGTCAAAAGCCCGGTAAAAAGACCGGGCCTACCCTTTTAACAGAGCGTTCTCACACCGCCATACTTCCAGACTTCCCCCTCGTTATTTATATAACGGGCGGGCTCCATTTAAATGATCGATGGCCCTCAACCCAAGACGGGAATCACCCGCCGTGGCTTGACCGACTTATATGAAAAGCTCGAATAGATCTCCTTGACCGCAGGCAAGGTTTGCAGCACTTCACGGGCAAATTCACCAAAGGACTCCAGGTCCGTGGCGACCACTTCCAACAAAAAGTCATAACGCCCAGACACGTTATGACAGGCAACGATTTCAGGGATTTCCAGCAAGCGCTGTTCAAAGCTTCTGGCCACTTCTTGCGAGTGAGACGCCATCATCACGCTGACAAAAGCCGTGACCCCATACCCCAGTTCCTTTGAAGAGAGAATGGCCTGATAGCCAGTAATAACGCCGCTTTCTTCCAGGATTTTCACCCGCCGCCAACAGGGCGAAGTGGTCAGCGAAACACTCTCCGCCAACTCTGCAACGGTTAAGCGGGCATTACCTTGCAGAGCGGCAAGCAAGGCTTTATCGGTTCTATCCAGAGTGTTGGGCATAGATTGCCTCGAAAGCTCATCGTGACTGTTTTTTGTTCTAATAAGGCTTGCAATTGCAGGCAAATTTAGAATTTACCGTACTGGTTTTAAGCATAGCATTGTAGGAAATATCGGAGAGTTCGCCATGAACGATAAACATAAGAACTTCGGCTTTTCTACCCGTGCGATTCACTACGGTTACAACGCACTGGAAAACAACGGTGCGCTCATTCCGCCTGTTTATCTGACGTCGACCTTTGCCTTTGCCACGGTTGAATACGGTGCAGGTTGTTTTGCCGGAGAGGAAAGCGGGCATTTTTATACCCGTATTTCCAATCCGACCCTGGCCCTGCTGGAGTCGCGCATGGCGGCACTGGAAAACGGCGAGGCCGGCGTAGCGTTCAGCTCCGGCATGGGCGCCATTGCCGCGACTTTCTGGACGCTGCTCAGGCCCGGCGATGAAATCATCGTCAACCGCACGTTGTATGGCTGCACGTTCGCCCTGCTGCACCACGGCATCGGCGAATTCGGGGTTGTGGTCAAACACGTGGACATGTCGAACCTGACCGAACTGGAAGCCGCCATCACCCCGGCCACACGCATGATCTACTTCGAAACCCCGGCCAACCCGAACATGCAACTGGTGGACATCGCGGCCGTCTCGGCCATTGCCCACACACACAACGACCTGATCGTGGTGATCGACAACACCTACTGCACCCCCTACTTGCAGCGCCCCCTGGAACTGGGGGCCGACGTGGTGGTGCATTCCGCCACCAAGTACCTGAGCGGGCACAGCGATATCACCGCCGGCGTGGTGGTTACCCGCCAAAGCCTGGCCGACCGGATCCGCCTGCAAGGCCTCAAGGACCTGACCGGTGCGGTCCTGTCGCCCCATGACGCCCACCTGCTGATGCGGGGTATCAAAACCCTGGCATTGCGCATGGATCGGCATTGCAGCAACGCCCGGGTCATCGCGCAGATGCTGCAGGACCACCCCGCCGTGGAGTGGGTGGCCTACCCCGGCCTGCCCTCCTTCGCGCAGTACGCTTTGGCCTGCCGGCAAATGAAATTGCCGGGGGGCATGATTGCCTTTGAACTCAAAGGGGGGATGGCTGCGGGGCAGCGTTTTATGAATGCCCTGCAACTGTTCAGCCGGGCGGTCAGCCTGGGGGGGGCCGAATCACTGGCGCAACACCCGGCGAGCATGACCCACTCCACCTACACCCTGGAAGAACGGGCAAAACACGGCATCAGTGAAGGGCTGGTGAGGCTGGCGGTGGGGCTGGAGGATATTGAGGATTTGCTGGCGGATATAGAGCAGGCGATGAACGTCAATGTTTGAGCTCGCACACTGTAGATACTCGGTTCCCGGTCAAGCACTGGCGAAGTGTTGCTCGCTAAACGGCTTGGCCGGATCAAAGGCGTCCGGGGCGGCAGGCCGGTCTGTTTGGCGGCGAGGTCTGCGAGACTCGCACATCTCCTCTGTGGGAGCGGGCTTGCTCGCGATGCAAGCGGCGCGGTATTTGAGTTGAATCGCGCCGA